>NZ_JAAALN010000003.1 GCF_009906795.1 Kineococcus siccus
CGCCCGGACCGTTCCCGCCCGAGCCGACCACCCGTCTGACCCGACCACCCCCGACCGGAGCCGATCGCCATGAGCGTCACCCCGACCCCCCGCGAGACCGTCCGCCTCACCGTGGCCCAGGCCGTGGTCCGGTTCCTGGCCGCGCAGTTCTCCGAGCGCGACGGGGAGCGCCGGCAGTTCTTCGGCGGGGTGTTCGGCATCTTCGGCCACGGCAACGTCGCGGGCGTGGGGCAGGCGCTGCTGGAGGCCGAGCTGGCCGTCGACGCGGGTGACGGCTGGAAGCCGCCGGCCCACGTGCCCTACGTGACGGGGCGCAACGAGCAGGCCATGGTGCACGCGGCGGTCGGCTACGCGCGCCAGCAGGACCGCCTGCAGACCCTCGCGGTGACGGCCTCGGTCGGCCCCGGGGCGACGAACATGCTGACGGGCGCCGCGCTCGCGACCATCAACCGCCTCCCCGTGCTGCTGCTGCCCAGCGACGTGTTCGCCACCCGGGTGTCCTCACCCGTGCTGCAGGAGCTGGAGCTGCCGTCCGGGTACGACGTCTCGGTCAACGACGCCTTCCGTCCCCTGTCGCGGTTCTTCGACCGCGTGTGGCGCCCCGAGCAGCTGCCCGCCGCCCTGCTCGGCGCGATGCGCGTGCTCACCGACCCCGCCGAGACCGGCGCCGCCACGATCGCGCTGCCGCAGGACGTGCAGGCCGAGGCGTTCGACTGGCCCGTCGAGCTGTTCCGCGAGCGCACGTGGCACGTCGCCCGGCCGGTGCCGGAGACCGCGCTCCTCGCCCGCGCGGCCGACCTCGTCCGCGGCGCCCGGACTCCGCTCGTCGTGGCCGGGGGCGGCGTCACCTACTCGGGCGCGACGGACGCGCTGCGGGCCTTCGCCGAGGCGACCGGCATCCCCGTCGCGCAGTCGCAGGCGGGCAAGGGGACGCTGCCCTACGACCACCCGCTGTGCCTGGGGGCGATCGGCGCCACGGGCACGACGGGAGCCAACGAGATCGCCGCCGAGGCGGACCTCGTGATCGGCATCGGCACCCGGTACTCCGACTTCACCACCGCCTCCCGCTCGGCGTTCCAGAACCCCGGCGTGCGGTTCGTCAACATCAACGTGGCCTCCCTCGACGCCGTCAAGCACGCAGGGCTCGCGGTGCAGGCGGACGCGCGCGAGGCGCTGGTGGCGCTGACGGCTGCGCTGCAGGGGTTCTCGGTGCCGGACGCCTACCGGGAGCGGACGGCGCGGCTGAACGCGGAGTGGGACGCCGTCGTCGAGGGGTTCTACCGCTCGGGGATCGGGGAGCGCACGGGCGTGCTCGCGCAGGCGGAGGTCCTCGGGGCCCTGGACGAGGTGGCCGGCCCGCGCGACGTCGTGGTGTGCGCCGCCGGGTCGCTGCCCGGGGACCTGCACTGCATGTGGCGGGCGCGCGACCCGAAGGGGTACCACGTCGAGTACGGCTACTCCTGCATGGGTTACGAGATCCCCGGCGGGATCGGCGTGAAGATGGCGGCACCCGACCGCGACGTCTTCATCACGGTGGGGGACGGCTCGTACCTCATGATGCCGACGGAGCTCGTGACGGCGGTGCAGGAGGACGTCAAGGTCATCGTCGTCCTGCTGCAGAACCACGGGTTCGCCTCGATCGGCGCGCTGAGCGAGTCCCTGGGCTCGCAGCGCTACGGCACCCGCTACCGCAGGCGCTCGGCCTCGGGCCGCCTCGACGGCGACAAGCTCCCCGTCGACCTCGCGGCCAACGCCGAGAGCCTCGGGGTGCGGGTCCTGCGGGCAGGCACCCGCGAGGAGCTCGTGGAGGCGCTGCGGGACGCCAAGGCGTCCACGGAGTCGACCCTCGTGCACGTCGAGACCGACCTGCACTCGGAGGCCCCCGACGGTGGCGGCTGGTGGGACGTCCCCGTCTCCGAGGTCTCCCACGTCGACTCCACGCGCACGGCGCGCGTCGCCTACGAGGCGCACAAGGCGCGGCAGCGACCGCTCGTCTGACACCCCTCGGCCGGGGGCCCTCGGGAGGCCCCCGGAGAGGTGAGCATGTCCGGACAAACTCTTGACACCGTCCGGGCCGCGCAGCAGAGTTCCAGGAGCCCGCACGAGGCGCAGGCGCACGACGACGTGGAGGACACCGCGACATGGGCCGCACCATCACCATCGGCTCCGCCCCCGACTCCTGGGGCGTGTGGTTCGCCGACGACCCGCGCCAGGTCCCGTACGGGCGGTTCCTCGACGAGGTCCGCGCGGCGGGCTACGAGTGGATCGAGCTGGGACCGTACGGCTACCTGCCGGCCGACCCGGGACGCCTCACCGAGGAGCTCGGCCGCCGCGGCCTGAAGGTGTCGGCCGGGACGATCTTCGCGGCCCTGCACCGGCCCGACCACTACGACGAGGCGTGGGCCCAGGTCGAGCTCGTCGCCTCGCTCACGCAGGCCGTCGGGGGCACGCACCTCGTGGTCATCCCCGGGCAGTGGCGCAGCGACACGACGGGGGAGGCGCTGGAGGACCGCACCCTCACCGACGAGGGCTGGCAGCGGCTGGCCTCGGGCACGGACCGCCTCGCGCGCGACGTGCGGGACCGCTACGGCCTGCAGCTGGCCTTCCACTCCCACGCCGACACCCACGTGGACACGCACGAGCAGATCGACCGGTTCCTCGAGATGACCGACCCCGAGGTCGTGAAGCTCTGCCTGGACACCGGGCACGTCAGCTACTCGGGCGGGGACAACCTCAGGATCATCGCCGAGCACCCCGACCGGATCGCCTACGTCCACCTCAAGCAGGTCTCGCCCGAGGTGGTCGCGAAGGTCAAGGCCGAGGACCTCGGCTTCGGCGAGGCGGTGGCGATGGGTGCGATGGTCGAGCCGCCCACGGGCGTCCCGGACATGCCCTCGATCCTCGCCGCGCTGGAGGGGCTCGACCGCGACCTGTTCGCCATCGTGGAGCAGGACCTCTACCCGGTCGCCCCCGACGTCCCCCTGCCGATCGCCCGCCGGACCTTCTCCTACCTGACGTCCTGCCGGACGCCCGGCGCCTGACCGGGACCGGGGCCGGGCGCCCGTCGTCGGGCCCGGGTACCGTCCGGACGGCACCGCACCGCCGCAACACCGCACCCCCGCACACCGGATCGGGCCCGCAGCCCCAGGACCGGGCCGCTCCCCGCGGCCCGACAGGAAGGACCGGATCGATGAGGATTCGCTCGCGCAAGGCCGCCGTCATCGCCCTCGCCGCCACCGCGGCGCTCACCCTGGGCAGCTGCAGCAGCAGCGGCGGCCGGGAGGACACCGACACCGGAGGGGCGGCGGCCGGGGTCGCGGACACGCCCCGCATCAAGATCGCCATGGTGACCCACGCGGCGCCGGGCGACACGTTCTGGGACATCGTCCGCTCCGGCGCGGAGGCGGCCGCGAAGAAGGACAACGTCGACCTGAACTACCAGGGCGCACCCGAGGCGGCGGACCAGGCCAACCTCGTGCAGAGCGCCATCGACGCCAAGGCCGACGGGATCGCCGTCACGATGGCCAAGCCGGACGCCATGGCCCCGACCGTCAAGGCCGCGGTCGACGCCGGCATCCCCGTCACCGTCCTCAACGGCGGCATCGACGCGTGGCAGGCCACCGGCGCGATCGGCTACTTCGGCTCCAACGAAACCGTCGCGGGCGAGGCCGTCGGCACGCGGCTCAGCACCGAGGGCGCGAAGAAGGTCCTCTGCGTGATCCAGGAGCAGGGCAACGTCAGCCTCGACGCCCGCTGCGCCGGGGTCAAGAACACGTTCACGGGCACGACCGAGAACATCTTCGTCACCGGCACCGACATGCCGTCGGTCCAGCAGTCGATCACCTCCAAGCTCCAGCAGGACCCGGCCATCGACCGGGTGGTCGCCCTGGGCGCGCCGTACGCCCTCACGGCCGTCAAGGCCATCGCCGACGCGGGCAGCCAGGCGAAGGTGGGAACGTTCGACACCAACGAGGAGCTCGTCAAGGCCATCCAGGGCGGCACCGTGGAGTGGGCCGTCGACCAGCAGCCCTACCTGCAGGGCTACCTCGCGGTCGACGCGCTGTGGCTGTACAAGACCAACGGCAACTCGATCGGCGGGGGCCAGGCCACGCTGACCGGGCCCGCGTTCATCGACTCCACCAACGTCGACCGCGTCGCCGACTTCGCCGCCAAGGGAACCCGGTGAGGCTCGCGTGAGCACCTCGGTGAGCAGCCCCAGCGCCTCCGCGGCGCTGCAGGGCAAGGACGACCGCGTCAAGACGCGCTCGGTGACCTCGCGGCTGCTGTCGCGTCCCGAGATCGGCTCCCTCATCGGTGCGGTCGCGGTCTTCGTGCTCTTCTGCGTCGTCGCCCCGACGTTCCGCACGGCCCCCTCGCTGGCCACCGTCGCCTACTCGGCGTCCACGATCGGCATCATGGCCGTCGCGGTCGCCCTGCTCATGATCGGCGGGGAGTTCGACCTGTCGGCGGGCGTCGTCGTCACCACGTCGGCGCTGGCGGCGTCGACGTTCGCCTTCCAGCTGCGGCTGAACCTGTGGGTCGGCATCGTCGTGGCCCTCCTGCTCGCGCTGGCCGTCGGGGCGTTCAACGGCTGGCTCCTGATGCGCACGGGGCTGCCCAGCTTCCTCATCACGCTGGGCACGTTCTTCATGCTGCAGGGCCTGAACCTCGGGGTGACGAAGCTGCTGACGGGCGGCGTCTCGTCGGACTCGGTGGCGGACATGGACGGCTTCTCCGCCGCCCAGGCGGTGTTCGCCTCGACCGTCCAGGTCGGCGGGGTCGGCGTCAAGATCACCGTGTTCTGGTGGATCCTCTTCGTCGCCATCGCCACCTGGACGCTGCTGCGCACGCGAGTCGGGAACTGGATCTTCGCGGCCGGCGGGGACGCCGCGGCGGCCCGTGCGGTCGGCGTCCCCGTGCGGCGCACGAAGATCGGCCTGTTCATGGCGGTCGGGTTCTGCGGCTGGTTCGTGGGGATGCACCAGCTGTTCAGCTTCGACTCGATCCAGTCCGGCGGCGGCGTCGGGCAGGAGTTCATCTACATCATCGCCGCGGTCGTCGGCGGCTGCCTGCTGACCGGCGGGTACGGCTCCGCGATCGGGTCGGCCATCGGTGCGCTGATCTTCGGCATGACGAGCCTCGGCATCGTGTACGCGGGCTGGGACGCCAACTGGTTCAAGCTGTTCCTCGGCGTCATGCTCCTGCTCGCGACGATCGTGAACCTCGTCGTGAAGAACCAGGCGTCCAAGCGGTGAGCGCCGCGACCGCGGGCGCGGCCCCCACGAGCGAGATCCTCCGGCTGACGGACGTCGGCAAGAGCTACGGCAACGTGCACGCCCTGCGCGGGGTGTCGCTGTCGGTGCGCCAAGGCGAGATCACCTGCGTCCTGGGCGACAACGGCGCCGGCAAGTCGACGCTGATCAAGGTCATCGCGGGCCTGCACCAGCACACCGAGGGGCAGCTGGTCGTCAACGGCGAGGAGGTCCGCTTCACCTCGCCGCGCGACTCGCTGGAACGCGGCATCGCGACGGTCTACCAGGACCTCGCGCTGGTGCCGCTCATGTCGATCTGGCGCAACTTCTTCCTCGGCGCGGAGCTCAGCACGGGGTGGGGCCCGTTCAAGCGCCTGGACGTCAGGACCATGGTGCGCACCACCGACGAGGAGCTGACGAAGATGGGCATCAGCGTGCCCGACCTCGAACGCCCCGTCGGGGCCCTCTCGGGCGGGCAGCGCCAGTGCATCGCCATCGCCCGGGCCATCCACTTCGGGGCGAAGGTCCTCATCCTCGACGAACCCACCGCGGCGCTCGGCGTGAAGCAGTCCGGGGTGGTCCTGAAGTACGTCGCCAAGGCCCGCGACGCGGGCCTGGGCGTCATCTTCATCACGCACAACCCGCACCACGCCTACCTGGTCGGCAACCACTTCGTCATCCTCAACCGCGGCAACGTGTCCCTGGACCGGTCGCGGCAGGAGATCACGCTGGAGGAGCTGACCAACGAGATGGCCGGCGGCGCCGAGCTGGCGGCCCTGAGCCACGAGCTCTCCACCGCCGTGCCGGCTCCCGACACCACCGGACGGTGATCCCCGCGTGAGCACGGCGACGGCCCCCCGGGCCCCCCGTCCGGGGGGCGACCGGGACCTCCGCGTCGCCGTGCTCGGCGTCGGGGCGATGGGCCAGGACCACGCCCGGCGGCTCGCGCGGCTGACGAGGGGGACGCAGCTCGTCGTCGTCAGCGACGTCGACGCGGCCCGGACCGACGCCGTGGCCGCCGAGTTCGGGGTCCGCGCGGTGCACGACCCGGTGGCGGCGGTCCACGACCCGGACGTCGACGCCGTGGTGATCGCCACGCCCGGTTCCACGCACGAGGGCCTGGTGCTGGAGGCGCTCGCGGCGGGCAAGCCGACGCTGTGCGAGAAGCCGCTGACCACGTCCCCAGCGACGGCCCGCAGGATCGTCGACGCCGAGCACGCGCTGGGGCGCCCGCTCGTGCAGGTCGGGTTCATGCGCCGCTTCGACGCCGAGTACGAACGGCTGCGCGCTCTCGTCGCCTCCCGCGAGCTGGGCCGGCCGCTGTTCCTGCACTGCGTGCACCGCAACGCGAGCACGCCGCCGAACTTCTCCTCCGAGATGCTCGTCCTCGACTCGGTGGTCCACGAGGTCGACGTCACCCGGTTCCTGCTGGACGAGGAGGTCACGGCCGTCACCGTGCTCACGCCCCGGCGCAGCGCCACGGCCCCCGAGGGGCTGCAGGACCCGCAGTTCGTGCTGCTGGAGACCGAGAGCGGCACGCTCGTGGACGTCGAGGTCTTCGTCAACACCACCACCGGCTACGTCGTGCGCACCGAGCTCGTGGCCGAGCGCGGCAGCGCGCAGATCGGCCTCGGTGTCGGCCTGGTGCAGCAGTCGGGGACCGGTTGGGGCGGCGCGGTGGCCCCGGGGTTCAAGGAGCGCTTCGGCGCGGCCTACGACACCCAGGTCCAGCGCTGGGCCGACGCCGTGCGCAGCGGGGCGGGCGTCGACGGGCCCGGGGTGTGGGACGGCTACGCCGCGGCCGCCGTCTGCGCGGCCGGGGTCGAGTCGCTGCGCACGGGCCGCCGCGTGGAGGTCGACCTGGGCGCCCGTCCCGGCGGCGCCTGAGGCAGGTGGTGCTCGACGCGGCGCGCCCTCGACGCCACCACGGAGCGCGGGGGCCCGTCGTGCCGGCCGCTGGTGACCCGACGGTGTCCTCCGGCACAGTGGGCCCGTGATCGAGCACACCGTCTGCTTCACCCTCGTCCACCCCGAGGGCTCCCCGGCCGAGCGGGACTTCCTCACCGAGGGCCGCGACGTCCTCACCGCCGTCCCGGGGGTGGAGGACTTCACCGTCAGCCGCCAGGTCAGCCCGAAGAGCCCGTTCCGCTTCCGGTTCTCCATGCGCTTCGCCGACGAGGCCGCCTACCGCGCCTACGACGAGCACCCCGCGCACCGCGGCTTCGTCGAGCAGCGCTGGGCCGTCGAGGTCGCCGACTTCCAGGAGTTCGACTTCACCGCCTGGTGACGAGGTCGGCGCTCCTCGAGCTGGGTCCTCAGTCGAAGTGGCCGACTTCATCGACATAGGATAAAGCCAGGCAAAGCTCCTAAGGTGAGGCCGTGCGCGCTCTCACCAACCCGTACACGCCCAACGCGGGTGCAGAGCCCGAGGCCGTCGTCGGTCGCGACGACCAGCTGGAGTCGTTCGACCTCCTCCTCGCCCGTCTCGCTCGCGGCCGCACCGAGCAGTCCATGATCGTCACGGGACTGCGCGGAGTGGGCAAGACCGTCCTCCTGGGCCAGTTCCGCTCCAAGGCGCTGGCGCAGGAGTGGGTCGTCATCGAGCAGGAGGTCAGCAAGCACGACGAGGCCGACTTCCGCCGGGACATGTCGAGCCGGCTGCGAGCCGGCCTGCTGGAGCTGTCACCACGTGCACGGTGGAGCGACCGCTTCCAGCACGCTGCGGCAGTCCTCCAGTCCTTCGCGCTCAGCGTGGACCCGTCCGGCGGCTGGTCCGCCGGCCTGGACGTCCAGGCGGCCGAGGGCTTCGCCGACCACGGCAACCTCGCCATGGACCTGACGGACGTGCTCCTCGCCCTGGGAGAGGCGGCGAGGGAACGGGAGCGCGGGGTGGTCCTCCTCCTGGACGAGGTCCAGTTCCTCAGCAAGCAGCAGCTCGAGGCGCTGATCCAGGCGCTGCACAAGATGGTGCAGCGCAAGCTGCCCATCACCATGGTCGGTGCCGGTCTGCCGCAGATCGCCGAACTGGCTGGTGACGCCAAGTCCTACGCCGAGCGGTTGTTCAAGTTCCCCGAGATCGGCGACCTCTCGGACGCTGACGCGAGGGCTGCGCTGGCGCGACCGGCTCGGGAGGAAGGTGTCACCTACACCGCGAGCGCGCTCGATCGAGCGGTTGACATCACCGGTGGCTACCCCTGCTTCGTCCAGGAACTGGGGTACGCGGTGTGGACGGTGGCCGTGGGTCCCGAGGTGATCGAGGAGGACGTCGAGGCGGCTGTCCCCGCCTACGAGGCGAAGCTGGACGCGTCCTTCTTCCGAATCCGCCTCGACCGTGCGACGGACCTGCAGCGCGCCTACCTGCGGGCCATGGCCCAACTCGGGCCTGCCGCGCAGAAGGCGTCCGATGTCGCCGACGTGATGGGGCGTGCCTCGACCAACCTGGGCCCGACGCGAGCCGAGCTGATCAACATGGGACTGCTCTGGACGCCTCAGCACGGCTACGCCGCCTTCACCGTTCCCCACTTCGACCGCTTCCTCCTGCGGGCGATCCCCAGGCTCGACGTACCGGCACACCGTCCCCGCGGCCGGCGCTCCTCGAGCGAGTAGCCCAGGCCGTCGCCGTTGTGCGACGCTCGGCCTGCACGCACAACAGAACAGCACCACCAGGCCGCATCCCCCGGGCGGGAGAGCCCTGCCGCGCCAGCGGTGGGCACCGAAGGAGCAACCACCCCGGAACCTCTCAGGTCCACGGACCGCCACGGGCAGGCCGCTCTGGAGAGCCGGGCCACGTCGTGGTCCCCGTCGACGGACCCGCTGCGGCGCCGCGGCCCGACGGCTCGACAGAGGGGGTCCCCGTGCGGTCGCACCCGGCGACGGCACGCTTCGAGAGGAGCCCCGATGAGCCGCCCGTCCCCCCTGCACGAGGTCCACGCCGCCCTCGGCGCCACGTTCACCGACTTCGCGGGCTGGTCGATGCCCGTGCGCTACGCCTCCGACCTCGCCGAGCACCGGGCCGTGCGCGAGACGGCCGGCGTGTTCGACCTGTCCCACATGGGCGAGATCCGGGTCACCGGGCCCGCCGCGGGCGCCGCGCTCGACGCGGCCCTCGTGGGGACGCCGTCGGCCATGCCGCTGGGCCGGGCCGCCTACGGGATGCTCGTCGACACCGACGGCGGGATCCTCGACGACCTCGTGACGTACCGCCTCGGCGAGCAGGAGTTCCTCGTCATCGCCAACGCCTCCAACGTCGAGGTCGTGGCGACGGCGCTGACCGAGCGCGCCGCGGGCTTCGACGCCGTCGTGGCCGACGAGTCCGAGCAGCACGCCCTCGTCGCCGTGCAGGGCCCGGCGTCCGCGGCGATCCTCGCGCCGCTCGTCGACGTCGACCTCGCCGTCGTCCGCTACTACCGCTCGCAGCCCGCGACCCTGCGCACCGCAGGCGGTCCCGTCGACGTGCTGCTCGCCCGCACCGGGTACACGGGGGAGGACGGCTTCGAGGTGTTCACCGCGACCGGCGACGCCGTGGCCGCCTGGGAGGCCCTGCTCGGCGCCGGCCGCGAGCACGGCGCCGTCCCCGCCGGCCTGGCCTGCCGCGACACGCTGCGCCTGGAGGCCGGCATGCCGCTGTACGGCCACGAGCTGACCCGGGACCGGAACCCCTACGAGGCGCGGCTGGGCCGCGTCGTGAAGCTCGACGCGCCGGGCGACTTCACGGGCCGCGCGGCGCTGGAGGCGGCCGCCGCCGCCGAGCCCGCCGAGCTGCTCGTGGGTCTGCGGGGCAGCGGCCGGCGCGCGGGCCGCGAGGGGTACGCGGTGCTGTCGGGCGACGACGTCGTCGGCCGCGTCACCAGCGGCGCGCTCTCCCCGACGCTCGGGTACCCGGTCGCGATGGCCTACGTGCGGGCGGACCTCGCGGCCGTCGGGACCGCCCTGGCCGTCGACGTGCGCGGCAGCGCGCAGCCCGTCGAGGTCGTCGAGCTGCCCTTCTACCGCCGGGTGCGCTGACGTGGCCGTCAGCGTGTTCGACATGTTCTCGATCGGCATCGGCCCGTCGAGCTCGCACACCGTGGGGCCGCTGCGCGCCGCCTGCGCCTTCGCCGAGGCGCTCGAGACCGACGGGCACCTGCCCCGGACCGCCCGCGTGAGCGTGGAGCTGTGGGGCTCGCTCGGCGCCACGGGACGCGGGCACGGCAGCGACCGGGCCGTGCTGCTGGGCCTGCTGGGCCAGCACGCCGAGACGGTGGACATCGAGATCGTCCCGACGCTGCTGGAGTCGGTGCGCGAGCGCGGCACCCTCGACCTCCTGGGCCGGCACCGCATCGCCTTCGACGTCGACGCCGACCTGGTGCTCGTCGGGAACCGGGCGCTGCCGGACCACCCGAACGGGATGGTGTTCCGCGCGTTCGCCGCGGACGGTGCGCTGCTCGCCGAGCGGACCTCCTACTCGGTCGGCGGCGGGTTCGTCCGCGACCACCCGCTGGACGCGACCGCCCCCGTCGCCGAGGTGGGCGCGGAGCTGCCGCACCCCTTCCGCACGGGCGCGGAGCTGCTCGACGCGTGCCGCGCCACGGGGCTGAGGGTCGCGGACCTGGTGCGCCGCAACGAGGAGCACGTGCGGACGTCCGCGGAGGTCGACGCGGGCCTGCTGCGCATCTTCGCGGCCATGGCGGCCTGCGTGGACCGCGGCCTGGTCTCGGGCGGCACCCTGCCCGGCGGCCTCGGCGTGCGCCGCCGCGCTCCCGGGCTGCACGCGCAGCTGCTCGCCGAGGACGCCGATGCGGACTCACCCGTCGACGCCCTGCGCGCCATGGACTGGGTGAGCCTGTTCGCGCTCGCCGTCAACGAGGAGAACGCGGCGGGCGGACGGGTCGTGACGGCGCCCACCAACGGCGCCGCGGGCATCGTCCCCGCCGTCCTGCACTTCTACCGCCGCTTCGTGCCCGGCGCCGACGACGCCGGCACCGTCCGCTTCCTGCTCGCCGCGGGGGGCCTCGGGATCGTCCTGAAGGAGACGGGGTCCATCTCGGGCGCGGAGGTCGGCTGCCAGGGCGAGGTCGGGTCCGCGAGCGCCATGGCCGCGGCCGGTCTCGCGGAGGTGCTGGGGGGGACCCCGGAGCAGGTCGAGAACGCCGCCGAGATCGCGATCGAGCACCACCTCGGCCTGACGTGCGACCCCGTCGGCGGGCTCGTGCAGATCCCCTGCATCGAGCGCAACGCGGTGGGCGCCACGACCGCGATCCACGCGGCGCGCACCGCGATGCGTGGCGACGGGGTGCACGTCGTCAGCCTCGACACCGTGATCCGCACGATGCGCCAGACCGGGGCGCACATGCGCTCGGAGTACAAGGAGACCTCCCGGGGCGGGCTCGCGCTCACGGTCGTGGGGGTCAACGTCCCCGAGTGCTGAGGGCCGGGTGCTGAGGGCCGGGTGCTGAGGCGGGCCGCCGCCGCGTGCCGGACGATGGGAGCATGCCCGCACGTCGTCGCACCGATCCCGTCGAGGGGCTCGCGGCCGCCCGGGCCGCTCTGAGCACCATCGCCGAGGGCGGCCAGCCCCCGCGCTCGGTGCTCGCCACCGGCGTCCGCTACGCCCTCGAGGAGCTCGCCGCGCGCTACCCCGGCGGCAGCGTCGAGGTGCGCGTCCCGCCCTTCGGTGCGGTGCAGGTCATCGAGGGCCCGCGGCACACGCGCGGCACGCCTCCCGCGGTCGTGGAGATGGACGCCGTCACGTGGCTCGAGCTGGCGGGCGGGCGGGTGCCCTTCGAGGTCGCGCGCACCGCCGGACGGGTCCTCGCCAGCGGCAACCGCGCCGACCTGAGCGACCTGCTGCCGGTGCTCGAGCCGGACGCGGCAGGACGTACGGTCGCAGGGTGACCGACGCCGAGCACCGCCCCGCTCTCGACGAGCCGGCCGGGGACCCCGACGCCGCCGCCCGGCCCGCGGCGGCGCCCGAGCCCGTGGCGTCGCCCGAGCCCGTGGCGTCGCCCGAGCCCGTGGCGTCGCCCGCGCCGGGGAGCGAGCCCTCCGACGCCGCCGCGGAGGCGGCCGACGGGACGGCCTTCGTGCAGGTCACCCGCCGGCGGGCGCCGCGGTACAAGGCCTTCGTGCTCACGGGGATCGGCGTCGCGGTCCTCGTCGCGTTCGTCACGGCCCTCGTGAGCACCCCGAACGGGGGGTACTCGCAGCGCCAGCTGTTCGGCTTCCTGCTCGTGTCCCTCGGCATGGTGGGGGCCATCGTCGGCGGCCTCGTCGCGGTCCTGGTGGAACGCCGGCGCTGAGCCGGGGCCGCACCCACGCGGTCGGCCCGGGCGGGCCCGGTGTGCCACACTCGGATCGTGGCCCGCGGTGACGGACGTCTCAACCACGACCTGCTTCCCGGAGAGAAGGGACCTCAAGACGCGTGCGGCGTCTTCGGGGTCTGGGCTCCCGGTGAGGAAGTCTCCAAGCTCACCTTCTACGGTCTGTACGCCCTGCAGCACCGGGGGCAGGAGGCCGCCGGCATCGCCGTGAGCAACGGCGAGCAGATCCTCGTGTTCAAGGACACCGGGCTCGTGTCCCAGGTCTTCGACGAGTCGGCGCTGGAGTCCCTGCAGGGGCACATCGCGGTCGGGCACACCCGCTACTCCACGACCGGTGGGGGTGGCTGGGAGAACGCGCAGCCGACGCTCGGCGCGACGGCCGGTGGCACGGTCGCCCTGGCCCACAACGGCAACCTCACCAACTCCTTCGCCCTGCGGGAGCTGCTCGCGGAGCGCTACCCCGACCAGCCGGGGCCGGCGGGCCGCGCGTCCTCCGTCGGGGAGATCGCCCGCGGCAACACGACCGACACGGCGATCATCACGGCCCTCTTCGCGGGCGACCCCGACCACACGCTCGAGGCCACCGCGACCGAGGTCCTGCCGCACGTGGAGGGCGCGTTCAGCCTCGTGTTCATGGACGAGCACACGCTCTACGCCGCGCGCGACCGCCACGGCATCCGTCCCCTCGTGCTCGGCCGCCTCGACCGCGGCTGGGTCGTGGCCAGCGAGACCGCCGCGCTCGACATCGTGGGCGCCAGCCAGGTCCGGGAGATCGAGCCGGGCGAGCTCATCGCGATCGACGCCGACGGCCTGCGCTCGTCGCGGTTCGCGGAACCCAAGCCCAAGGGCTGCGTCTTCGAGTACGTCTACCTCGCGCGCCCCGACACGACCATCAGCGGCCGCGTCGTGCACGAGGCCCGCGTCGAGATGGGCCGCACGCTGGCCCGCGAGCACCCCGTCGAGGCGGACCTCGTCATCCCGACGCCGGAGTCGGGCACGCCCGCCGCGATCGGCTACGCCGAGGCGTCCGGGATCCCCTACGGCCAGGGCCTGGTGAAGAACGCCTACGTCGGGCGCACGTTCATCCAGCCGAGCCAGACGATCCGGCAGCTGGGCATCCGGCTGAAGCTGAACCCACTCAAGAACGTGGTGCACGGCAAGAAGCTGATCGTGGTCGACGACTCGATCGTCCGCGGCAACACCCAGCGGGCGCTCATCCGGATGCTGCGGGAGGCGGGCGCCAAGGAGGTCCACGTGCGGATCTCCTCGCCCCCGGTGACCTGGCCGTGCTTCTACGGCATCGACTTCGCGACGCGTGCCGAGCTCATCGCGACGGGCCTGGGCGTCGAGGACGTGCGCACGAGCATCGGGGCGGACTCGCTCGGCTACATCTCTCCCGAGGGGATGATCGAGGCGACCGAGCAGCCCGTCGAGAAGCTGTGCACGGCCTGCTTCAGCGGGACCTACCCCGTGCCGCTGCCCGACGTGGAGCGGCTCGGCCGGCACTCCCTCGACGCGCGGCGCATCCCGATCACGCCCGTCGCCGCCACCCGGTGACGGCCTCCGGCAGCGGGCGGCCCACGGGCGGCACGACGTACGCGGACGCGGGCGTCGACGTCGTCGCGGGGGACCGCGCCGTCGAGCTCATGAAGGCGTCCGTCGCCCGGACGCACGGCCCGCAGGTCGTCGGCGGCTTCGGCGGCTTCGCGGGGCTGTACGACGTCAGCGCGCTCAAGGCGTACCGTCGCCCCCTCCTGGCGACGAGCACCGACGGCGTCGGGACCAAGGTCGCCGTGGCGCAGGCCCTCGACGTGCACGACACGATCGGCGCCGACCTCGTCGGCATGGTCGTCGACGACGTCGTGGTGTGCGGCGCGACGCCGCTGTTCATGACCGACTACGTGGCCTGCGGCCGGGTCGTGCCCGAGCGGATGGCGGCGATCGTCGCGGGCATCGCCCGCGCGTGCGAGGAGGCGGGCGTCGCGCTCGTCGGCGGCGAGACCGCGGAGCACCCGGGGCTGCTGGGCCCCGACGAGTACGACGTCGCGGGTGCCGTGACGGGAGCCGTCGAGGCCGACGAGCTGCTCGGCGCCGAGCGGGTGCGCGCCGGCGACGTCCTCGTGGCGATGGCGTCCTCGGGCCTGCACTCCAACGGGTACTCGCTCGTGCGCCGGGTCGTCGCGGACGCGGGCTGGGGCTACGAGCGCCACGTGGAGGAGTTCGGTCGCACGCTGGGCGAGGAACTGCTCGAACCCACCCGCATCTACGCCCGGCCGGCGCTGGCGACGCTGGCCACCGGCGGGGTGCACGCCATGAGCCACGTGACCGGCGGGGGGCTCGCGGCGAACCTGGCGCGCTGCCTGCCGGCCGACGTCACGGCGGAGGTCGACCGCTCGACCTGGACCCCGGGGGCCGTGTTCTCCACGGTCCGCGACCTGGGGGGCGTCCCCGCGGCGGACCTCGAGCGGACCCTCAACCTGGGGGTGGGGATGGTGGCCGTCGTCACGGCCGGATCGGTGGAGGCCGTCGTCGGCAGCCTCGAGGGCGCGGGCGTCCCGGCGTGGGTGTGCGGTGAGGTCCGGCCCCGCACCGCGGCGGACGGCGAGAGCAACGGCAAGGGAGTGTCAGGCGGCGTGACGCTCCTCCGTGGCCGGCACCCGGGCTGGTGACGGTGGTGGCAGCGGCACGCCGACCGGCATGCGTGACTTCAGGACTGGGACGGACGCTGCGTCAGGCGCGGCGCTTGGTCGCCCAGTCCTCGTAGTCGTCCTCCGGGGGCTGGTACGAGTCCACGTACGGCTCGTCCTCCTCGGCTTCCGGCTCCGGAACGACGGGGGCTGTGTTGCGCCCCGCCGGACTGAAGCGGTCGGGCCCGTGCAGCTCGCGTTGCAACGCGTTGTAGTCGGTCTCGGGACTGAAGTACTTCAGCTCCCGAGCGACCTTCGTCTGCTTGGCCTTCTGACGGCCGCGCCCCATGGCGTCGACCCCCTCGCGCGTCGGCCGGGGCAGGCTGAGCGTGCCCCGGAGCAGCTGTCATCTCTCCGTGGTCCCAAAGGTACATGCCCGCGGGAGCTTCCGGCATCCCGGTCGCGCGCGTCGGCCCCGCACGGTCCCCGGGGTGCCTGCGGAGTCACCCGTGCGGCGCAGCGCACGGCCGACCGTGTTAGCTGTGCGCATGCCGAAGGTGGCGGGGATCGACTCCTCGACCCAGTCCTGCAAGGTCGTCGTGCGCGACGCCGAGACGGGGGAGCTGCTCCGCGCGGGGCGCGCCGGGCACCCCGACGCGACGGAGGTCGACCCCGCGCACTGGTGGCGCGCGCTGACGGAGGCGGTGGCGGACGCGGGCGGCCTGGACGACGTCGACTCCCTCGCCGTGGGGGCGCAGCAGCACGGGTCCGTGCTGCTCGACGACGCCGGTGAGGTGGTCCGGCCGGTGCTGCTGTGGAACGACGGCCGGTCCGCGGCCGCCGCGGCGGACCTCACGGCAGAGCTCGGCGGCCCCGGCGCCTGGGCCCGCGAGGTCGGCAGCGAGCTCGTGGCCTCCTTCACGGTCACGAAGCTGCGCTGGCTCGCCGAGCACGAGCCGGAGTCGGTGGCCCGGACCCGGTCGGTGTGCCTGCCCCACGACTGGCTGACCCACCGCCTCGCCGGCGGGACCGCGGCCGGGGCCGGGCTCGCGACCGACCGCGGCGACGCGAGCGGCACGGGCTACTTCTCACCCGCCTCCGGCGAGTACCGCCACGACCTGCTGCGCCGCGCGTTCGGCGCCGACGCGGAGCTGCCGGTCGTCCTCGACGCGGCCGGCTCCGCCGGGACCAGCGCGAGCGACCTCTCGCGCGGCGCCGTGCTCGCCGCCGGCACGGGCGACAACATGGCCGCCGCCCTCGGGGTCGGGGCCCGGCTGGGCGACGTCGTGGTCTCCATCGGGACGTCGGGCGTGGTCAGCGTCGTCAGCGACGTGGCGACGGCCGACCCGAGCGGTCTGGTGGCCGGGTTCGCCGACGCCACCGGGCACTACCTGCCCCTGGTCTGCACGCTCAACGCGGCCCGCGTCCTGGACTCCGCCGCGACCCTGCTGGGCGTCGACCACGCCGAGCTGTCGCGGCTGGCCCTCTCGGCGCCCGCGGGCTCGGGCGGCCTCGTCCTGGTTCCCTACCTGGAGGGCGAGCGCACGCCCGTGCGCCCGGACAGCACGGGCGCCCTGCACGGGCTGACCCTGGCGACGGGCACACCCGCGCACCTGGCGCGCGCCACCGTCGAGGGCCTGCTGTGCGGGCTCGCGGACGGCCTCGACGCCCTCGCCGCCCAGGGCGTGCGCGTCGGCCGGGTCGTCCTCGTGGGCGGCGGCGCCCGGTCCGAGGCGGTCCGGCGGCTGGCGCCGGCCGTGCTCGGCCACCCCGTCGTGGTGCCCCCGCCCGGTGAGTACGTGGCCGACGGCGCGGCGCGCCAGGCCGCGTGGGCGCTCGCCGGCAGCGACGCGCCGCCGACGTGGGTGCTCGGCGAGAGCGCCACGTTCGAGGCGGACCCGACGCCCGCCGTCCGCGAGCGGTACGCCGCGGTGCGCGAGCTGACGGCGCCCCGGACCTGACGTCCGGAGCCGGCGGGTCCAGCACCTCAGCGCGGCGTCGGGCGGGCCCCGCGCTTGTCCTCGTACATCCGGGCGTCCGCCTCCGCCAGCACGGCCTCCTCGGGCCGGCCGAGGTCGTCGGCGGCCCAGCCGACGCTGAGCCGGACGGGCCGACCGGGGGCTCCGCCGGCCGGGAGGACGTTGCGGCGCAAGCGGTCGCAGAGCCTCGCGACGTGGTCGGCCGGCACGTTCTCGACGAGGAGGACGAACTCGTCACCGCCCAGGCGGGCGACCGTGTCGCTGGGGCGGACCTCGCGCGTGAGCGCCTTCGCGGCCTGCACCAGCACGTCGTCGCCCGCCCCGTGGCCGCGCAGGTCGTTGACGTCCTTGAGCCCGTCCACGTCGCACACCAGCAGGAACGACGTCCCGCCCGTCTGCCGCGCCCGCTCCCGGGCGCTCTGCCAGCGGTCGGCCAGCAGCGCGCGGTTGGGCAGCCCCGTGAGGCCGTCGTGGGTGGCGCGGTGGGTGAGGGCCCGCTCCCGCGCGAGGCGCTCGGTCACGTCCCAGGCCGCGACGGCGACCTCCCCCGTGCGCGTGGCGGAGAGCGCCACCTCCAGGCGCAGCGCCGGGGCGGCGCGCAGCCGGACGACGGCGGTCTCGACGCGTTCGGTGCGGGCCCGGTCCAGGGCCCGGCGGGCGCGGTCCCGGTCGGCCGGGACGAGCAGGCCGGGGGCGTCGGCGCCGCACAGCTCCCCCGAACCGCCGCAGCCCGCGAGAGCCGCGGCGCGCGCCGAGGCCCACAGCACACGGGTGCCGTCGATCAGGGCCGTGGCCGCGGGGCCGCGCACCGCGAGGGCGCGCCAGTCGACGCCTGCCGCGCGGTCCGGGCCCTCGACCGGGTCGGTCACGGCCTGCCGCGGCCTCCGTCGGCCCACGCGGACACGACACCGGTCGCGGCGCCCGTCGCGAGGACGGCCGGCCAGGTGCCGAGGCGGCGCGAGAGCGGGTGCGAGGCGCCGACGAGGGCGACGGTCACGGCGGCGGCCGCCGCGGCGGTGAGGGGGGAGCGGTGGGTGGCCCAGCGGGGCGCGGCGGCCGCGAGACCCGCCGCGAGGGCGACCCCCGCGAGGGCGCGGCGCCCCGTGCGGCGGCCGACGGCGAACCCGGCGACGACGCTCGAGGGGACCAGGAGGGCGGACGGGATCCGGGGCACGACGGCAGGGTAGCGACGCAGGGGCGCGACCCGACGACCGCCCGGTCAGGGCCCCCCGAGCCAGTGGTCGATGCGGCGGTGGTCGGGCGTGAAGCCGTGGGCGACGCCCCACAGCACCGCCCGGGTCCGGCTGTCCACGTCGATCTTGCGGTAGATCGAGCGGATGTAGGACTTCACGGTGTTGGGGCTCAGGTACGTGAGCCGGGCGATGTCGGCGTTGTTCTTGCCCTGGGTGATGAGGGCGAGGATCTCCGACTCCCGGTCGGTGATCCCCTCGGTGCGCCCCGGCCAGTCGAGGCCGAGCGCGCTGGAGGCGCGGCGCGGCGGCGTGCTGAACACCCGCTCGCCGGCGTGCACGGCCTCGATCGCCGCGACGAGGTCGCGCGCGGGCAGGGTCTTCGAGAGGTAGCCGTGCACCCCCAGCTCGCGGGCCGTCTCGACCAGCGTGGGCTGGAAGTTCCAGGTGTAGACCACGACGCGGTGGACCCGCGGGTTGCGGACGAGGGCCGCCACCTCCTCCTCGTCGGACTCCGGCTGGGCGAAGGAGTCGTACAGCACGACGTCGACGTCGTCGTGCAGGGAGGCGTTGGCGTCGATCTCCGCCACGACGACGCGGTCGCGGTAGGCGTCGAAGAGGTGCGCGAGCCCCACGAGCACGACGTCGTAGTCGTCGACCAGGGCGACGGTGATGGGGCGGGTCCTCGTCACGGTGCTGATGCCGGGCAAGCTACCACCCCTAGGGGTGTGCCGACCCTGCCCCGCCGGGTGGTCGAGTGGGACCACGGCCCGGCACCGGGCACCGTCACCCCGCGCGGACCACCGCGCCACACCACCAGGAGAACGCCATGGGCATCATCGGCACCGTCGTCACCGTGATCGTCGTCGGCCTCATCGCCGGCGCCCTCGCCCGCCTGCTCGTCCCCGGCCGTCAGTCGATGTCGGTCGGCACGACGATCCTGCTCGGCATCGTCGGCTCGTTCGTCGGCGGCTTCCTCGGCTACCTGATCTTCCGCCAGGACGCGGCCGACGGCTTCCTGCAGCCCGCCGGCATCATCGGCGCGGTCATCGGCTCCGTCATCGTGCTCCTGCTCGTCGGCGCCCGCGGTGGCCGCCGCAACGCCGTCCGCTGACCCTGCCGCGGCCGGTCGGGAGGCACGCGCCTGCTCCCGCCCGGCCGGCGTCGTCCGCCACGAGGTGACACGCCGCGACCGGGTCCAGCAGGATGGGCAGCACCGGACGTTGCCGCGACTCGGAGGACACCCGCATGGAGATCGCCGCCGACACGCTGCAGAAGGCTCTTCGGGTCAACCTCGACCCCCGCTGGTACGGGACGATCGCCGAGATCGGCGCCGGGCAGGAGGTGGCCCGCTGGTTCTTCCGGGCCGGCGGCGCCGCAGGGACCGTGGCCAAGTCGATGTCCGCCTACGACATGGCGGTCAGCGACGCCGTCTACGGCAAGAGCGACCGCTACGTGTCCCTGGGCCGGCTGCAGGCGATGCTGCAGCACGAGCTGTCCCTCAACGTCGAGCGCCTCAGCGAGGCGCGGGGCGACGACACCTGCTTCTTCGCCTTCGCCGACACCGTCGTGGCCCGCAGCTACCGCGGCGGGAACGAGTGCCACGGGTGGATGGGTGTGCGGTTCCAGGCCCACCCGCACGACGAGCCCAGCCAGATCGTCCTGCACGTCCGCATGCTCGACGACGACGCCGGCCTGCAGCAGGAGGCCCTCGGCATCGTCGGGGTCAACCTGCTGCACGCGGCGTTCTTCGAGCGCCACGAACCGGACCAGGTCGTGGCCAGCCTGCTGGACCGGCTGTCCACCGGGCGCATCGAGATCGACGTCATCCAGTTCCGCGGGATCGAGTTCCGCAGCGTCGACAACCGGCTGATGGCGCTGCAGCTGGTGCAGCTGGGCCTGTCGGGCGTCGCGATGTTCGGCCCGGACGGCGAGGTCCTGCAGCCGTCCGAGGCGCTGCGCAAGCACGCGGTCCTGGTCGAGCGCGGCAGCTTCCGCCCCCCCACGGTGGTCAACATCGACATGCTCTCCTGCGCGGAGGAGAAGTTCGCGCAGGAGGACGCCGTGGGCGGCGCCCCGGTGCTCGCGCTGACGGAACTCACCATGCGGAACCTCCGCGCGGCCGGCGACAAGGTCGACCGGCGCGACTTCCTGGCCCGCGCCGACCTGCTCGGCGCGTGCGGCATGACCACCGTCATCACGGACTACTACGAGTACAACCGCCTCGCCGAGTACCTGCAGCGCCGCACCAAGGAGCGCATCGGCATCGTCATGGGGGTGCCGAGCCTGGTCAACCTCTTCGACGAGGAGAACCACGCGCACATGCAGGGCGGGATCCTGGAGAGCTTCGGCCGGCTCTTCAAGAACGACCTGAAGCTGTTCGTCTACCCCATGCAGGACCAGGAGACGGGCGCGACGGTCACCGTGGAGGACATGCAGGTCGCCCCCGACCTCCAGCCGCTCTTCGACTTCCTCGCCCGTCGCGGCAGTTTCGTGCACCTGGACAACTACCGGCCCGAGTACCTGCCGATCCTGAGCCGGGACGTGCTGCGGCGCATCGCGGCCGGCGACGACACGTGGGAGTCCATGGTCCCCGAGGAGGTCGCCGCGACGATCGTCAAGCGCAACTTCTTCGGGTACAAGCGTCCCAGCGACTGAGGGGTCCCGGACGGCCGACGACGCCACGGTCGGTCGGGCGGGAGCCCGCGAGCTCGGTGCCCGGTGGACCGGTGGTCGCGCGGCCACCGACTGGCGTGCGGCGGCTGCGGCGCCGAAGGTGGCCTGGTGCCCCCTCCCCTCCGCGCTCCCCGCGCCGGCGCGTCGGTCACCCACGCTGAGGTCCTCATCGTCGGTGGCGGCAACGCCGGCATCTCCCTCGCCGCCAAGCTCCTGCGGGACGGGGCCCACGACGTCGTGCTCGTCGAGCCGTCCCCGGTGCACCGCTACCGACCGCTGCTGAACTACGTCGGCAGCGGGGAGGCCCGACCGGCCGCGGAGGAACGGCCCACGAGCTCGGTCGTCCCGGCCGGGTGCCGGTGGGTCCGGGACGCCGTCGCGGCCGTGGATCCCGTGAGCCGCACCGTGCGGACGCGCCGCGGGACGAGCCTCCGCTACACCACGCTGGTGCTCTGCCCCGGGATGCGCGAGGACTGGGCGGCCACTCCGGGCCTGCAGGACGCCTACAGCGCCGGCTGGGCGGGGTCGACGTACGTGCCGAGTTCCGCGCCGTTGGTGTGGCCGGCGCTCCGGGCGGTCCGGGAGGGCGCGGTGCTGTTCACCGTCCCGCCGGAGCCGGCGCCGTGCGGGCCCACCGCGCTGAAGCCGGCCCTCATGGCGTGCGACCACTGGAACCGCCGCGGGGTGCTGGGCGACCTCGACGTCACCGTGGTCCTCCCCGAGGCCCGACCGCTCGACGTCGCCGGGGCCGACGAGCACCTGGAGGCGGTCTTCGCCTCCTACGGCGTCACCGTGGTGCGCCGGTCCCGCGTGGCGAGCGTGGACCCGGTCCTGCGCTCGGTGGACGTCGCCACCCCCACCGGTACCCGCCGCCTCGACGACGTCGCGTACGCGCACGTGGTGCCGCACTACCGGGCCCCCGAGTGGATCAGCGAGAGCGGGCTGGGCGGGGCGTCGCCCGCCGGGCTCGTCGACATCGACCCGACCACGCTGCGGTCCACGCGCCACGACGACGTCTGGGCGATCGGTGACGCGGCCGCGATCGGCACCCGGTCCTCCGGTGGAGCGCTGCGCAAGCAGGTCGCGGTCCTCGCGCACAACATCGCCGCCGCCGCGTCGAACCGCCGACTGCGTGCGTACGACGGCTACACCGTCATGCCCGTGACCACCAGCCGTCACCAGCTCATGCTGGTGCAGGCCGACCGGGAGGGGCCCCGCCCGCTGCCGCTGCCGCACCCGTTCGCGCCGCGCCGTTCCGCGTGGTGGTTCGACCGGTACGTCCTGCCGCAGATCTACTACCGCCGCCTGCTGCGCGGCAAGGTGTGAGCAGCGCCGCGGGGGCCGACCGGCGACCGTCCCCCTCAGCAGGGGTCACCGGACACTGCGGATCCTGCCGACGCTCACGACGCTGACGAGGGCGAAGACGGCGCTGCCGGCGAAGAGCGTCGTGTAGTTCTGGCCGGGGGCCTCGCCGACGACCGAGAACAACCCGATGGACAGCAGGACCGGCGCGAAGGCCGGCGCGAGGGTGTTCGGGAGGGTGTTGGCGATGTTCATGACACCCAGGTCCTTGCCCGCGCCCGCGACGTCGTCCGGCAGCACGGCGGTCATGAGGGCGATGTCGACCGAGTTGTAGACGCCGGTACCGAGGCCGATCAGGAGCATGCCGACGAGGTACGCGGGAACGGCGGGGGCCAGGGCGAGGAGGACCAGCCCGAGCAGGCACGCGGCGGCGGCCGCGGCGACGAACGGCTTGCGACGCCCGATCCGGTCCGACAGCGGCCCACCGACCGCGGCGCCGAGAACGGTGGTCAGCACCTGCGCCGCGGTACCGAGCGGGACGTACACGGCGTTCGCCCGGTCCTCGGCGATGCCGAGGTGGTTGGTCAGGTAGTAGAGCTGGTACGTCACGACGCTGGCCTGGGCCAGGTAGAACGTGAAGCGGCTCAGCCAGCCCCAGGCGAAGTCGGAGTGGCGGCGGGGGCTGAGGTAGAACGCACGGGCGAGGCTCGGCAGGTCCAGCGGGGCGCGCCGCACCCCGAACGCCGTGGCGGGGTTGTCCGGGAGGACGGCGACCAGGACGACGACGCCGACGACGCCGACCACGGCCACGGACAGGAACGCGAGCGGCAGCCGGCCGGAGCCGGCGAACGTCCCCGTCAGCACGACCCCGATGATGGTCGCCACCGCCGTCGTCACCCCGAGCGCGCCGCCCACCGTTCCCCGGCGACCCGGCGGGACGTGCTCGGGCAGCAGCGCCAGCAGGACGGCCGTCGTGCCCCCGAGGCCGATCTGCGACAGCACGGCCCCGGCGAGGAACACCGGGACGCCGGGCGCGAAGGCCAGGGCGACGACACCGACCAGTCCGATGCCCATCGACCCGAGCAGCCACGGCCGCCGCCGCCCGAACCGCGAGGTCGAGCGGTCGGACAGGTGCCCGACGACCGGTCCCGCGAGGAACCCCACGCAGGTCGCGACGGCGAGGGTGAGGGAGAGGTACCACGTGTAGTGGTCGGGGGACAGCAGCCGGATCTTGGCCGGGACCGCCGTCAGCACGGGCGTGAAGTACGTCATCCACACACCGCCCTGCGCGAGCAGGAGCGCGGCGAGGAGCGCCGGGCGGACACCGAGCCGGTGTGCGGGCGCGGCCGGGGCCGTCCGGGTGGGCGAGTCGGGCCGGGGTTCGGTGGGCATGGACGGCTCCAGGGCCTGGGCGACGTCGGTGTCGCCGGGTCGGGACTGCGGAGGGGATCCGCTTCCGGCGCAGCCGGTTTCCCCGGCGGCGGAGCGGGTCAGCGGACGACGGCGGCGGTGGCGCGGTCGGGCAGGTGCAGCAGGCTCTGGGCGTTGGTGTCGAGGATCGCCGTCTTCTCGGCGTCGGTGAGGTGCGGGGAGTCCCGGACGTAGGCGACCGCCTCGACCAGGGAGGCGTGGGTCTCGTCGCTGCCGAGCAGCAGGCGGTCGGCTCCGTAGCTCTCCTTGGCGGCCAGCAGGGCCAGGGGGACGTCCTGGGTGCTGCAGTCGAACCAGAACTGCTTCACCCCCGCGAGGGGGGCGTCGGGATCCATGGGCACCCCCTGGTAGGGCGAGGGGCGGTTCGCGCCGGGGCCGCGGTGCGCCGCCAGGGTGCGCTTCACGGCGCGCTCCTGCCGGTGGTAGAGGAAGGGCAGGTTCCCGCCGCAGAGCGCGAACACGAACTGCAGGTCCGGGTACCGGGTGCTGAGCCCGGAGAACCAGATGCGCAGCGGCGCGACAGCGATCTGCAGCGGGCTGCCGTGGGCCATGCCGAGGTTCCACTCGCCGAGGCCCGGGTGGACCGCCGAGTCGGAACCGACCGGGTGGACGTACACCACGGTCCGCCCGTGCCGCGCCAGGTTGGCCCAGAACGGTTCGAAGTCGGGGTGGTCGATGGCCTTGCCGGCCACGACGCAGGGCAGGGCGACGCCCTTGACGGCCTCGAGGGCCAGGGCCCGCTCCGTCTCAGCGATGGCTTCGTCGAGGTGTGGCAGCGGGACGGACGCGAAACCCAGGAACCGGCCGTCGAAGCGCCGGTGGGCGTCGACGTAGAGGTCGTTGACGTGCCGCGCAGCGCGCGCCGCACCCGCGGGTTCGGCGACCTCGGTGTTCAGGCCGATGGCCGAGAACACCTGGTAGTCGACCCCGACGGAGTCCATCACGGCCAGGCGGTCCGCCAGGTCGTCCGGCTGGCGCGCCATCGGGGGGAGGTCGGTGCGGCCCAGTTCGGCCAGCAGGTCCAGGTAGCTGGCGGCCCAGTAGTGCGCGTGGACGTCGATCCGCATGGTTCTGCCTCTCGAGAACGGGTCAGGAGTTCGCGGCGGGCGGCCCGTCGGGCACCGCGGTCGCGCTGAGGGTGGTGACGAGCGTCTCGAAGGCCGCGGCCGTGTCGACCTGGTCGTCGAGGAGCCACTGGGCCTGGAGGCCGTTGATGGCAGAGGACACGAGCGTCGCCAGGGCGTCGAGGTCCAGGTCGCGGCGCAGTTCCCCGGCCTCGGCCGCCTGGTGCAGCCGGGCTCGCACCTGCCGACGCACGTTGGACAGGCGCTGGCGGGCGAACCGCTGGGCGGCGGGGTGCCCGCTGACGGCCTCCCCCTGGAGCATCTGCACCATCTGCAGCCGCACGCGGGAGTCGTCGTCGCGGCCGATGAAGGGGACCAGGGAGCGCAGGGTGGCCAGCGGGTCGTCCGCCACCGGCGCGTCGTCACCCAGGTAGCGCCGGCGAGCCCACTCCTCCTGGTCGGCGATGACGGCCTCGAAGAGGGCGTCCTTGGAGGGGAAGTGGTGGAGAACCCCGGGCCGGGTCAGCCCGACGAGCTTCGCGATCGTCTCCAGGGTCGTCCCCGCGAACCCCTTCTCGGCGAACACCCGGAGGGCCGCCTGCACGATCTCCGCGCGGTTGCGGGCGTTCTCCTCCAGCTGGCGCGGGCTGCGGGCCCGCGGCGAGCGGGAGCGCCGCACGGACGCCGGCGCCGCGGGCTCGCTCGTCCGGGTGCTGCGGTCGGTCGCCACGGCGTCTACCTCGCCCCCGGTCCGCCGGCGTCGCGGACCTCCTCGGGGGCGAGCGCGGGGAAGGGCCGGGCGTCGACCCGGGGCAGCACCTCGTCCAGCAGGAGCCGGTGCATGCGGGTCATGAGCTCGTCGTCGTAGGCGCCCACGGTGGTGCGGACGTTGAGGTGCCCGATGCCGAGCGACTCGTACTCCTTCACCTGGCGGGCGACGGTGTCGGGGGAGCCGACCAGGAGCCACGACTGGGCGAACACCGAGTTCGCCACGACGGGGTTGGCCTTCGGCCCGGGCACCGGCCCGCCGAGGAGCGCCGGGTCCTCGCCCGAGAGGTCGGCCTCGGCCATCTCCCGCATGGACCGCGGGTCCGAGCGGCGGTCCATCCAGAAGGTCCGCCCCATGACCTGCTCGGCCAGCGCCCAGGCCTCCTCGTCCGTCTCGGCCACCACGAGGTTGCGCGTGACCAGCGACAGGGCAGAGACGCGCCGCACGTGGGCCTCGCTGAAACCGGCGCTCGCCACGGCCCGGCGGTGGGCGGTGAACTTCGCCGCCGCGTCCGTCGGCAGGCACGGGCCCAGGAACACGGGCCAGCCGCGCGCCGCCGCACGGGCGAGCGTCGCGTCGGTGTTGCTGCCGATCGCGATCTGGGGGCCACCGGCGCGCCACGACCGGGGCACCAGGCGCCCGTCGAGGACGCCCGTGTCGAACGGCGTGTCCACCACGAGGGGCGGGTCGCCGGGACGGTGGGCGAAGGCGCTCGTCAGGACGTCGAGCTTGCTCTCGAACGCGGCCCCGCGCTGGGCGGGGTGCAGGCCGAAGTTCGCCCAGTCCGGCACCGGCCCGCCGCGCCCCATGGACGTGCCCAGCACGAACCTGCCGCGCAGCAGGAGGTCCGTCACGCTGGCGTCCTCGGCCAGGCGCAGGGGCTGGTGGAAGGGCAGGGGCACGATCGTCGTGCCGAACCAGGTGTCCCCGAGGTCACCGGCCAGGCGCGCCGCCATGAGGAACGGGTTGCAGTAGGGCTCGTAGCCGGAGTAGTGCTGCTCGCCGAACGTCACCATGGCGATGCCCGCCCGGGCGGCCTCCACGGCCTGCGCGAGGCAGAGGTCGATCACCGGGGCGTCGTCCTGCGGCGTCCGGGAGAACGGCCCCAGGAACAGGGACAGGTGCACGGCGCTCCTCGAGGGTCCGCGCCGCACTGCCGGCGGCGCTGCTCACCGGAGAGCGGTGCCTCCCCGTGCCGACAAGCTACCGACTGACTCGTCAGTAAGTCTACAGGTCGACCCCTGTGCGTTCCTGTGACCCTCGATAGGGAGAACCCTTCTCGGCCCCCGGGACCGGCGTACCCGCGTCAGGAACCGGCTCATTGCCGGCCGAGACGGCCGTTCGTACGGTCGAGGCGTCGAGTTCGGCGGACCGTCGGACGTGGACCCACCCGCTGGAGGACCCGTGGACGTCGCCACCACCGTGGAGCGCTCACTGCTCACCTACCTCCAGCTGTGCGACGTCCCCGCGGGGCACGCACCGGGGGTCGGCCTGCGCGAGCTGTTCACACCCGACGCCGTCTGGGAGGGCGTGGGGGCCGACTACGGCCAGGAGTTCGGCCGGCACGAGGGCCGCGAGGCGGTGCTGCGCGTGCTGGCCCGGTACCTCCCGCCCTCTCCGCACTTCCGGGCCAACGTCCACCTCCTGTCGCCGGGACTCGTCGAGGTGACCGGTCCGGACACCGCTCGCGGCAGCTGGACGATGCAGCAGTTCGCGCGGTACGACGACGGTTCGGCTGACGTGCGCCTCGCTCGGCTCGACGTCGGCTTCGTCCTGCCCGCCGGTGGCGAGCCGGCGCGCATCTCCTCCTTCCGCACCCGCGGGATGTTCGCCCACCCCCTCGCGGCGGAGAGCACGGCCGTCGGGGGTGACCGTGTCCGCTGAGGGACGGCACACCTTCCTGACCTGCTACGCCGACACCCACGGCTACGGCTGGCACCACGTCGACCTGTTCGTGCACGACGCGCAGGGCAACGAGCTCAACTGGGTGCACTGGCAGACGGAGCAGGACGGTCCCGACGGCGCCGACGCCGCGACGGCCAGGGTCGAGCCGACCCTGCGCCGGACGACGGAGTGGGAGCGCGGGGTGAGCGCGGACGGCAGCGAGTACTGGCTCGCCGACGCGGCCTGGGCCGACGGCGCGGACAGCGCGACCGCTGGGGCGCAACACCTCCCCGGGCCAGCCCCCAGCGGCACCGGCTGAGGTGAACCCCTACGGCGGCAGGGGGGAACCCCGGTGCGCTCGGCGACAGTCCTCATTGTCGCCCCGCAGGTGCGCTCCTAGCGTCGACAGCAGTTCGCGACCTCCCGGTCCTGCGAACGCCCCCGTGATCGAGGAGGATCCCATGACCCAGCTCTCCGACGGAGTGGCCGTCGACCTCACCGTGCCGGACGCGCCGGCCGGTCCTCCGCCGGCGGCCGGTACCGGTCTGGCGGCGGTCGTCGCCCGCGTGGCGGACCAGCGCAGTCGCTTCGAGGACCTCCGCCACGTGCCCCGCGACGTCGTCGCCGACTTCAAGGCGGCCGGGATCTACCGGGCGGCGACGCCGCGCCGCTTCGGCGGGGACGCGCTGGCTCCCGCCGAGTTCCTGCGCATGGTGGAGGCGATCTCCGTGGCCGACGGCTCCGCAGGCTGGGTCGCCAGCTTCGGGCAGGCGACGACGTACCTGGCGGCCCTGCCCCTGTCGACGCAGGCGGAGATCTACGCCGACGGCCCCGACCTCGCGTTCTCCGCCGGCATCTTCCCCGTGCAGCCCGCCGAGGTGGTGCCCGACGGCTACCTGGTGCGGGGCCGGTGGTCCTTCGCCAGCGGGTGCGTGGGCGCGGACCTGCTGGGGGTGGGCATCTCGAGCAGCGTGCAGGGCATCGCCGGCAAGCCGATGGTCGCCGTGCTCCCGCCCTCCCGGGTGGAGATCGTCGACAACTGGGACGTCGTGGGGATGCGGGGCACCGGCAGCCACGACCTGCGCGTCGACGGGGTGGTCGTCGACCCGGACTGGACGTTCGTGCGGGGCGGCGCGCCGACGGTCGACGAACCGCTCTACCGCTACCCGGCCGTCCCGTACGCGGCGCAGGTCCTCGCCGTGGTGGGCCTGGGGGTCGCGCGGGCCGCGCTCGACCACGCCGCCGGGCACGGGGGGCAGCGGCGGAGCCTGACGGCCGGCAGCAAGGCGGCCGAGCGTCCCACCTACCGCATCTCCCTCGCGCGGGCGGAGGCGGATCTCCGCTCGGCCCGGGCCTGGTTCTTCGAGGCGGCCGAGAGCGTCTACGACACCGTCCTGCGCGGAGACGACGTCTCACGCGAGGAGAACAGCGTGCTCCGGCTCTCCGCGGCGCACGCCGCCCGGGTCGCCTTCTCGGTGACGCAGGCCGCTTACACCCTCGGCGGCATCGGGGCGATCCAGAGCGCCGGGCCGATGCAGCGCCTGCTGCGCGACGCCTCGGTGGTCCCGCAGCACGCCTTCCTGTCCGAGAGCGTCTACGACGGCGCGGGTTCGGTCTTCCTGGGAGCAGAACCGTTCCCGGGCTACGTCTGAGCCGCTCCGGCGACTCCCGCCCGGCCCCGAACACCCGCCCTGCGACCACGAGGAGTCTCGTGCCCGAACCCACCGCCGCCCTGCGGACGCTGTTCTGCATCGGCATCAACCAGAACTTCTTCGACCTGCCGGCCGACGGCAAGAAGCACGTCTTCGAGGCGTTCGGCACGATGCTGGCCGACCTGGCGGCGCTGCCGGGGATCGAGGTGATCGCCGACCTCGACGACGACCAGAGCATGGTGGGCCCCTCGGCCACCTACCCGTGGACGTCGTACGTCCTCGCCGACGCCGACGACCTGGCCGCCGTGGCCGCGGCCTGCTCGCTGTTCCGCACCACCGGCGTGGGCCCTCCCGGCGACGACACCGCGCTCTGGCGCTACGCGAAGGTCGAGGCGCGCGTGGGCCGTCCGCTCACGTCGGCGGGCAGCACCACCCTCTCCGTCGCCGAGGAGGCCGGGCGGTGACCACCCTGTCGAACCGAGCGGGTCTGGTGGACCGCGTCGTCGCCGGCGTCACGGGACGCGCACCGCATGCCGAGGGTTTCGGGCACCTCGTCCAGGGTGACCGGGTCGCGGCCGCCCTGTACACCGACCCCGCGCTGTACCAGGAGGAGCTGCAGAAGATCTGGTACAGGACCTGGGTCTGGGTCGCGCACGAGAGCCAGCTGCGCAAGGCCGGCGACTTCGTCACGTCCCACGTCGCGGACCAGCCGGTGATCGTGTCGCGCGACCGCAAGGGCAACCTCAACGTCCTGGTCAACCGCTGCCGGCACCGCGGCGCCAGCGTCTGCGAGACCCCCCGGGGCAACGGCAACGGGTTCACCTGCCCCTACCACGCCTGGTCGTACGGCCTGGACGGCAAGCTGCGGGGCATCCCCTACCCCGAGGGCTACGAGGACGTCACGGACAAGAAGGACCTGCCGCTGCAGCGCCTGCAGGTGGCCTCGTACCACGGCATGGTCTTCGCCAGCTTCAACGCCGACGTCGAGCCGCTGGAGGAGTTCCTCGGCGGTGCCCGGCTGTGGATCGACCGCTTCATGAAGCAGGGTGCCGGTTTCCCGGTGATGATCCAGGGCGAGCACAGGTTCCGGTTCCAGGGGAACTGGAAGATCCAGCTGGAGAACACCACCGACGGCTACCACTTCCCGATCGTGCACCGCTCCTGGATGTCCTCGGTGGACGCCGAGACCGCCAGCATGCTTTCCTTCATGACCGACGAGCTGGCGGTCACGCACGCCCTGGGCAACGGGCACAGCGCCGCGGTGATGGTGCCCGAGCACGTCGACCTCGACGACGACGACGGCACCGAGCAGGTGCAGGCGCGCTTCGAGCACGTGGTCCAGGTCCTGTCCAGGGACTTCGAGCCGGCCAAGGTGCGCCGCATCATGCGCTCGATGCACGGCGCGGGGTTCAACCTCAACCTCTTCCCGAACGTCGCCTGTTCCATGTCGTTCTTCCGGGTCCTGCGGCCCATCGGCCCCACCGAGACCGAGATCCGGCACTGCGCGCTGGGGATGGAGGGCGGCCCCGACATCGTCAACCGGGAACGCCTGCGCATCCACGAGCACTTCCAGGGGCCGTTCGGCTTCGGCACCCCCGACGACTCCGAGGCCTGGGACCGCGTGCAGCGCGGCGCCGTGGGCGGGACGGACCTGCCCATCCTCGTCAACCGCGGGCTCGCCCGGGAGCAGGTCGCCGACAACGGCGACAAGGTGTCGCACGTGACCGACGAGACCGGCATGCGCGAGGCGTACCGGAAGTGGCAGGAGCTGATGTCGGCATGACCGCGCTGGACTCCCTCGGACCCCTGACCGCCGACGGGTCGCACCTGTTCGACGGCCGCGTCGCCGCGGCGATCGAGCTGGTGTGGCGCGAGGCGACGCTGCTCGACGCGCCGGACTACGAGACGTGGGACGGGTTGTTCACCGCCGACGCCCGCTACGTCATCCCCATCGACCCGACGGCGACCGACTTCGAGGCGTCGCTGAACATGGTCTACGACGACGAGCGCATGCGGAGGATGCGCGTCGAGCGCCTCGTCGGCGGGTTCTCCATGTCCGCCGTGTCGGCGGCGCGGACCGTGCGGACGCTGTCGCGCTTCGTCGTGCGGGAGCAGACCGAGGACGAGCTGGAGCTGACGTCTGCGCAGGTGCTCGTCGGGCACAAGCGCGAGCGCACGTTCGTGCTGGGGGCGGACGTCACCCACCGGATCCGGTTCGTGGACGGGCGCCCGGCGATCGCGCTGAAGGTGGTCCGCCTGGTCAACTCCGACGAGTCGGTCAGCGCCTCGGGGTTCCTGCTGTGAGCACCCGAGGCCCCGGGGCCGCGGCCGAGCGGCGGGTGGCGGTCGTGACCGGCGCCGGGCGCGGGCTGGGCCGGACGATCGCGCAGGTCCTGCACCGCGAGGGTTACGCGGTGGTCGTCACCGGCCTGAAGCAGGAGGCCGTCGAGCAGGTCGCGGCGGACCTGGACCCGAGCGGGGCCACGGCGTGGGGGGTGTCGCTCGACGTCCGCGAGAAGGACGAGTTCGAGAGGGTCCTGGCGGGCTCGGTGCAGCGGTTCGGTGGGGTGCACGTCCTCGTGAACAACGCCGGGACCGCGCGCGCGGAGAAGCTGCTCGACATCTCCCCGGACAGCTTCCGCGACGTGCTGGCCACCAACATCAGCGGCGCCTTCTTCGGGGGCCAGGTGTTCGGCCGGTACTTCGCGGAGCGGGGTCACGGGCGCATCGTCAACATGGCCTCCCTCGCCGGGCAGAACGGCGGGACCTCGACGGGCAGCCACTACGCAGCGGCCAAGGGCGGGGTGCTCACGCTGACGAAGGTCTTCGCCCGCGACCTCGCTGCGCAGGGCGTCACCGTCAACGCCGTCTCGCCCGGTCCGGTGGAGTCGCGCGCCGTGGAGGAGATCGTCGGGCCGGAGGGCGTCGACGCCCTCACCCGGAGCATCCCGGTCGGTGCCCTGGGCTCCCAGGAGTTCATCGCCAAGGCGGTGGTGCTGCTCGCGGGGGTCGATGCGGGCGGCGTGACGGGGGCCTGCTGGGACGTCAACGGCGGGCTCTACCTGCGCTGAGCGGCGCCAGGACGGACGGCCCCGGAGGGCCGGAGGCTCGAGCGAGGGGACGGTGGTGGCGCGGTGACGAGGGTGACCGTGGTGGAGGTCCGCGACGAGGGGCAGGGGGTCAAGCTCTTCCGCGTCCAGCGCACGGACCGGAGGGCGTTCGAGGAGTTCACGGCCGGTGCGCACGTGGACGTCACGGGGCCGACGGGGGTCACCCGGCAGTACTCGCTGTGCGGACCACCCAAGGACCGGACGCGGATGACGTTCGCCGTCAAGCGCGAGGCCTCCTCGCGCGGCGGGTCGGTGGCGCTGCACGACCGGGTCGTCGCGGGGGACGAGCTGACGCTCAGCGCGCCGCGCAACCTCTTCCCGCTGCAGCTGCGCGCCGCGCACCACGTGCTGGTGGGTGCCGGCATCGGGATCACGCCCCTGCTCAGCATGGCGCACGAGCTGCACCGGCTCGGCCGGGCGTTCGCCCTGCACTACTTCGTGCGCGACGCGTCGACGGCGGCCTTCCTGCCACAGCTGAGGGCCGCCCCGTTCGCCGCCGCGGTGACCGTCCACGACGGGCTGGCCCGCGCGGCGCAGGGGGAGGTGCTCGAGGGCGTCCTGGGGCGCCTCGGGGAGGACGAGCACGTCTACACGTGCGGACCCGGGGGCTTCATGGACCGGGTCGTCGAGATCGGCGCCCGGACCCTGCCCGCGGACAACCTGCACCGGGAGCACTTCACCGCCCGCGACGTCAGCGGCCTGGCGTCCGACGCCTTCGAGGTCGAGCTCGACACCGGCGAGGTGTTCGAGGTGCCGGCCGACCGGAGCATCGTCGAGGTGCTGGCCGCCCACGGGATCGACGTCGACACGTCGTGCCGCGAGGGCATCTGCGGGACGTGCGTCCTGCCGGTCCTGTCCGGCGTGCCGGACCACCGCGACCACTGCCTGACCGCCCGGGAGAAGGCGGCCAACGACCAGATGGCGACGTGCGTCTCGCGGTCGCGCTCCGCGCGGCTCGTCCTCGAGCTCGAGTAGCGGGGAAAGCTTCAGCGGCGCAGGCCGTCTCCCCAGCGGAGCGCGGATGTTGCCGATGGTGCCGGGCCCCTCCGGGCGAGCACCGTGGGAAGGGCCACCGGAGCACTCCGGTCGCAGGGTCCGATGTTCGAGGAGGAACAGATGAGCACGGTGACGACGGAAGCGGCGGGCGACACGCAGCGTGGGTTCCGCCACGCCATGGCGCACCTCTCGGCCGCGGTGAACGTCCTGACCACCGAGGGCGAGGACGGACCACGGGGCATCACGGTCAGCGCCGTCTGCTCGGTCACCGACTCACCGCCGACGGTGCTGGTGTGCGTCAACCAGAGCAGTTCCTCGCACGAGGCCTTCCGCAGCAGCGAGCGCGTCGGCATCAACGTCCTCGGCGGCACGCAGACGGAGGTGGCGCGGGACTTCGCCGGGATGACCCGGCTGCCGATGGCCGACCGGTTCGCGGCGCACGACTGGACCCACGAGCACGGTGCCCCTCTGCTCGACGACGCCGTGGTCGCCGTCACGGGCACCGTGCGCGACACCGTGCAGCGCGGGACCCACACCGTCTTCTTCGTCGAGGTCGACCACGTCGAGGTCCGCCCCGAGGCGGACGGCCTGGTCTACTTCGGCCGGCAGTTCCACCGCCTCGGCACCGCGGAGCAGCTGCAGGTGGCCACGTGAGCACCGCGACTCCGGTTCACCGCCCCGACGCCGGACCGGGACGCGCGACGGGTGCCGTCGCCGCGGTCCGCGCGTCGTTGCAGGCGATCGAGGCGACCGAGGGCGACGTCCGCGCCTGGGTGTCCGTCGACGGTGAGGGTGCGCTGGGCGCCGCGGTGGCGCTCGACCGGATCGAGGCGTCGGCGCGGGGCCCCCTGCACGGGGTGCCGTTCGGGGTCAAGGACGTCATCGACCTCGCGGGGTCCGCCACGGGGTGCGGTTCGGTCCTGCGCCGCGGCCGGGTCGCCGAGCGCGACGCCTGGATCGTCTCCCGCCTGCGAGGGCTGGGCGCCGTGCCGCTCGGCAAGACCGTCACCACGGAGTTCGCGTACTTCTCGCCCGGACCCACGCGCAACCCCCGCGCCCTGGACCGCACGCCGGGCGGCTCCTCGAGCGGGTCCGCCGCCGCCGTGGCCGCGGGCCACGTCCCGCTGGCCCTGGGAAGCCAGACCGCGGGGTCGCTGACCCGGCCCGCCGCCTACTGCGGCGTCACGGGTTTCGTCACCCCGGTCGGGCGGGTCCCCACCGCCGGCGTCGTGGGGCTCAGTCCCACCCTGGACGCGCTGGGGGTGCTGACCCGCACCGTCACCGACCTCGTCCCGGTGCTCCAGGCGCTGGGACTCCTCGGCGAGGTCCCCGGGCCCGCGCGACCGGCCGCGGTGGCGCTCTGGAGCGGTGCGCCGGTGGCGGCGGTGGAACCCGGCATGGCCGCGGCCCTCGACCGTGCGGCGTCGGCGGTCGTCGACGGCGGCGGGCGCACCCGGCCGTTCCTGCCGGAGTCCGTGGTGGAGCGGGCGACCGAGCTGCACGAGGTCGTGATGGCCTTCGAGGCCGTGCGCCTGCGGGCGGCGGAGGCGGCGAGACCGGAGGCGCTCAGCGACGCGCTCAACGCGCTGTTCGAGCGGGGCCGGCGGATCACCGCGCAGCAGCACGCCGCGGCCCTCGCCGAGCGCGCCTCCCTCCGGGCCCGCGCCCTGGCCGGTCTGGGAACCTCCGACGCCGTCCTGGGGCCGGCCGCGACGGGGGTCGCGCCGGAGGGGACGTCGGCGACGGGGTCACCGGTGCTCAGCCGGGCCTGGCAGTACCTCGGGCTCCCCACCGTCACCGTCGCCGGGCTGCGCGACGCCGCGGGGTTGCCGCTCGGGGTGCAGCTCGTCGGGCACCCGTCGCGCGTCGGGCCGCTGCTGCAGGCGGCCGCCTGGCTGGAGGCCCGGCTCCCGTGACGCCGCCCACCGGGTCCCTCCCCACCGCGTCCACCGCCGGGAGCGGGCTGCGCACGGACGTCCGCGTGACGCGCGTCGACGCCGTCCCCTTCTCCATCCCGTACCGCAAGCCGCTGCGCTTCGCGAGCGGTGAGGTGCACGCCGCCGACCACGTCCTCGTCCGGGTGCACACCGACGCGGGGGTCGTCGGGATCGCCGAGGCCCCGCCGCGCCCGTTCACCTACGGCGAGACGCAGGCGTCGATCGTCGCGGTGGTCGACCAGCTCCTCGGACCCGCCCTCGTGGGGCGGTCGCTGCACGACCGCAACGCGCTCCGCGCCGCGATGCACCGCACCGTGGGCAACCCCACGGCCAAGGCGGCCGTCGACATGGCGGTGTGGGACGCGCTGGGCCGCTGCCTGGGGCTCACGGTCACGGCGATGCTCGGCGGGGGAGCCGGACGACCGCTGCGCGTGTGCCACATGCTCGGTTTCGACGACCCCGCGGTGATGGTGGCCGAGGCGGGCCGCATGCTCGCCGACCACGGCGTCGACACGTTCAAGGTCAAGGTGGGGCGTCGCCCGCTCGAGCTCGACGTCGCGGTGGTGCGCGCCCTGCGGGCCGAGTTCGGGCCGGGCATCGACCTCTACGTCGACGGCAACCGGGGATGGACCGCCTCGGAGTCCCTGCGCGCCCTGCGCCTCATGGAGGACCTCGACCTCTCCTTCGCGGAGGAGCTGTGCCCTGCCGACGACGTCCTGGACCGCCGGCGCCTGGTGCGCCGCAGCACGATCCCGGTGCTGGCCGACGAGAGCGCGACGACGCCCGCGGAGGTGACGCGGGAACTGCTGTCCGGGGCGGCCGACGCCGTCAGCATCAAGACGGCGCGCACGGGTTTCACGGTCTCGCGGGTGGTGCTCGACCTGTGCGACGGGCTGGGCGTCGAGGTGGTCGTCGGGAACCAGGTCGACGGCCAGCTGGGGACCAGCTGCTCCGCCGCCTTCGCCGCCGCCCATCCGCTGACGGCGGCCCGCGCCGCGGAACTCTCCAACTTCCTCGACATGTCCGACGACCTGCTCACGGAGTCGTTGCGCATCGAACAGGGGCACCTGGTCCTCCCCGTCGGACCAGGAGTCGGTGTGGTCGTCGACGAGGAGAAGCTGGAGCACTACCGACGAGACCGCTGAGACCCGACCGGGTCCGGTGAGGCAGAGGACGACGACGTCGAGAAGGGCACGAGACCATGACCAGCACGAGCACGGAGGCCACCGCGGAGGCCACGGCCGCCGCATCCGGGGCGAGCGCGACCGAGCGGTTCCAGCGCGACAAGCAGATCACGGCGACGGTGTCGCAGGAGCGGGTCAGCACCCTGGCCACCGACCTCCTGACGGCGGTGCACGACGTCGTCCGCCGGCACCGGGCGACCTACGAGGAGTACAACGCCCTGAAGGCGTGGCTCATCCGGGTGGGTGAGGACGGTGAGTGGCCGCTGTTCCTCGACGTGTGGGTCGAGCACGTCCTCGAGGAGGTCGTGAACAGCTCGCGCGAGGGGACCAAGGGCACGATCGAGGGTCCCTACTACGTCCCCCGCGCGCCGAGCCTCCCCGCCGACGCGGACCTGCCGCACCGCGAGGGCGAGCGCGGCACGCCCCTGCTGTTCCAGGGGCAGGTCCGCGACCTCGACGGACGGCCGGTCCCCGCCGCGACGATCGAGGTGTGGCACGCGGACGACGAGGGCTACTACTCGCAGTTCGCGCCCGGGATCCCCGAGTGGAACCTGCGCGCCTCGGTGGTCGCGGACGGCGACGGGACCTTCCGCATCCGCACCATCCAGCCGGCCCCGTACCAGATCCCCACCGACGGTGCGTGCGGCGCGCTGATCACGGCTGCCGGCTGGCACGCCTGGCGCCCCGCGCACCTGCACCTCAAGGTCTCCGCCCCCGGCTCCAGGACCATCACGACGCAGCTCTACTTCGCGGGCGGGCAGCACGTGGACGACGACATCGCTCAGGCGGTCAAGCCGGAACTCGTGCTCACACCGCAACCGGCCGCGGACGGCTCCGGCCACGAGGTCACCTACGACTTCGTCCTCGACCCGGCCTGAGGCCCAGGTGCTCGTCGCCGTCACCATGGACGTCTCGCTGCCGGCGGACCTCCCGGAGCCCGTCCGCAGCGAGCTCCTCGCGCGGGAGAAGGCCTACTCCCAGGAGCTGCAGCGGGCCGGCGTCTGGCTGCACCTGTGGCGCTGCGCCGGTCGGTACGCCAACCTCAGCGTCTTCGACGTGCGCGACAACGACCACCTGCACGAGGTGCTCTGGGGGCTCCCGCTGTTCGCGCACCTGACGATCTCGGTGACTCCGCTGGCCCGGCACCCGTCCGCGATCGGTTCGGAGGCATCGGTTCCGCGCCCCACCTGACCGGGGTCGCGGTGGGCCGGGGCGACCCGCGTGGCCCCTGCCCCTCTCCCGGGGAGAGGGGCAGCGGCCGCACGTCAGCCGACGGGAGTGGTGATCGCCTTCGGTGCCGCGACCGACTTCAGCCCCTCGACGCCGAACTCGAGGCCGTACCCGGAGGCCTTGACCCCGCCGAAGGGCGCGAACGGGTGCACCATCCCGTGCTGGTTGACCCACACGGTGCCGGCGTCCAGGCGGTCGACGACGGCGCGGGCTCCGGCCACGTCGGAGGTCCACACCGACGCACCGAGGCCGGCGTCGAGGCGGTTCGCGCTGGCGATGGCCTCCTCCACGTCGGAGTACCTGATGATGGGCAGCGCCGGGCCGAACTGCTCCTCGTCCACGAGCGCGGCCCCGTCCGCGATGTCCGCGACGAGGGTGATCGGGTAGAAGAGGTCCCCCAGCTCGGTCGCGGGTCGGCCGCCGGTGACGATGCGGGCGCCACGAGCCTTGGCGTCCTCGACGAGACGTTCCACGACCTCGAACTGCGCCCGGTTCTGCACCGGGCCGAGCAGGCTGTCCTCGTCGAGGCTCCTGCCCATCGGGACCTTCTCGGCGTAGGCGGCGAGGCCGTCGACGACGCGGTCGTACAGGGACTCGTGCACGTAGAGGCGCTTGAGCGCGGCGCAGGTCATCCCCGTGTTGAGGAAGGCTCCCCAGAAGAGACCCTCGACGATGCCGTCGGGTTCGGCGTCGGGGAGGACGATGCCGGCGTCGTTCCCGCCGAGCTCGAGGGTGAGCCGGGCGAGGTTCTTCGCCGAGCTCTCGACGATCCTGCGCCCCGTGGCGGTCGAGCCGGTGAACATGATCTTCGCGATGCCGGGGTGCGCGGTCAGCCGGGCCCCCACGTCCGGGCCACCCGCCACGGCCTGCAGCACGTCGGGAGGCAGGACGTCGTTCACCAGGGAGACCAGGGCCAGCACGCTGAGCGGGACGTACTCGGAGGGTTTCACCACGACGGCGTTGCCCATGCGCAGGGACGGCGCGATCTGCCACATGCCGATCATCAGCGGCCAGTTCCACGGGCCGATCGCGGCGACGACGCCGAGCGGCCGGTACACGAGTTCGGTCCGCTGGGACTCGTCCTCCACCACGACCTCGGGCTCGAGCGGGGTGGCCGCGGTCGCACGGAGCCAGGCGATGGTCCCGCCGACCTCGAAGCGCGCGCCCTGCCCGTTGAGGGGTTTGCCCTGTTCGCGCGCGAGCAGCTGTGCGAGGGCTTCGGCGTTGTCCTGCAGGTGGTCGGCCACCTGGTTCAGGACGCGGATGCGGCCCTCGTGGCCGAGGGCGTCCCAGGCCGGCTGTGCGGCGCGGGCCGTGCGCACGGCCGTCTCCAGGTCGTCCACCCCGTGCTCCGGCGCCTCGGCCAGCGCGTCGCCGGTGGCGGGTTCCCGCACCGGGCGCCCCGTCCCTCGGGGCGCGGCCACCCGGGCCAGGAGTTCCTCGTAGCTGAGCACCATCGTCTCCTCCGTCGTGCGGCCTCGGGGGCCGGTCCGATGAGTTCTACCTCCGCCGCCTCGGCCGTCGGCGCACACCTCTCGGCCGCGGGCGCACGTCCGGCGTCCGGCGGTCCGTGGGCGCGGCGTTCCGCGGCGAGGACGGAACACGGCTGGTTAGAGTCCGTCCCGTGGTGGAGGGACCGGGACTTCCGGGCCCCTCCCGAACCACGCCCGGCGACGGGAGCACTCATGGCAGCGGACGGACGGTTCCACGGGGTCACCGGCGCGGCGGGCCAGGACGAGCCCGTCGTCTACGTCGTGGACGACGACCGGGAACTGAGCGACTCGGTCGCGTGGCTGCTCGGTTCGCTGGACATCGACTCGCGCTGCTTCGGTGACCCGGAGGAGTTCCTGGGGGCGGTGCAGCCGCAGCAGTGGGGCTGTGTCGTCCTCGACGTCCGCATGCCGCGGATGAGCGGGTTCGACGTCCAGGAACGACTCGCCGAGCTGGACTCGTGCCTCTCGGTCGTCTTCGTCTCCGCGCACGGCGACATCCCGATGTCGGTGCGCGCTCTGCGGGCCGGGGCCGTGGAGTTCCTCGAGAAGCCCTACGACCCGCAGCACCTGCTGGACAGCATCCAGGTGGCGCTGCGGACCTCCCGCACCCGCCTCGAGCGGGCCACCGCGTCCGCACGGCTGCGGCACCGGCTCGCCCAGCTGAGCGAGCGGGAGATCGAGGTGCTCGACCTCGTCGTCGAGGGGCTGCCCAGCAAGAACGTCGCCACCCGGCTGGGGATCAGCGTCAAGACGGTCGACGTCCACCGCACGCGGATCCGCGAGAAGACGGGTGCGGTGAGCATCCCCGTCCTCGTCCGCGACATCCTCCTCAGCGGGGCACGCACCGTCGCCGAGCTGACGGGGAGGTGAGGGGCCGGTGACGGACCGCCGGCTGGGCGACGACGACCTGGCCCGCCTGGTGGGGGCGCTGCGCTACTGCGTCCTCGTCCACGACGCGCACACGAAGGACATCCTCTGGGCCAACGACGCCGCGTGCGATCTCCTCGGCTTCACCGTGGACGAGCTCCGGCCGCTGAAGGCCAACCACATGAGCTCCAACGCCAGGGAGTACCGCCGCGAGCTCGGCGTGGCGTGGCTGCAGCACGCCGTCGAGCGCGGCACGAGCTCGATCGAGTGGTGCTACCGCGCGAAGTCGGGCGTCGAGGTCCTCACCGAGGCCGTCGCCGTCCGGGTGGACCTGGCCGGCGGGCCCGTGGTCATGGTGCAGTTCCGGGACATCGCGGCGGAGAAGGCGGTGCAGGCCGACCTGACGCGCACGTCGTCACGCCTGGAGGTGTTCCTGCGCCACCTCGGCGAGGGGATCGTCGTCGTCGACGCCGACGCCACCGTGCTGTTCAGCAGCCAGTCCGCGACCCGGTTGCTGGGCGAGGAGGACCTCGTCGGTCGCCGGTTCACCGACTCCTGCGACGGACCGTCGGGTGAGCGGCTCCTGGACGCGCTGTCGCAGACCACGCCGGGCCAGCCGCTGCGTGCGGCGCGCTACCGCTGGCGGCGCGGTGACGGTCGATGGCGGTGGCTCGCCGGCACCTGTCAGTACATCGACCTCGAGGAGGACCTCCGCGGACACCTGCTGCTGCTGCACGACATCACCGACCGCGTCGAGACCGAGGACCGGCACTGGCGCGACACCCAGTACCTGCAGCACCTGGCCCGGTACACCGCGATGGGTGACATGGCCATGGCGATCGCCCACGAGGTGAGCCAGCCGATCACCGCGGCGGGCAACTTCGTGAGCGGGGTCCGCAGCCGGCTCCAGGACGTCGACGGCGGCACCGCCGACGTCGTCTTCGGCCTCGAGCACGCCGCACGGCAGATCGACCGGGCCAGCCGGATCCTCACGGCGCTGCGGCAGTACGTCGTCCGTCTCGAGCAGGCCGAGCGCGTCAACGACCTCAACGACATCGTGGCCGACGTCGAGTACTTCGTCAGCCTGCGAGCAGCCCAGCAGTCGGTCCACGTGGGCTGGGACCTCGCCGCCGACGCCCTGCCGGTGCTGTGCGAGAGCGTGCTGATCGGCCAGGTCATCACGAACCTCGCGTTCAACGCCATCGAGGAGCTGGCGCGGTGGGACGACCGCGAGCGGCGCCTCGACGTCTCGACCCGCCGCCGCGACGGTGTGGTGCAGGTGGTCGTCGCCGACAACGGCGGGGGCATCGCGCACCTCGACCCGGCCGGCCTGTTCGACGGCGCGTTCACGTCCAAGGAGAACGGTCACGGCATCGGTCTCGCGCTCACCCACCGGATCGTCACCCGGCACGGCGGCCGCATCGACGCGACGTCCAACGTGCCGCAGGGCACCGTGTTCGTCGTGGAGCTGCCCGCGGTCACCGGGGGGTGACGGGCGCGGCACCGCGGCCCGGGCCCGTGAGGCGGTACTCGCTGGGGGTGGTGCCGAAGGAGCGGTGGAACAGCCGCGTGAAGTGGGTCGGGTCGTTGAAGCCCCAGCGCCGCGCCACGGTGGCGATGCTCACCCCGCTCATCCGGCCGTCGGCCAGGTCCCGGCGGCAGGCCTCCAGGCGCCGCTCGCGGACCCAGGCCGAGACGCTCGTCCCCTCCGCGGCGAACAGGCCCTGGAGCTTCCGCGGTGACATGTAGTGGGCGGCGGCGATTCGGCCGGGGGAGAGGTCGGCGTCGCCCAGGTGCTGCTCCAGCCACCGCCGGACCTCAGCGGTGGGCGGTGCCCCCCGGCGGTCGTCCCCCGTCGCCTCGAGCAGGCAGGTCGCGATCAGGTCCAGCACCATCTGGTGCGTCCGCGACCCCACGGTCCCCCGCAGGTGCGCCGGCTCCTCCGCGACCCGGCGGAGGAACGGGACCGCGAGGCGACCGGAACCCACCTCGGACGTCAGGCGCGTCCCCGCGATCCGGGAGACCTGCGTCCCGGTCACGCCGAGCGCGGCGAGGGGGAACATCACGACGATGCTCCGGAAGCCGGCCCCGTTGTGCAGCTCGTACGGCTCGTCGACGTCGTAGACGCTGAACTGGCCGGCCTCGAGGACGGTCTCCTCGCCGGCCCGGCGCAGGACGCTGCGCCCCTCCACCTGCAGGGAGAGCTTGTGCAGCTGCGCCGCCGGGTCCCGCACGGCGTGGCGGCGGTGCACGACGTGCGAGGTGTCGGCGGTCAGGTCGCTCACGACGATGCCCCGGGCGCGCTGCACCCGGGCCCAGGCGTGGAAGGCGGAACCGGGGCCCGACACGTCGACGGGGACGAAGGCGTCCGAGGCCAGCCGCGACCACTGGTCGAGCGAGTCGACCCGCCCCTCGGACGTGCTCGCGTGCCCGACTCCCGTCGTCGTCATGCGGCCTCCATCGTGGTCTCCCGCTCATGGTGCCCGATGCGTCCGCGGACCGACAGCAGTTCCGTCCCCTCGCGTGCGCCGAACTGGTGCGTGCCCCGCCGAGTCGCCTGCGCGCCCGTCCTACCGGGTGGTGGTCCCCGGCTCCGAGGATGGGCCCGAGACTCGAGGAGGAGGCGACGTGGTGATGACGTTCGACGTGATCGTGGTGGGTGCCGGTTCCGCCGGTGCGGTGGTGGCGCGCCGGGTGCTGGACGCGGGGTTGAGCGTGCTCGTGCTGGAGGCCGGCGGCCGGGACGCGAACCCGGCGATCCACGACCCGGCGAGGGTGTTCGAGCTGTGGCACACCGACGAGGACTGGGACTACCGCACCGTGCCCCAGGCGGGCGCCGCGGGCCGTTCCCTGCACCTGCCCCGGGGGCGGGTGCTCGGGGGTTCCCACGCCCTGAACGGGATGATCAACGTCCGCGGGACGCGCCACGACTACGACCGCTGGGCCGCCGAGGGAGCTGCCGGCTGGTCCTGGGACGACGTGCTCCCCTTCTTCCGCAGGCTCGAGACGCACGACCGCGGGGCCAGCGAGGTGCACGGCGGCGAGGGGCCGGTGCACGTCTCGACCGGGTACCCGTTGTCCCCGGTCCACGCCGCCATCATCGACGGGGCGCAGGAGTGCGGCATCAAGCTGAACTCCGACCCCAACGGCGGGGACAACGAGGGCGTCTCGAAGATGGAGCTGACGCTGCGCGACGGTGCGCGGCTGACGTCCTGGACCGCCTACGTCGGCCCGGTGCTGGGGAACCGGCGACTGTCCGTCGCGACCGGTGCGCAGGTGCACCGGCTGGTGCTGGAGGGGGACCGCGTGGTCGGCGTGGACTACGTCGACGCGGGGGGAGTGGCCCGCCGGGCACGCGCGGAGCGGCAGGTCGTCCTCAGCGCCGGCGCGCTCGGCACCCCGGCCCTGCTGCTGCGCTCGGGCATCGGCCCGGCGCAGCAGCTGCGGGCGGCGGGTGTCGACGTGCGCCTCGACCTGCCCGGGGTCGGTGCGAACCTGCAGGACCACCTCCTGTGCCCCGTTCCCTACGGCGCCGACCGGGACGTGCCGCCGCCGGCCCCGGGCGTGCCCTGGGCGCAGTCGCACTGGTTCGCGAAGTCGGACCCGTCGCTGCCCGTGTGCGACACCCAGCCCATCAACTGGAACCTGCCGCTGTACCCGGAGGGGACCAGCGGGCCGGCGAACGGCTTCACGCTGATGGGTGGCCTGATCCAGCCCTTCTCCCGGGGTTCTCTCTCGCTCGCGCCGGACGGCGACGTCCTCGTGGACGTCGGCGCCCTGTCCGACGACCGCGACCTGCTCGCGCTGGAGTTCTCCGTGCGACAGGTCCGCGAGGTGGGCCGGTCGGCCGCCCTGGCGGCGTTCGGCGCCCGCGAGGTGCAGCCCGGCCCCCGAGGGGACGATCCCGCCGCGCTCCGCGAGCACGTGCGGCGCACGGTCGGCAGCTACCACCACCAGGTCGGCACCGCGAAGATGGGGGTCGACGCGGCGTCGGTCGTCGACCCCCGGCTGGCGCTGCACGGACTGTCGGGGCTGCGGGTCGTCGACGCGTCGGTCATGCCGACGATCCCGGCCGGCAACACCAACACGCCCACCATCATGATCGGGGAGCGGGGTGCCCACTTCCTGCTCCAGGAGGTGGGCTGAGGCCCCGAGCCGGGGGCACACCGGGGTCACCGGCCGACGGTCTCCTCCAGCCAGGTGAGCAGCGCCCGGCCGATGCCGTGGGGGTCGTCCTCCGAGGGCCAGTGGACGCCCCGCACGGCCACCTCCTGCTGGTTCCGCCAGGTCCGCAGGAGGTCGAGCCGGCGGCCGGCCGTCAGCGCACCCGGTTCGGCGCGCAGCAGCAGCTTGGGGACGTCGCTGTCGGCCATCCACCGGCTGTGCGCCTGCACGAGGGCGGCCGTCTCGGGCCTGCGCCCTCCCAGCGGGACCTCCCGCGCCCAGTCCAGCGGCGGACGGCGGTCCTCGCCCGGCCGGCGGTACGGCGCCCGGTAGACGTCCAGCTCCGTCTCGGACAGGCTGCGCAGCACGCCCATCCGGATGTTCTCCACGAACTGGTTGTCGCCGAGCTGGAACGCCTCACCCTCGTCCGAGTGCATGGTCCGGAACATCGGCCGGATCATCGGCGGCGTCCAGTCGTCCCACTCGAACGGGGGTGTCACCGCCTCGGTGTGGGCCACGCCCGCCACGGCCCCGGGGTGGTCCTTGGCCCACTCGAAGGCGAGGTTGGCCCCCCAGTCGTGTCCGACGAGGACGACGTCGCGCGTGACGCCGAGCGCGTCCAGCAACCGGCTCAGGTAGTCGTACTGCGTGCGGAACGAGTAGGCGCCGTCGAAGGAGTGCGGCAGCTTGTCGGACTCGCCGCTGCCGAGGAGGTCCACGGCGATCGCCCGCCCGGCCTGCGCGGCGTAGGGCAGCACGTTGCGCCAGAGGTAGGCCTGACCGACGTCGCCGTGCAGGAAGACGATCGGGCGGCCCTCGCCGAGGGTGACCGTGCTCATGCCGAGACCGTCGACCGTGGTCGTGCGACGCTCACCGGTCATGACCGGCGAGATGTCCTCGGGGGAGGGGCGCGGCGGGGCCAGGGCGATGTTGTCCCCCAGGACCGCGGGCGGGCTCATGGCGGTTCCGCCGGCGTTGACGTGCTCGAAGTAGTCGTACCAGCCGGACGCCGCGATCCCCGCCTGCAACCGCTCGAACAGCTCACGGTTCGGCAGGCGGTAGACCCCGAAGAAGTCGAAGTCCGCCCGCAGGTCGACGCTCGGGTCGTTGGGCCCCCACGCGATGACCTCGACCCCCGCGGCCGTCATGCTCGCGACCATGGGCGCGAGCCGCTCCGCGTACTCCTGCCGGGCGTCGACACCGGCGTCGCGCCAGGCGTCCTTGTACTTCCAGAGCTCGATGAAGATGTGCTGCACGGCTCGTCCTCGGGGTCGTCGGGGTGGTGGGCGGGAAGACCTCCGGCCGGTGGCCGGTCCGCGGTGGCCGGTCCGCGGTGGCTGTGTTCCAGCTCGCGGTCCGGCTGTTCCGGGCCCGCAGCCAGTGTTCCCCGGCGGCCGGGCCGGCCACCAGGTCGGGTCGTTGTCAGATCCGGACACCGCCGTGGGGCCCTCGCGCGTCGGCGGCCCTTGCCCCCCGCGTCGACGCGAGGCACCCTGACCCGCGTGGAACCTCCCGCGGCGAGCCCGCACGTGGTGGCCGTCGTCCTCTTCCAGGGCGTCGACGCCGTCGACGTGACCGGTCCCGCGGAGGTGTTCAGCACCGCCAACTGGCTGCTGCGGCAGCGTGGCCGGGAGCCGCGGTACGAGGTGCACCACCTCGCCGATCGAGCCGGGCCCGTCCGGACCGTCTCCGGGGTCCGCCTGTACGCCGACGAGACCTTCGACGGCTGGCGCCTCACCCCCGACACGCTCCTGGTCCCCGGGGGGATCCAGCTCACGGACGACGGCCCCGTGCCGGTGATCGACGCCACCGCCGTCGAGTGGATCCGCGAGGCGGGACGCGAGGCGCGCCGCATCGTCTCCATCTGCGCGGGAACGCACCTGACCGCGGCGGCGGGTCTGCTGCGCGGGCACCGCGCCACGACGCACTGGTCGACGGTCGACCGCCTGGCGGCGGAACAGCCGCTCGTCCAGGTGGAACGCGACCCGATCTTCGTCCGGTCGGGTCACGTGTGGACGAGTGCCGGCATGACCGCCTCGCTCGACCTGGCCCTCGCCCTCGTCGCCGAGGACCACGGGGCCGAGCTGTCCCTCGAGGTGGCGCGCATCATGGTGATGTACCTGCAGCGACCGGGTGGTCAGAGCCAGCTCAGCGTCCCCCTCGCGCGCAGCGGTGGCGGCCGGCGCGACCTGCGTGACCTGCGGAGCTGGATGGGGGAGAACCTCGACGGTGACCTGTCGGTGCCGGCCCTGGCGTCGCGGATGTCCTTGAGCGAGCGGCACTTCGCCCGGTTGTTCCTCGCCGACACGGGGATCACGCCGGCCGTGTTCGTGGAGCAGCTGCGGATCGAGGGAGCCCGGCGCATGGTCGAGCAGACGGACCTCCTGCCCCGCCAGATCGCGAGGTTCTGCGGCCTGGGGTCGGTCGAGACCCTGCACCGGGTCTTCCGCACCCACCTGGGCACGACGCCGGGGGAGTACCGACGGCGGTTCCGCCCCGCGCAGCAACGCCTCTGAGCCGCTGGGCGGGCGACGGTCGGCTGCGCCGTCGCGGACCGCCCGTCACCGTGACCCACGTCACCGCGATGGTTCCTTGCGGGGAACCACGGACGTGGTGGGACGGTGGCGCGAAACCGCCGCACACCGGGAGTCACGATGACGACGAGCACCTGCCCACCGATGAGCCCGATCGCCGCCACCGGCCGCGTGTCGGTGTGACCGTGACGGACGTGAGCGAGTTCCCCGAGACGCCCCTGGCGCGCACGGCCCACGAGTTCCTCGTGGGGGGCTCGGCGCAGACGCTGGTCAACCACAGCCTGCGCAGCTACCTGTTCGCGCGCCGCGTGGCCGACCTCCGCGGCCTGCGCCCGGACGTCGACTTCGACGACGAGGTGGTCTTCGTCAGCTGTGCGCTGCACGACGTCGGCCTGACCGAGGCCGGGAACGGTGATCAGCGGTTCGAGGTCGACGGAGCGGACCTCGCCGTGCGGGTGCTGCGCGACGCCGGCATGGCCGCCGACCGCACCTCGCTGGTGTGGGACGCGATCGCCCTGCACACGTCGGCCGGCATCGCGGACCGCAAGGCGCCGGAGATCGCCCTGTCGTTCTACGGCATCGCCCTGGACGTCTTCGGCCTCGGCGCCGAGCAGTTCCCCGGCGAGGTCCTCGCGGGTGTCCACGCGGGTCGCCCGCGCCTGCAGCTGGCGGACGAGCTGGCCCGGATGGTGGTCGACCAGACCGTGGACAAGCCGGCGAAGGCCCCGCCCCTGAGCTTCCCCTCCCTCCTCGTCGGCGAGGTGAGGGGCGCCGGGAGCGTGCCGGACTTCCGGGGGCTCGTCGCCGCCGGCCCGTGGGGTTCCTGACGAACCACGATACGGGCGTGGCCGGTGCCCCCCGCCGCTGAAGGCTTCACCAGCGCCCGTGCGGGAAACCCTCATGGCCGCAGACCGTTCCGCCCCCCTAGCGTCGAGCCAGCCGGTCGCGCCCGGTCCGTCCGTCGGACCGCACCGTCGGCGCCGACGACGAGGAGAGGACCAGCGATGGTCGAAGGACACGCCCAGGCCGACCTGGTCGTCACCGGCGCGGTCGTGCGCACGCTCGACGCGGACAACCCCTCGGCGCAGGCGTTCGCCGTCGCGGGCGGCGTGGTCCTCGCCGTCGGCGACGACCACGCCGTCCGCGCGCTGACCGGTCCGGGCACGCAGACCGTCGACCTGGGGGGCGCGGTCGTCCTGCCCGGCCTCGTCGACGTCCACAACCACCACGCCATCGCGGGCGAAGTGGACCTGCACCAGCTGAAGGTGTCCTCGACGGCGTCGGTCGAGGACGTCATCGCCGCCGTCGCCCGTCGTGCGGCTGACCTGCCGGACGGCGACTGGGTGGTCGGCGAGTCCTGGGGCGTGGCGATGATCGACCAGCTCTCCGACCGGACCGTGCTGGCCGCCCTGGACGAGGCTGCGGCGGGACACCCGGTGGTGCTGACCGACGACAGCCACCACAACAGGTGGGCGAACACCGCCGCGATGCGAGCGGGCGGTGTCCTGGACCTGACGGGTGACCCGCCGGGTGGGCACGTGGTCCGCGACGCCACCGGGGCGCCGACCGGTGTGCTGGTGGAGTCGGCGGGGGCGATGGTCTCCCGCGCCCACCGGTCCACCACGCACCGGAACACCGAGTACCACGCCCGGAACTCCGAACGCGGCATCGAGCTGTTGCACCGGTTCGGCATCGTCGCGTTCCAGGAGGCGGCGGCCTCGCTCGACACCATGGCCGGGCTGCACGCGCTCGACACCGAGGGGCGCCTCGCGGCGTGGGTGGTGAGTTCGATGCTCGTCAACGACCTGATCTTCGGCACCGAGGTCGTCGGGGAGCCGCTCATCTCGGCGGGCGAGCAGTTCCGCAGCGCGCACCACCGACCCGACTTCATCAAGATCTTCCTCGACGGCATCCCGCCCTCGCGGACCTCCGCGTTCCTGCAGCCCTACCTGCCCGACGAGGCCCACGGCGCCTGCTTCCACGGGGCCACCACGATGGACGCGGACGCGCTCGAGGCCTGGATCCGCCGCGCCGTCGAGCTGGGTCTCGGGGTCAAGGTGCACGGCATCGGCGACGCGTCGGTCCGCATGGTCCTGGACACGGCCGAACGCGTGCGCGCCGACCTCGGCGCCCTCCCGCCGATGCACGTCGCGCACGGCCAGTACGTGCACCCCGACGACGTCCCGCGCTTCGGGCAGCTGGGCGTGCACGCCGACATCTCCCCGCCGCTGTGGTTCCCCACCCCCCTCCTGCAGGCCCTGCGGGCGGTCCTGCCCCGGCCTGCCGCCGACCGCGTGCACCCCAACCGCGACCTGCTGGACTCCGGGGCGGTGCTGGCCGCCGGGTCCGACTGGCCCGTGACGGGAACTCCCGACCCGTGGCTCGGCATCGCCGGCCTGGTGACGCGGTCGGACCCGACCGGCCGGTTCCCGGGCGAGCTGTGGCCGGAGCAGGCCATCACCGTGAGCGAGGCGATCGCCGCCTACACGACGGGTGCGGCCACCGCCATGGGCCTGGCCGACGTCACCGGTCGCCTCACGCCGGGGATGTCCGCGGACTTCGTGGTGCTGGACCGGGACCCCTTCGCCGTACCGGCGCAGGAGCTGGGTTCCGTCACCACTCGGGAGACCTGGTTCGCCGGCACGAAGGTCTTCGAGGCCTGACCGTCCGGCCGCGAGGGCGGGCCGAGGAACTGCGGACCGGCCCGATCGGCCTCACGGACGGAGCACCGCGCTGCCCGCGGGGGAGGTGTCGAGGTTCTCCACCACGACGGCCAGGCCCTGCCCGACACCGATGCAGACCGCGGCCAGGCCCCAGCGCTGCCCCGTCGCCCGCAGCACCGCGGCGAGCGTCCCGAGCACCCGTCCACCCGAGGCCCCGAGCGGGTGCCCCAGCGCGATCGCCCCACCCCACTGGTTGACGATCCCCGGGTCGACCTCCCACGCGTCCAGGCACGCCAGCGACTGCACCGCGAACGCCTCGTTCAGCTCCACCGCGCCCACGTCGGACCAGCCGATCCCCGCCCGCACGAGGGCTCGTCGGGCGGCCTCCACGGGGGCGTAGCCGAAGAACTGCGGTTCCAGCGCCGAGAGTCCCCGCCCGGCGATCCGCGCCACCGGCGAGCGCCCGATCCGCCCGGCGGCCTCCGCCGAACCCAGCAGCAGTGCGGACGCCCCGTCCGACAGCGGGGAGGCGTTCCCGGCGGTGATGCTGCCCGCGGGGCGGAACGCCGGGATCAGCTGCGCCAGGAGCTCCGGCGTGGTGGTCGCCCGGATGCTCTCGTCGCGCAGCAGTTCCGTGCCGGGGACCACGGTGACCTGGTCGTCGTAGTGGCCTGCGGCCCAGGCGGCGTCGGCGCGCTGGTGCGAGAGCGCGGCGAAGACGTCCTGGCGTTCCCGGGTGATGCCGGAGCGCTCGGCGAGCTGCTCGTTGCCCTCGCCCAGCGAGACGGTCCACTCCGCGGGCATGCGGGGGTTCACCAGCCGCCAGCCCAGGGTGGTGGAGACGGCGGTCGTGTCCGCGGGCGGGAAGGCCCGCTCCGGCTTGGGCAGCACCCAGGGGGCCCGGCTCATGGACTCCACGCCCCCGGCGACCACCACGTCGCCGTCGCCGGTCTCGACGGCTCGCGCGGCGTCGACGACGGCCTGCAGGCCGGAACCGCACAGCCGGTTCACCGTGACGCCGGGCACCGTGACGGGGAACCCGGCCAGCAGGGCGGCCATCCGGGCGACGTCCCGGTTGTCCTCCCCGGCGCCGTTGGCGTTGCCGAGCACGACGTCGTCCACGGCCGCGGGGTCCAGGTCCGGTGACCGTTCCCGCAGCGTGGTCAGGACGTGCGCGGCCAGGTCGTCGGGCCGCACGCCGGAGAGTCCTCCGCCGTAGCGGCCGAACGGGGTTCGGACGAAGTCGTAGAGGTAGGCGGACGTCATGGAGTTCTCCCGTTCGCTGCGCCGGCGTGGGCCCTCCCGGGCACGTCGGGGTCCTGCTCCCGCGACGGCCGGCTCAGGCGCTGAAGAACGGGTCGTCGACCTCGAAGCGCCACCGGCCGTCGGTCCCGCGCCGGAGCACCTCGGTCGACGTCGTCACGACCGGGCTCCCGTCGGGCGTCATGCCGGTGAACGTGATGACGAAGGACGTCACGGCGAGGTCGCCGGCGATGTGGAAGGCCCGGGGTTCCATCGTGAGTCCGGCTCCTCGGGCGTGGGCCGCCTCGAAGGCGGCGCGGATCGCCGCACGGCCCTCGGCCCGCTCCCCCGGGGCCCAGACGAGGACGGCGTCCGGCCCGTACTGCTCGGCGATCGCGTCGAAGTCGCCGGCGGCGAAGTGACGCTCGAAGCTGCGGAACGCGTCCGCGAGGTCGTCGGGCCAGGTGGTCGTGGTGGTCGTGGTCACCGTCATGCACTCCTCGTCGGCACTGCAGGGTCCGGGTGGCGCGGCCTCGCGGCGGAGCGCCCTGACGCCGACGACGCTAGGTCCGGCCGGCGGGTGGGTTCCATGCGAGGTTCCCGAGCGCGCCTAGGGGAGTTCCTCAGGGAGCTCCCCGGCGATCCGCACCGCCACGCGGTCCGCGCGTGGCGCCGAGCGCCGGACCAGGACGCACGGACGACGTCAGCGGGCCGTCCCCGGTTCCGGCGGGACGTGGGGCGGCACCCGCCGCGGGCCGGCCGCGGCCGGGCGGGGACGGTCCTGGCGGTGCAGCCGGACGGCGATGACGGCGACGTCGTCCTCCGGGCGCTCCGGCAGCATCCGCTCGAGCAGGTCGTCGACGAGGGCGTCCAGGGTGCCGTCGCGCGCGGCCAGCTCCTCCAGGACGGCCTGCAACGTCGCCAGCCCCTCCGCCAGCGGCTGGTCGCGCCGCTCGACGAGGCCGTCGGTGTAGAGGACCACGGTGGACCCGCGGTCGACGACGACCTCGGCGTCCTTGCGCGCAGTGTCGGGCAGGACGCCGAGCAGGAGGTCGGCGTGCAGTCCGAGCAGGGGAGTCACGGCGCCGTCGGTGGCGATCACCATCGCCGGTGGGTGCCCGGCGTTCGACCAGCGCAGGCGCGTGACCCCGCGCGAGCGCTCGTCGAGGGTCTGCTCGAGGCGGGCGACGATGGCGGTGGCGGTGGTGTCGACCTGCAGGTTGGCCAGGGCCCGGTCGGTGTTGGCGAGGATCCGGGCGGGCGACGCGTCACCCAGGGCGCCCATGGAGCGCACGACGGTGCGGACCTGGCTCATCGCCGCGGCGGCCTGGTTGTCGTGACCGATGACGTCGCCGATCACGAGGACCGTCGCGCCGTCGGGCTGCATGAACGCGTCGTACCAGTCGCCCCCGACCTGCGCGGCCTCGGCAGCGGGGGCGTAGCGGACGACGATCTCGCCGTGGTCGGGTTCGGGCGGGGCGCTCAGCAGGGAGCGCTGCAGGGCGGCGGCCAGGTCGCGCTGCTGCCGGTAGAGCCGGGCCGAGTCGAGCGCGAGACCGGCGCGGTCGGCGACCTCGGCCGCGGTGGCCAGCTCCTGGGGGCTCAGCGGCGGCCGGTCGGGGCCGGTGAACAGGCTCATGAGCCCCACGGTGCGCCCGCGGCCGAGCAGCGGCAGGACGGCCGCCGAACCCGGCGCCAGCCGGGCGAGGGCCTCGTGTGCCCGCCCGCCCGGGGTCAGGGCCGCGGTGATGGCCCGGGTGGCGTCCGGGACGACGACCGGGCCCGGCTCGCGCAGCGCCCGCCAGAGGTCGGCGGTGCCGGTCAGCTCGCGCAGGCGGTGCTCCGCGTAGTCCGCCACCAGCGGGCGCAGCGCCGCGTCGCGGTGCCAGCTGCCCACGTCGCGCAGTCCGCGGCGCAGCAGGCCGGGCTGGTCCGCCGCGGTGCGGGCCCCGCCGCCGGCCCGCGCGGACACCGGGGCGCTGGCCAGCGCGTCGTCCTCGACCAGCGTGATGACGCACCAGTCCCCCAGGGCGGGGACGACCAGTTCGGCCAGCCGCGCCACGGCCTGCTCGGCGTCGAAGGTCTCGGCCATCTGCCGCGACGTGGAGGCCAGCAGCGCCAGGCGGGCGCTGGCGTCCTCGGCCGCCCGCTGGTCCGCCTTGCGCGCGCTGATGTCCAGGAAGTAGACCGACAGCCCGTCGGGCGAGGGCCAGGCCCGCACCTCGTACCAGCTGTCGAGCGGCGGGGGGTAGTAGGCCTCGAACGTCACGGCCCGGCCCGTGTCGACCGCCCGGTGGTACTCGGTGCCGAAGGTGGCCCCCACGGTGCCCGGGAAGACCGCCCAGAGGTTCTCGCCCAGCAGGGCGTCCCGGGGCTGCTGCAGCAGCCGTTCGGCCTCGGCGTTCACGTAGGTGAAGCGCCACCGGGTGTCCAGGGCGTAGAACGCGCTCGGCATCGACTCCAGCACCCGCGCGACGCGCACGTCGGCCTCGCGCTGGGCGGTGGTGTCGTAGGCCGCGCCCAGCAGGCGCACGGCGGCGCCGTCCTCACCCGCCAGCGTCTTGCCGCGTGCCTGCACCCAGCGGGTGGAGCCGTCCGGTCGCACGACCCGGTACTCGGCCTCGAAGTCACCGCAGGCGGCGATGCACTCGGCGATGACCTGACCGACCCGGGGGAGGTCCTCGGGGTGCAGGCGGGCGTTGAACGCCTCGATCGACCGGTCGAACGCCTCCGCGCCGGTCGCGCCGTCCGCGTCGCCGTCGCTGTAGCCGAAGAGCTCGATCAGGCGCTCGTCCCAGACCAGCTCACCCGTCACGAGGTCCCAGTCGAAGCTGCCGATGCCGCCCGCGGTGATCGACAGCTGCCAGCGCAGGCGTGCCGCCTCGTAGTCGACGTTCAGCGCCGACAGCTCCAGCTCGCTGACCGCGGCAGCAGCCAGGTCACCCAGCAGGGCGATGTCGGAGACGGACCACGTGCGCGGCGACGGGTCGAAGACGCACAGCGCCCCGACCACCTGCCCGTCCAGCCCGCTGAGCGGGACGCCCAGGTAGGAGGCGACCAGGCCGGACGCCACCGGCGCCAGGTCGGCCACGCGCGCGTCGGCGCTGGTGTCGGCGATGGCCAGCGGGGCGCCGGCCGCGGCGGTCTGCGTGCACAGCCACTGCGCCAGCGGCCCACCGTCCCGCTCGAGCGCGTCGGGCTGCCGCCCCGCGGCCCCGACCACGGTCTGCACGTCGCTCAGCAGCACGACCCGCCCGGACGAGGCGTTCAGCAGCCGGGCCGCCAGCGCGGCCAGGCGGTCCAGGCCGGGCACGGCCCCGCTCCCGGTGACCGGGACGGACCCTCGGGCGGTCCCGGCGAGGCCGGTGGACGGCTGCAGGCGGCGTGCCGCGGCCACCCGGGCCGGGTCCGCGGACAGGGACCGCGCGGCGATCGCCCCTGCCGTCTGGGGTGCGGCCGTCTGGGGTGCGGCGGTCACGGGTGTGGCCGTCTCGGGCCCGGTCGCCGCGCCGGCGTCGGACGCCGGGGAGTCGGCGGGTGGTGGGGACGAGCGGTCCAGCGGCACGTGCACTCTCCTGACGCCGTGATCGCCTGGCGTCCTGCCAGCGCCCTGGTGGGCGGTCCAGTATCCCTCGGCGTCGGCGTCGGCGTCGGCGTCGGCGGCTCGCGACGTCACCCCGTGGCGCTGAGCTCGACCCACACGGTCTTGCCCACGTCCTCCTCGCGGACGCCCCACGCGCTCGCGAGCCGGTCGACCACGGCGAGGCCGCGCCCCCCGAGGGCCTGCGGATCCGTGGCCGCGAGCACGGGCAGCCGCGAGTCGTCGTCGCGGACCTCCAGACGGACCCCCGTCGGGGTGGACGTCACCTCCAGCCGGGTCTGGCTGCGCCCGTGGGAGATGGCGTTGGTGACGACCTCGCTCACCAGGAGCGCGAGGGTGTCGCAGGCGTCGTCGCAGTGCGCCAGCCGGCAGCACGACTCGTGGACGAAGACGCGGGCCTCGCGGACGGCGGCGGGGTCGGCGTCCAGGACCAGGACCCTGCTCACGAGTCCGTCCTCGCCCCGGCCGGCGGGGTCCCGGACGTCCACGACGGTGACCACCTCCGCCTCCGCACCCGGCCCGAGCTCGGGCTGCGTGCCGCCGGGCACCGGTTCCCGCCACGGGTCGTGGTCGGCGCCGGCGGAGACGGCTGCGGCGGCGCGGGGGTCGAGCCGTTCCAGCGCCGGCGTGATCAGCGCGGCGACGGCGTCGAGCAGGTCCCGGTCCTGCCGGGTCCAGGCGCGGGGCCGGGCGCACGCCATCGACAGCGACCCGAGCAGGCGCCCGTGCGCCCGCAGCGGCACGGTGGCCGAGGCGTGCGCGTCGGCGGCGACCCGGAGCGCCTCGGCCGCGGGGACGCGGGCCACGGCGGCGAGGCCGTCGTCGAAGTGCGCCTCACCGGTGACGGCGGTGTGCACGAGCGGCGAGGGGACGTCCAGCGGCACGGTGCGCGCCACCTCGCGCACCGCGTCGGTGTCGGTGTCGGTGTCGCTGTCGGTGACGAGGAGGCGGACGTGGCGCCCGTCGGGTTCGCGCAGGCACAGGCCCGACCCCGAGGCGCCCAGCAGGCGAGCGCCCTGCCGGGCGACGGCGCGCAGGACGGCGCCCTCGTCCCGCGCCCGACCCGCGGAGCGCGCGAGCTCGACCAGGCCGGCCTGCTGGTCGGCCCAGCGCCGGGTGGCCTCCCGTGCCGCCTCGAGCTCGCGCCCGAGCGCGTGCAGCTCGTCCTCGGCCTGCCGCAGGTGGGCGCGGGCGTCGCGCAGGGCCGACGCGGGCCCCGGCTCGCCGGCGCTCGCGGTGGCGGGCTGCGGCTCCGGGTCGACGCGGCCGAGGACCTCGTCGGCCCGGTGCAGCACCCACGCGACCTGACCGGTCTCGTCGAGCAGGGGCAGGTGGACCGGGAGCCGCCACCGCCGCCGGTCCCCGCTGCCACCGGTCGCGACGGCGTACGACCGCAGCGGGAGCGCGTCCGGTCGGCCCGTCCGCCGCACCTTCCGCAGCGAGGCGTCGAGCTCGGCCGCTCCCGAGGCGCCGGGGTCGACGGGCACGACGTCGGCGAGGGGCCGCCCGACCAGGTCGGCGCGGTCGCGGTGGACCTCGCGCAGGTACGCGCGGTTGACGGCCACGACGACCCCGTCGAGGTCCAGCACCAGGGACGGCGTGCTGGTGATCTCGAAGACGCCCGCGACGTCGACGTCTGCACGTGCCACCGAGTCCTGCACCGGTCTCCTCGTCCTTGAGCCGTCCGAGATGTGCCCCCGGGTCCGTCGAGGAGTCGTCGCCGGGACGAGCACCTGCAGACACGAGAGCACACGGGGAGGTGGGTGTCGCGCCGGCGGATGGCGTCACCCCGGTCCCGTGCCGGAGCCCGGAGGTGCGCAGGGCTGACGGACTCCCGCGATGGCCGTCCACGCTTCCGCGAGAGGACTCCTCGGCGGGCACCGCTGCTCGGTGGACATCCGGCGGAGCGGTGGTGGTGGCTAGGGGACGATCCCGCTCGCGCGGGTGCGCTGACCTAGCGTCGCGGGCGTGCCCTTCACCCCGAGCCACGCGGCCGCGGTCCTGCCCCTGCTGCGGACGCCGCTGCCGGCGTCCGCGCTGGTCATCGGCAGCGTGAGCCCCGACCTGCCGTACTACCTGCCCGGTGCACCGGCGTGGCCGACCCACTCCGCGGTGGCGGTCGTGACCACGGACCTGGCGCTGGGCGTGCTGGCGTGGGTCCTGTGGCACGCGCTGGTCAGCGCAGCGGTCCTGCACCTCGCGCCGCGGCCGCTGCGCGCGCGCCTCGCGGGACGGGTCCGGGTCGGCCTGCGGTGCCGGGCCGGTGGGCTGTCGGCGCTCGCCCTGGTCGTCGTGGCGCTCGTGGTGGGCGCGGCGACCCACGTGGGGTGGGACGAGTTCACCCACGCGGGCCGCTGGGGGACCGGGAACGCCCCGGCGCTGAGCCGGACGTGGTTCGGGCTGGAGGGTTTCCGCTGGGCCCAGTACGGCAGCGGGGTGGGGGGCCTGGTGGTGCTGTCGGTCTGGTGCCGGCGGTGGTGGCACCGGGCCCCGGTCGTCCCGGTGCCCGGACGTCGCGGCGCAGCGGCCGTCTGGGGCGTCCTGGTCGGCGCGTCGACGGTGGCCGGACTCCTCGCGGCCGGGCAGACGAGCGGCGCCCGGGCCTGGGCCTTCGCCGGCGCGACCACCGGTGGGGCGGTGCTGCTGCTGGGGTTGACGTCGGTCGCGCTGGTGCTGCGGTTCACGGCGTCGGAGCGGCGCTGACGACCCGTGGTTCCACGGGGCGCATCGTCAGCCCCCGTCGTCGCTGCGGCCTCGGGCGAGGTCGGTGGGCCGGACCCGGAGCTTGGCGGCGACGCGGGCCAGGGCCCGGCCGTCGGCGGCGCTCACGTGGTCGAGCACGACGTCGCGGACGGCGCGCACGTGGGTCGGGGCCGCAGCCACGACCGTCGCGTACCCGGCCTCGGTCAGGGACGCCACGGTGAAGCGTCCGTCCTCGGGGTCGGGGGCTCGCGTCAGCCAGCCGCGCTGCTCGAAGCGCTTGGCCACGTTGGACAGCCGTGACAGCGATCCGTTGGCCAGGTAGGCGAGTTCGCTCATGCGGATGCGGTGGCCCGGCGCCTCGGACAGCTGGCTGAGCACGAGGTACTCGAACAGCGTCAGGCCCGCGTCCGCCTGCAGCGGTGCCTCGAGGCGGCCGGGCAGCAGCAGGATCAGCGAGACCAGTCCGGTCCACGCCTCCTTCTCCTCCGGCGTGAGCCACGGCGGCCCGTCCGCACCGGCACCCGACGTCATGGCGGCATCGTAGCGAGGGCGTGACCACTTCACGGTTGAAGTAGACCGTGCTAGGTTGAGTTCACGCATGAAGTCAACCAGAGGAGCGCGACCATGAGCAGGGCCACCTTCACCACCACGCCGGGCTACGGCCAGACCCTGTTCGACGCTCTCCACTACCGGCAGGCGGTCCGCGTCGGCGACCGGGTCGAGATCTCGGGGCAAGGCGGCTGGAGCAGCGAGCTGACCTTCCCGGTGCGGTTCCCGGCGTCCCTCGCAGACGAGATCGTGCAGGCGTTCGACAACGTCGAGCGGACCCTGGCGACCGCGGGGGCGAGCTGGACCGACGTCATCGCCGTCGACACGTTCCACGTGCCGACGGCCCGGGACACCATCGGCGACGACCACACCCGGGTCGTGGTGGAGCAGCTGCGCGAGCGGATGGGTGACCGCGCATCCGTCTGGACGCAGATCGGCGTAGCCGCGCTCGGTGCGCCCGGCATGCGCGTGGAGATCCGCGTGACCGCCCTGGTCGGCCAGGAGGACTGAGCCGGTCGCCCCGCCGGTCCAGGGGGAGACCCGGCAGGTGTGACGTGGATCACTCTCACAGTACCTTGTGGGAAACTAGGCCCCATAGGGAACCGTAGGGGCACCACCTCACCTCCAGGAGACATCGTGACCTCGAGTTCCAGCCCCCGCGCCATCGCCACCTCGCTGTACGTCGCCCTCGACGCCAACGACGTGGACACGCTCGACCAGCTCTTCGCGCCGAGCGTGGTCGACCACCAGCCCACCCCGGGAGCCGCCTCCGCCGTCGAGGGTCTCAAGGGCCTCGCCACGGCGCTCGCGGCCGGTTTCACCACCCCGGTCCACCACATCGACTACCAGGCCGAGACCGACGACGGCTGGGTCGTCACCCAGTGGACGATGACGGGGACCCACACCGGGCCGTGGTTCGGCACGCCGGCCAGTGGCCGCGACGTCTCGTTCGCCGGCACGGACATCGTCCGCATCGTCGACGGCCAGGTCACCGAGATCCGGCACGTCGAGCAGCTGCTGCAGCTCCAGGCGCAGATTTCGAGCTGACGCCGACGGGCCGACGGCCTGGGCCGGCGGTCGACCGGGCGCGGACGGTTTCCGGGGGACCCACCGGGAACTCCGCCTCAACCGTTGCACAAGGGCACCTGAGCCGGGGTGCGGACCTGACAGTCGTCGGGTCCGCGTCCCGGCTCTTCTGCGTCCAGCTCGTGCACGCCGGACCACCGCGCTGGCCGAGGGCTCCCCGCCCAGAGTTCCCCCGCGAGCCCGTCGTGACGACGGACGAGCGGGGTGGGACGCCGCTGCTGCGGACCGTCCCACCCCGCTCACCCGCACGTCGGGAGCTCAGACACCCATGGCGTGCAACCACTCCTGGACGGTGCGCGGGGAGATCCCCAGCAGTCGCTGCGCGGAGGAGTCCTCGCCGATGACGTCGCCGCTGCTGGTCTGACGGCTCGCGTAGAACTGCACGACCCCGGCCGCCGCCTGCTCGCCGAACAGGGGGGTGATCGACCGGCCGAACTCGTCGGGCGTCAGGCCCTCGTAGCGGACCTCACGACCCAGGTGCCGGGAGAACCCCGCGGCGAGGTCGTCGCCGAGCAGGGCCGGGAGGGCCCCGACGGCCACGACGCCCGTGACGGCGTGGTCGGTGAGCAGCGCGCGCACCACGTCGGCGACGTCCAGGTGCGAACTCCACGAGGCAGGGAAGTCCGCGCGCAGGGGGTACCGCAGCACGCCCTCCTCGCGGGCCGGGCCGACCACGACGGGCAGCAGCAGGTTCTCCAGGTACAGGCGCGGTTCGACGACGGCGAAGGACACCCCGCTGCGGTCCAGCGCCTGGACGAGCACGTCCGCCGCACCCCCCTCGCTGCCCGCGACGCCGGTCTGGGCGCCACTGGTGGAGAAGACCACGCGAGCGGGTTGCGCGGCGGCGATCGCCTCGCCGATGGTCCGGGCGAACCCGGCCACCTGCTGCGGCGCACCGAGAGGCAGGTGGACGAACACACCCTCCGCCCCCCGGTACGCGGCGACGAGGGAGTCCACGCTGTCGTAGTCGACGGCCACGGCCGGGGTTCCGCGGACCTGGGAGACGTCGCGGACCGCGGCCGTGGCGACGTGGCCGGCGGCGGTGAGGGCCGCCAGGACGGGGGCGCCCTGGGCGCCCGTTGCTCCGTGCACGATGAAGGTCATGCCTCATTAGTGCACGCGCTGCATCAGTTACGTCAACTGCACCAATGGCGTACGCTGCGCCGGGTGAGTCAGAACTCGGCGAGCCACAACTCCGCACCGCTGCCCGACTGCGGCGTCGCACGGTTCCTGCTGCTGCTCGACGGCCCGTGGGCGACCCTCATCGTCCGGGAGTTGCTGCACGGCCCCCACCGCTTCACCGAGCTCATGGACGCGCTCCCGGGCATCAGCGCCCACACCCTCACCAACCGCCTGCGCAAGTTCGTGCGCCACGGGCTGGTGACCCGCACCGCCTACCCGGAGATCCCGCCCCGGGTCGTGTACGAGCTCACTCCGCTGGGGCACCAGCTGCGGGCCGTCCTGACCGCCATGGACGACTGGGCCCTCACCGTGCCGACCAGCGCCTTCACGCCGACGGGAGGGTGAGCCGCGCTCCCGGAGCCGGGAGCCTGCCAGGGCTGCCGCCCCCGACGACCCGGCGCGGGAGGCGACCGCCCCGGGCCGGCCCGGCGGTTCGGAGACCGAGGGTCGCGGAACCGCGTCGGGGGTTCGTCGGGGAGCACCCGACCGGAAGGGATGCTCTGCAGGTGGTCGACGCGGGGAACGAGGCGTCGCACCCCTAGGCGCAGGCGGTGGTGAGTGCCAGGATGAGCGAGCGGTCGGCCGGACCACGCGTCTCGGCTGTTCGGTCAGCACCTCGTCACGCGATCCCGGGAGCCTGCACATGCCGCCACCTGCCCGCATCGGCGCCATCCTCTGCTTCGCCGCGTTCGTCGTCCTCCTGGTCACCGACACGTCGAGCGTCCTCGCCTGGGTGGCGTTCGGGATCGGTTTCATCCTCCTGGCCGTGGGCCGTCGTCGGCACGCGGTGACCAACGGCCGCAGCCGGAACCGCCCCCGCAACCGCGTCTGACGCAGCGCTTCGGCCGCGGGGCCGACGACACCGCGCGCACGGCAGCCGCACGCTCCTGCGACGTTGCGCCGCAGGGCGTCAGTCCGCGACCCGTCCGGCGCCGGAGGTCTGCGGATCACCCGACCCGCTGCGGCTCGGTTGTTCGTCCCGCACCAGGAGCAGGCGGGCCACCGGCGCCGGCAGCACCCAGTTCGCGCGCCCCAGCACCGCGACGAGCGCGGGAGCCAGCAGGCCGCGCACGACGACCGCGTCGATGAGGATCCCGAGCGCCAGCGCCGTCGCGAGGATCTTCACCTCGGTGCTCGGCACCGTGGACAGGGCGATGAAGGCCAGGAACAGGATGAGCGCGGCCGACGTCACCAGTCGGCCCGTGCGGGCGATGCCCTCGACCACGGCGCGCGGGGTGTCCCCGTGCTCGTCGTAGGCCTCGCGCATGCGCGACAGGATGAACACCTCGTAGTCCATCGAGAGCCCGAAGAGGAACGCGAACACGGCCACCGGCACCCACGTCGTGATGGACCCGGCGGCCCGGACGTCGAACAGCAGCTCCGTGCCGATCCCGCACTGCCACACGACGATGGTGAGTCCGTAGGCCGCCCCGATGGACAGCACGTTGAGCACCAGCGCCTTCACCGGCAGCCACACCGACCGCAGGCTGCGGGCGAGCAGCACGAACGTCACGACGACGATGACGATCAGCACGAGCGGAGCGTCGCCGTAGACGGCGCTGACGAAGTCCGCGTCCTCCGCCGGCGTCCCACCCACCTGAGCGCCCGCGGCCGCGGCTGTGGCCCGGACGTCCTCGAGCGCCGCGGACCCCGCGTCGCTCGCCGGGTCGGCAGCGGTCCAGACCTGCAGGAGAGAGCTGCCGCCCGCCGTCCACCCCGGGTCGGTGGCGGCGGCGACACCGGGGACGGCGGCGAGCGCGTCCGCCACCCCCGGGAGCGACCCCCGGGGCACGAGCACCTCGGTCGGACGGAGGACGCCGGGCGCGATGCCGGCCGCCACGACGTCCGCCGCGGCCCGCGCCGGCGGCGAGGAGGTGCCGTAGGCGTCGATCGAGGGTGACCCCAGCCTCAGGGTCAGCAGCGGGGCCGCGAGCGCCAGGAGGAACAGGCTGGTGACCACGACCACGGGCCACTTCCGGCGGACGGTGAAGCGCGCGATCGAGGCCCAGCGGCGGCTCGTCGGGTCGCGGAAGCTGCGCCGCGGCCACTGGAGCCGGGGCCCGGCCACGTGCAGCAGAACGGGGACCAGCGTCAGCGACGTGGCGACGCTCAGCAGCGGGATGAGCATGCCGCCCAGACCGATGCTGCGCAGGAACGGCAGCGGCACCGCGATGAGGGCGGCGAGCGAGACCGCCACGGTGACCCCGCTGAAGAGCACCGAGCGCCCCGCCGTGGCCAGGGCCGTGCGCACCGCGGTGTCGTTGTCCGCACCCGCGGCCCGTTCCTCGCGCCACCGCATGACGATGAGCAGCGAGTAGTCGATCGCGACGCCGAGCCCGATGAGGGCGATGAGGTACTGCACGACGAAGGACACGTCGGTGACGGCCGTCAGGCCGAGCAGGGCGAGGAATGTGGCGAGGATGGAGACCGCCGCGACCACGAGCGGCACGGCGGCGAGCAGCGAGGTGAAGACGAGCACGAGGACGACCAGGGCGCCGGCGCCGCCCAGGACGACCTCCGCGAGCACCCCGCGGTCACCGCCCCCACCGTCCTGCGTGAGCAGCACCGTCCCCGTCAGCTGCAGCGGGCTCCCCACCGCTCGCACGCCGTCCGCCGCGGCCTGCAGCGCCGGCAGCGCCGCCGCGTACGGGTCGGGCCCGGGCACGACGCGGGGGTAGAGCAGCGCGACCGCCCGGCGGCCGTCCGGGGAGACCAGCGCCGGGGCGTCGGCCGGGCTCACCACCCGGGTGCCGGGCGCGGCGCCGGCGACCCGTTGCACGGAGGCGGTGAAGTCGCGCACGGCGGCCGCGTCGGCGTACGTCCCCGCCGGTCCGCCGGCGGTGACGACCACCGGGTCGACGAGGCCGCCGCCACCGAACTCGGCCTGGATGCGGGTGTTCGTCTCGTAGGCCGCGGCCCCGGGGAGGCCGAACTCGTAGCTGAGGCGGTCGACGGTGCGGGCGGCGGTCAGCCCGCCGGCGACGGCGACGCCCACCCACAGGAGCACCACCAGGAGCCGGTGGCGCAGCACGAACGTCGCGAGGCGTGCCATGACGAGATCCCCCCATAAGGAAACTGATGGTCTGTCAGCCACCTTAGGGTGTTCCGGTGGAGAGCACCACCGCCGACTCGACCAGCCCCCTGCCGGAGCACCCGTCGCCGCACGACCTGCCCGCGTGGACGCTGGTGCAGGCCGGGCACCACGTGGCGCGCCGCTTCCGGCAGGAGTTCGCGCGGCAGGGGCTGACGGCGCACCAGTTCGGGGTGCTCGTCCAGCTCAGCGTCGAGCCGGGCGTCAGCCAGGCGGCGCTCGCCCGCCGCATCCTCATCACGCCGCAGAGCATGGGCGAGCTGATCCTGCAGATGGTCGAGCTCGGGCTCGTGGAGCGGCACCCGGCCCCGCGCCCCGGCGCGGCGAGCCGCGTCGAACTGACGGCCGCAGGCCGCGAGAAGCTGGCCGCGACCTACCCCGGCGTGGCCGCCGTCAACGCGCCCTCGGCCCTCGGCCTCACGGCCGAGGAGTCCGCGGTGCTCAACGACCTGCTCCACCGGGTGCTGGCCCACGAACCGCCTCCCGGCTGACGCGGCGGCCGACGCCGGACGCCAGGCTGCGGGAGCCGAGGTCAGGCCCTCCTCGCCCGTCGAGCACTCGACGGCTCCCGTCGCAGGCGGAGTTTGCGCGGGTCGGTGAGGACCACCGGTGCGTCGCGCTCGACCTCGTGGGCACGGGTGGGTCGGACCAGCTGCCCGGCACCGGTGACGACCGGTACCGCTTCGTCGAGCACCGGCGGTTCCTCGACGCGGCGCTGACCGCCCTCGATCTCGACGGGCCCTGCGTGTTCGTGGGCCACGACTGGCGTGGGGTCCTGGCCGTGGACCGTGCGCGCCGCCGCCCGGACACCGCGCGGGGTGTCGCCTACCTCGAAGCGGGTGTCGTGCCCGTCTCGTGGCACGACGGCACGGGCCCGGACCGGGAGTTGTCCGGCGCCCTGCGTTCGCCGGCGGGTGAGCAGTTGGCCCTACGCCGGCCCGGGTGAGGAGCGAGGGCGATGCTCACCTGGGCGCGGGAGATCCCCGTCGACGGGGAACCCGCCGACGTGCACGAGGCCGTCGCCGCCGGTGCGGCGTGGATGTCCACCAGCACGGTGCCGAAACTCCTGGTGCGCGGAGATCCCGGCGCCGTGATCACCGGACGCGTGCTGGAGAAGTGCCGACGCTGGCCGCACCAGTCCGAGGTCACCGTCGCCGGGACGCACTTCCTCCCGCACGACTCCTCACCCCAGATCGCGGCCGCGTTGCGGACCTGGCTCGCCACCCTGACGTAGCACCGTCCGCCCGTCCCGCTGCAGGCTGGACGCCACCAGGCGGGGCGTGGGCTCCGGGCTGGGTGTGCGGTCGGGTTCCCAGCCCTCCTCCCGGCTCGTCGGACGCCGCACCTCACGCCCGGAGCGGAGCGCCGTCCGCCTCCCCGTCAGGGGCGAGGGCCTGCTCGGCGAGACGGTGCTCGGCGAGACGGTGCTCGGCGACGGCGGGCACCCAGGCGCGCAGCGCCTTCGGCAGTCCCGCGCCGACGACCGCGCTGACCCGGCCTCCCCGCAGGTAGACGGCCAGGAACCGGCGCCGGGCCAGGGAACCCTCCACGACGTGGACCTCGTCGGTGCCCGCGGGAGTTCCGTAGCTCTGCAGGTGCAGGTCGTACTGCTCGGACCAGAAGTAGGGGACGAGCGCCAGTGCTCGCGGTTGCCCACCGGTGATGGCGCGGGCCACCACCTGGGCGTGCTGGTTGGCGGTCAGCCGGTGCTCGAGCCGGACGTGGCGGCCCTCCTGCGGCGACCACCAGGCGGCGACGTCGCCGACCGCCCACACGGCCTCCACCGCGCGACCTGCTGCGTCGCAGCGCACGCCCCCGGCTCCGTCCTGGGGCAGCGGCCCCGCGAGCGGTACGGCGCTGCCCCGCAACCACTGCACGGCCGGAGTCGCGCCGATGGCGACCACCACCAGGTCGGCGGGGAGTTCCGATCCGTCGTCGAGCACCACACCCGTGACGCGACCTCGGTCGGACAGGTACGAGGCCAGGCCCCGCCCGAGGTGCAGGTCGACCCCGTGCCCGGCGTGCACCTCGGCGACCAGGGTTCCCAGCCGCGGGCCGAGGACGTTCCGCAGCGGTAGGTCGAGGGGGTCGACGATCGCCACCTGGGCCCCGGCCTGCCGCACCGTGGCGGCGACCTCGCAGCCGAGGAAGCCGGCACCGATGACCACCACCCGTCGCGCGGTGGACGACTCCGCGCGCAGGCCCAGCGCGTCGTCGAGCGTCCGCAGCACGTGGACGCCCGCGAGGTCGTGTCCGAAGGGCAACCTGCGCGCGTCCAGCCCCGTCGCGACGACGAGCGCGTCGTAGCGGAGGTCGTCGCCCTCGTCGAGGTGGAGGGTCCGGTCCGTGGTGTCCACGCCGATCGCGCGCCGCCCGCTCAGCAGTTCCACCCCGTCGGCGGCCAGCGCGGCGCGGGTGCGCAGGACGATCCGGTCGGTGGTCCACCGCCCGGCGAGCAGCTGCTTGCTCAAGGGTGGGCGGTCGTACGGTTCGTGCGGCTCGGCCCCCACGAGGACCACGTCGCCCTCCCACCCCTCGCTGCGCAGGGCGTCCGCCGTGGCGAGTCCCGCGGTGCCCGATCCCACGACCACGACTCGACGGCCCACCTCAGTGCTCGCGCAGGAGGACGGCCGCGGCGGGGCACAGCGCGGCGGCGCGGCGGGCGCCGGCCTCCTGCGCCGGGGCGGGGTCCGGCTCGAGCAGGACCACCACCCCGTCCTCCTCCCGCTGGTCGAACACGTCCGGCGCGGCCATCACGCACTGGCCGGCTCCGATGCAGCGTTCCTCGTCGATCAGGATCTTCATGCGTTCCTCCGGTGCTCGGTGCTCGGTGCTCGGTGCTCGGTGGTGTCGGGGTCCTCGGGGACGGGGCCGGGTGGGTCAGTCGCGCAGCACCCCGCCACCGTCCACGCCCCAGACCTGGCCGTTGACCCACTCGGCGTCGTCCGACAGCAGGTGCACGACGGTCGCCGCCAGGTCCTCCGGCCGGCCCAGCCGGGTGCTGCGGATACCGGCGAGACCCGCCGCCTTGAAGTCCTCGCTCATCGTGGCCAGCGCCGTCTCGGACAGGACCATCCCTGGGGAGACGGCGTTGCAGCGGATGCCGTCGCGGCCCCACCGGGAGGCGACGTGCCGGGTCAGCGCGTTCACCCCGGCCTTGGACGCCGCGTACGCGGGGCGGGTGTCCTCGCCGACGAACGCGGCGTGCGAACTCACGTTGACGATGGCGCCGCCGCCGGCCGCCAGCAGGTGAGGCACGGCGAGGCGGCAGGAGTGGGCGTACCCCAGCAGGTTGACCTCCAGGGTGCGCCGCCAGACCGCGGGATCCATCTCGAGCAGGTCGGCGTCGCGGCCGAGGGTCTCCACGGACAGGTCCGCACCCACGTTGGCCAGGCCGTGCAGCGCGCCGAAGCGCTGCACCGCGGTCTCGACCAGTGCGGCGACCGACTCCGCGTCGGCCAGGTCGAACTGGACGGCGACCGCGTCGCCGCCCGCAGCCGTGATCGCGCGCACCGTCGTCTCTGCGCCGGAGACGTTCAGGTCGCCGACGACGACCCGCGCCCCTTCCTCGGCCAGCCGCCGGGCCGTGGCCGCGCCGATCCCGGTGGCGCCGCCGGCGACCACCACCGCCTTGCCCGTCAGTCCTCGCACGGTCGTTCCTCCTGGGCTAGTGTTCAGTCAGGCGACTGACTGAAAACTAGCACGGGCCGCGGCCGCCGCTCCGGAACGACGAGAGGTACTCCGACCATGACCACGCCGAACACCTGCCCCGTCACCGGTACGACCGATGCACCCGTCGACGACGCCGAGCCGCTGCGCTACCCGATGGCCGGCCCCACCGCGCTGGAACCCCCGGTGGAGTGGGCGTGGTTGCGCGAGCGGTGCCCGGTGGCGCCCGTCCGTCTGCCCAGCGGAGACACCGCGGTGCTGCTCACCCGTCACGACGACGTCAAGGCGATGCTGTCCGACCCCCGCTTCACGCGGGAACTCGTCGCCGACGACGCGGCTCGCGTGGGCACCGCGGGCAACGGCGCCTTCGAGGGGCGCGGTGCGGCGGAGGAGTCCGTCGCCGGTCCCGAGGTAGACGGCGCCGGTGGCTCGACGACGAGTGGCCCGGGTCACCAGCGGTGGCGGCGCCTGCTGGGACGGTCCTTCACCGTCAAGCGGGTCATGGCTCTGCAACCGCGCATCGTGGAACTCACGGACGAGCTGATCGACGCGATGGTCGCCGGTGGTCCGACCGCGGACCTCCGCAGTGCACTGGGTTTCCCTCTGCCGGTGAACGTCATCTGCGAGCTGCTGGGCGTCCCCGCCGACCGGCGCGAGGAGTTCGCCTACTGGTCCGACACCATGCTCAACCTCACCCGCTACGAGCAGGCGGAGATCCAGACCTCCGCCGCGGAGTTCCAGGCCTACATGGTGACCCTGGTCCAGGCCAAGCGCGCGGAACCCGGTGACGACCTCCTCTCCGAGCTGGCGGCCGTCGTGGACGCCGAGGACGGCCGGATGAGCGAAGCGGAACTGGTCGCCACCGGTCAGGGGCTGCTCATCGCGGGCCACGAGACGACCGCCAACATGATCGGCAAGATGGTGTCGCTGCTCCTGGCCGAGCCCGCGCGCTGGCGGCAGCTGCTGGCGGACCCCGGCCTGGTCGGCCCCGCCGTCGAGGAGGTCCTGCGCTTCGACGCGAACCCCGGCTTCGGCATGCCGCGCTACGTCTCGGCGCAGATGGAGATCGCCGGCACCACCGTGGCGCCGGGGACCACCGTGATCTCGTCGATGGCGGCGGCCAACCGCGACGAGCGCGTGTTCCCCGACGCCGCGCGGATGGACCTGACCCGGCAGGAGAACCCGCACCTGGCGTTCGGGGCCGGGCCGCACTCCTGCATCGGGCAGGCCCTCGCGCGCGTCGAGCTGCAGACGGTGCTGGGCAGGTTGCTGGAGCGTCTGCCCACCCTGGAGCTGGCGGTGACGCCCGCCGAGCTGCGCCGGCGCGAGGGACTCATCGTCGGCGGGCTCGAGGAGGTGCCGGTGCGGTGGTGACGCCGGCGATGCTCCAGCATGGAGCCGTGCCGAGCACCACGACGCCCACCCACCTCCTGCTGCTGCGCACGGCGGAACGGCTCTACGCCGAGCGCGGGCTGTCCGACGTCTCCAACCGGCAGGTGGCCGAGGCGGCGGGGCAGGCGAACAACTCGGCGGTCGCCTACCACTTCGGCTCCAAGGCACAGCTCGTGCAGGCGATCTCCCGCCACCACTCGGCCGCGATGGACCAGCACGCCGCCCGGATGCTCGAGCAGGCTGCGGGCTCCCCGGACCTCCGCGACCACGTCGCCTGCGTCGTGCGCCCCTACACCGACCACCTCGCGACGCTCGGCACGCCCAGCTGGTGCGCGCGCTTCGTCGCGCAGGTCACCACGGACCCCACGTTCCGGGACTCGGCCATCTGGTCCGCCATCGGCTCCGCGCCCACGCGGGACGTGCTCTCCGCCGTCTGGGCCCGGGTGCCGCGCACACCGCCGCGGCTGGCGGCCCTGCGCAACCAGATGATGCGGGTGCTGATCGTGCACACCTGCGCGGAGCAGGAGCAGGAGGGTGCCGACGCCGGCGTGGCACCGGACTGGACCGCCGTCGGCGACGCCCTCGTCGACGCCATCACCGCGGTCCTGCTCACGCCGCCCGGCAGTCCGGCGCCCTGAGACGATCCGCGCTCGCGGCGTGAAGGCCGCCGGACGGTGTCACCGCACCTCGGGTAAGGGGGCCGGGCGGGGGGCGAACCGGTGACCGTCCGGTCGCCGGGCAGCACGCACCCCGTCCGGCCGGCGCCACGCGGCATCGAGCAGCGCCATGACCTGCGGTTCTGCGGGTTCGGTGCATCCGTCACGGCGTCGGCAGCGCCTAGGCTCCCGCGCATGGGGACCGGGGCGCAGGTGTACGCCAGCGCCTTCGTCGCGCGGCACGCCCTCCCGGGCCGGGCTCACCTGGAAGGGCCGGGGATGCACGGGGCGGCCCCCGTCGAGGCCGGCTCACCCGTGCGCCTCCTGATCACCGACGACCGGGCCCACGACGAGCTCGCCGTTCTCCTGCCGGACATCCGCACCGGGATGATCGACGTGTTCGCGGCGGCCACCCGGTGCACCGCGCTCGTCCACGCGCACCTCGGCTGGCGGTCGAAGACGGCGACGGCGATGGCCTGCCGCGACCTGCGGGCCGTGCCGGAACCGGACCTGACCGGTGAGCTGACCCTCCTCCCGGTGCGGCGCCTCGCCGGCGACGCGGTCGAGGGAGTTCCGCTGGACGACGCGGTCGCCGTGGCCCTGTCCGCGGACCCCCGTCTCGACGAGCCTCACGCCGTGCTCGCCGCGTACCTGAGGTCGCTGTCGCCAGCCTTCCAGCTCTTCGCCGCGGTCGACGTCGACGGCGCTGCACACGCGACGTCCGGCGTCGGCGTCTTCGGCGCTGAGGCGACGGTCATCTTCGTCAACACCGGTCCCGGGTGGCGTTCCCGCGGGATCGGCAGGGCCATGACCGCCGCCGCTCTGGGCGCCGCCCGGGCGGCGGGCGCAGAGCAGGCGTGCCTCAACGCCAGCGAAGCCGGTCTGACGATCTACCAGCGGCTCGGCTTCGAGACCGTCGCGCGCACGACGCGCTTCTCCAGTCCCACCTGAGTGACCGCACCGAGCACTCCAGCGCAGTGAGCTCGCGGATGCCGTCCACCCGCCTCGGCTCTGCTGCTCGCGTGCGCCCTGGACAGCAAGATCGCTGTACTCGTGAACCGCAGCGACGATGTCGTCCGCGGAGACGGTCGAGGCGTAGGGCATGACGATGCAGTCGCTGCGGCAGAGGCCCTGCCGGTAGCGGATCGTCGATCCGTGGACGGGTCCGGATGGCCTGACATCGGTGTGTGAGTGCGTCGCGACTGCGCACTCTCCGCAGCGTGACCGTGGAGTCTGTGGTCAGGGACGGGCCCCAGCCGGGTGCAACCGTCACCTCTGCTCGACGTCGCGTTCGGAGTGCTCGACGTCGTCTCGGCCAACGGCCGCGAAGCCGGGCCAGCCGGACCGGCGCACAGCGTCAGCGCGGCGCCGGTAGTCGTCCTCCTCCATCGCCACGAGCCACTCCGGCCACATGATGCCGTCGTGCTGGAAGACGCCCTGGACGTCGACCCAGTCCACGGTGACGTGCTTCTCCCCGCTGCTGGTCACCCTGCCCGGATGGCCCTGTTGCAGAGCCAGCAGTTCGGCGACGCGCTCGTCGCCGACGAACTGGACGGGTGTCCCCCGGGGAAAGAACTCGATCGGCGGGGGCCACAGGTCGCCGACCCAGCCGACGATCGCGCCGCCGTCATCTCGAGGGAAGCCGGGCCAGCCGCCGGCTCGGAGCCGCTCGGCGGCGTCGTGGTGCTGCTGCTCGGTGATCAGCTGCAGCCAGTCGGGGTCGAAGGTGCTGCCGAACTGCGCCTCATCGACGGTGTCGACCCAGTTGATGACGGCGTGGGTCTCGTCGGCGTAGAGGAGGCGGCCGGGGTGGCCTGGCTGGACGTGCAGTCGGTGGCCGACGTCGTGGGGACCGCTCCAGCGGACGTGACTGAGGATGGGCAGGTGGTCCAGTCGGTGGACGGGGTGCGCTTCGGCCCGCCAGGCCGTGAGGAACTCGCTGTCGTCGACGGGGAAGCCGCCCCAGTCGGAGGCGTTCAGCTGCTCGATGGCGTTGCGGTGCTCGGCCTCGGAGACGACGTGCAACCACTCGGCCTGGAGGTGGCCCCAGTGCTGGCGGACGCGGTCGACACCGTCACGGGCATCGACGCCACGGGAGCCAACGCTGCGGGTGTCGATCCAGTTGATCAGGGTGTGCTCCTGGTCACCGAAGACGAGGCGGCCGGGGTGGCCTGGCTGCAGGTGCAGCCGGCGGGCGACGTCGTCGGGGCCGCGCCAGCGCAGGAAGTCGTGGTGGGGCAGGCCGTCGAGGATCGGGTGGACATCCGGGTGCGGTGTGTGGTGCACCGTTGGTCTCCTTGCCGTCCTGGTCTGGTCGGGCAGCGGGTGCTGCCGCTCACCAGGGGCGACCGGATCACCGTACTGAGGCAGTCGGGGCCGCGCCACAGTCGCCTCGCCCTGAGTGGCGGCCGGTCGTCCGCTGCCGGCGATCGCGGTCACAGGGTCGTCGATGGTGGTGGTCCACAGGACGTACCCGTCGATGGGAAGCAGAAGGCGTGTCCGAACGACGAAGTAGGGCGGGACAGCTACTCGCTCCGCTGTCGACTGGCCTGTCTGAATGAAGTCGCCGCGCAGTTCAGGAGAACGATGACGCCGAAGGTGAAGAGCGATAGGAGGATGGCCATGATCACGAGGAACACCCAAGCCACGGAGCCCAGAGCGTCCGCCAGGATCAGAGGTATGAAGATCGTCACCGCGAACGGGGAGACCGTCAGCGGAACGGCGAGGATCCGACGGGCGCCCCACGCGCGCGTGATGCCCAGCGTGCCCACCACTGTCGCGCCAGCGAGTGCTGGGGCCGCGACTGCTAGGCGGGTGCCTTGACCAACGTCCGCTGCCGGCTGCACGAAGTAGATCCCCGCTGCGACGCTCAGCCCGACCACGACTACCCCGAAGAGCACTTGGCGTGCGCGATCGGCCCGCGAACCAGGTGAGTCCTTCACATCGACCTCCACTGGGGAGTAGGAGCCCGCGACCTCGCTCATGCGGTTGCCGCCGTCCTGCCAGCTACCGCTCCAGACGTCGTCGTCGTGGGGTGGCGTGACCCACACGGTGCCGTGCCCGGGCCGGGGTGGCGGGTACGTGTCGGGTCGGCTGGCCTGTTCCAGGAGTCGGGCGCGGTCTTCGGCGGTCTGGGCGCGCAGCTCTGGTGGCAGGTAGTCCTGGTAGGGCGGACCGCTGCGCTCGGGCATGTGATCAGGATGTGTCAAGGCCCGGGTGTGATGGAGGGCGTGAAGCCACGCTGGTCAGGCACCAGCCGCGACGGGGTGAGTGCTGAACTGGGCCTCGTACTCCACGGGAGGGATCGTTCCACGTTCCCCGTGCAGCCAGCGGTGGTTGTGCCAGTCGTTGTACTTGGCCACGGCGATCTCAACGTCGTCGATGGCCGGCGTCCGCGCATCCGGCGGCACGACGTCCGCAACACCCACGCGACGCTGGCGCAGTCGGCGGGGGTGGACATCGAGGTGGTCAGCGACCGCCTCGGGCACTCCACGAGCGTGATCACCCGAGACCTCTACGTCCACGTCGTCCCGGCACTCGCGAGGTCGGCCGCGGAGAGCATCGCGGCGGCCGTGCCGTACGTCCCCGAGGAAGATGTCACCGCGAGAGCATTCGAGAGGGCTGGGCAGGACCCGCTAGGGGGATGGAACCGCAGGTCAGACAGGGTGGCCAGGAGCGGGGTCGAACCGCTGACCTTCCGATTTTCAGGCAGCACGCACCCCGTCCGCCTGGTGCCACGCGGCACCGAGTAGTGCCCTGACCTGCGGTTCTGCTGTTCGCCCGGTGCCGCCCCGGCCGTCTCGGCCGGGGGGTGCCGGTGCATCCGTCACCGCGTTGGCAGCGCGCGACCGTGTGTCCTCCGGTCGAGGCTGTGCCGCGCTCCCCCCTCGTGATGCCTGCGGAGAACCCCGTGAACGACCGCCCACCACTCCCCGACGCCGCCGCCCGAGCTGACGCGCGTCTTGCCCCCGACGACACCTCCCTCATCATCGAGGAGCCTCGCTTCGCCCTGGTCCCTGAGTGGGTCATCGACGCGAAGGTTCCCGACTCTTCGTTCCGGCTGTACTCCCTGCTTCTGCGCTACGGCGGCTCGTCCGGCACTCGGATGCCCTCAAGGGCGACGCTGGCGCGCCGGATGCACCGCTCCGTCGACGCCGTCGACCGCGCGATGCGCGCGCTCGTCGACGCTGGCATCGTCCGGGTCGAGCACCGGCGCAACGGCCAGCAGAACCTCACCAACCGCTACCACGTACGGACGTCGGCTCCGACGCCGGACGGCGCCGCCGGCGATGGCCGTGGTTCTGCGGCCACCCCCCTGGCGACCACCCCCCGGGCGGGTGGCCGCACCGCTGCGGCCACGTCCCAGCTGGACGGGGGTGGAGGCACTTCTGCGGCCACAGGTGACGGCGTCGATGCGGCTACCCCTGGTCGCGGAGATGCGGGGAGGGTGGCCGCGGATGCGCGGCCCGACCCACAGATCTCTACCCAGAGCAGTTCACCTCCTCCCGGCCTGCCCCCGGCGGCGCCGACGTCGCGGGGAGAGCGCAAGGAGGCGGAGGGGGGCGGTGTCGCGCTGCTGACGGACTGCGGGGTCGATGATCTTGACGAGCTCGTGGGCCGTTGCCAGAAGGCGCGTCAAGCCCTGGGCAAGTCCACGACTCGCTGGGCCGGGCCGTGTCTGACCGCAGCCCTGCACCTGGCGGTGCGGGGCCGGGGCTGGCCCTCGGCGGCGGCCGTCCCAGCGCTCCTCGCGGTGGCCGCGGACCCGGCAACTCAGTCGCCGATGCGCCTGGCCGAAGCGGGCCCGTGGTGGGACCTGGATCTCGGTGCCGGTGCAGCAGCGGCCGACCCTGAGGCGGCCGCGCAGCTGGCCGGGCTCGAGGAGCGTCTCGCCGAGCTGGGCGGGCGACGACCTTCGGTTCAGGCCAGCGCTCGTCGAGAGCTGGCGGCGGAGGGGATGCCGGTGACCCGGGCGACTGTCGTGCGCCGGGCTTGCCAGATCCTCGACCGGCGAGGGCCGGCGCGATGAGCACACCGACGTCCGCGCCCGACGACGCTGGAGGCACGTCGACGAGTAGTCGTCGGGGTTCCCGTCGGCGTACCCCGGGTCGTGACCGCGTGCACGCGTTTCCTGGTCGGTTCCGCCAGGTGCAAGTGCGCTACACCGACGACGAGTACGGCGACCTGGCCGCCGCTGCCCGCCTCACTGGGCTCACCGTCACTGGATACGTGGCTGAGGCAGCCCTGGCGGCGGCCCGGCTCACTGACCCACCGTCGACCGCGCCGTTGCGCGCGGCACTGGTCGAGGTGATGAGCGCTCGCGCTCAGGTCCGCCGGTTCGCGACCAACGTCAACCAGGCCGTCGCCCAGCTCAACGGCACTGGTGAGCCACCGGTGTGGCTGGCGGATGCCGTCGCCGTCACCAGCCGGGCTGTGGGACGCCTGGACGCCACCGCCCAGGACCTCGCCGTGGCCACCCGTTCCGCCCAGCGTCCCGCCCGCCGTGCCAGCGATAGTCCTTGCTCTCAGGAAGGGTCGACCTCGTGAGCACCGCTCATCTCGACGACTGGCTCACCCGGCGTGCCGCCTCACCTCGCGCTGCGGCGCGCTCGGCGGCGACCTTCGACCTCCTGGCCGAGCGCGCCGCCGGTATCGGGGTGGCGCTGCTCATCGTCACCGGCTTCGTGTCCAGCTACACCACGCTGCGAGACCTGGCGGTCGCGGCGGGACACTTCCCGCTGTGGCTGGCTCCTGTCGTCCCGCTGTCGTTCGACGTCGGGATCGTGGTGCTCAGCCTCAAGGTCCTCCTCGCGGCCCGCGCTGGGCGCACGGCACCCGTTCTGCGGGCCCTCGTCCTCGTGCTGTCGGTGGCGACGGTGCTGGCCAACGGCGCCATGTCCGTCGACCCCGTCGGGCAGCTCCTGCACGCGGTGCCCTCAGCGATGTTCGTCGTCTGCTTTGAGACGATCGTCACCGCAGCGCGGCGAGAGGCGCTGCACCAGCGCCGCACGGCGGTGGTCGACGGCCGCTTCCGGATCGCCCGCTGGGTGCTTGCGCCGAGGCTGACCTGGTCGGAGTGGCGCGCCGAAGTGCTCACTGAGTGGCCCGCGGCAGGACGTGGTGCGTCGCCTTCACCGACCACTGTCCCGTTCGAGCCGGTGAGTGTCGCTGTGCCGGCCGTCAGGTCGCTAGTTCCATCCGTGGCGGTCAGTCGGGTCCCGTCCAGGGGGGATGGCCAGCGGCCGGATCGCCTCGCTGTCGCCATGGCTATCGTCCGAGACCAGCCGGACGTCACTGCCGCCACGCTGGCTGACACGTTGTTGGCCGCGGGCTTTCCGGTCTCTGTCCGCACCGCGCAGCGCATCCGCGGTGATGCCCGCGAACTGCTCGCGGCGACCACCGACGGTCCGGTCCCGTGATCGGCAAAGTCACGAAGGGCAACGGTGTCCGGAAGTTGTTGCAGTACCTCTACGGTTCTGGACGCGCCAACGAGCACACCGACCCCCATCTCGTCGCCGCATGGTGCGAGGACCTGGCGTCGCTCGAGCCCGCTGTCCGCGATGGTCTGCGCGGCCCTCGGCACGATGTGCGCCCGCTGGCCGACCTCCTCGACCAGCCCCTTGCCGCCCTCCTGCGGCAACCGACGACGACCGTGTGGCAGTGCTCACTGAGGCTCGCCCCGGAGGACCGCCGGCTCAGCGACGCGGAGTGGGACCACGCGGTGCGTACTGTCCTGGCGCGAGTCGGCCTCGCCTCTCGCGAGGACCCGGGTGGGTGTCGTTGGGTGGCGGTCCGTCACGCTGACGACCACGTCCATCTGGCGGTCACCCTCGCTCGCCAAGACGGACAGCTGGCCCGAACGCGCAACGACTTCTACGCCGTCGGTGCCGCGTGCCGAGACCTCGAGGCGCAGTTCGACCTGCGTCGCACGGCACCACGCGACCGCACCGGACCTCGCCGCCCCACGCGCGCGGAGGTCGAGAAGCACCAGCGCGCCGGGCGGATGGAGACCACCCGCGACTTCCTACGCCGCGAGGTGCGGATCGCTGCGTTCCACGCCAGCGGGCCGGACGACTTCTTCGAACGGCTCAGGCGAGCCGGTCTGCTCGTCCGTCCCCGCTACAGCGATCAGCACCAGGAGCAGGTCACCGGCTACTCGGTCGCCAGGCCTGGCGACCACTCCGGCAGCGGCAAGCCCGTCTGGTTCGGCGGCTCGAAGCTCGCCGCCGACCTCAGCCTGGCTCGCCTGCAGCAGCAGTGGAGGCAGGTCCCTCGCGAGTCAACGGAACGCCGTCAGCTGAGGAGGAGCGACCACGGGAACAGGCAGGTGCGCGAACTACGGGACGCGGCTCGACGTCTCAGCTGGTCGCAGCAGGCGCCCGAGGACTTGCAGCGGCTGAAACGTTCTGCGGTCACGCTCGCACTCGTTCTGGCCCGCGCTCACGAAGGATCCCGAGGTGGACCCCTCACGCGGCGGGCCGATGACGCCGACAGGGTCGCTCATGCCGTCAAGGCCTGCCGGCCACAGCGTCCGGCCCTTCTTCACGTCCCCACGAGGAGCCTCCAAGGCGGCGAGGGGACTGACCTGGCTCTGCTCGTCGGGCATGTGTTGGATGTTCTCGCGGCGGAGGATGCCGACAGGGACGGTCTCTCGATCAACGACAGAAGATCGCGCTTCAGCAATGGGGGTGAGTCCCCCCGAGTGGTGTAACTGGGCCCTGCAGCCTGACCAGCACCGGCGTGTCCCGGTGAGCAGGTGAGGGCCACCGCGTGAAGCTCTGCGAGTACCCGCCAAGGAACTCGTAGAAGGAGATCAACGCGATGGCCCTCATGGACCAGTCTGCCCTGTCCACCCTGCTCGACGCACTCACCTCCGCCGACGACGGCACCCTCATGCGCC
>NZ_JAAALN010000400.1 GCF_009906795.1 Kineococcus siccus
GTCTCGAGGTCGGCCCGCGCGGCGTGCGCTGGGCCGACCTCGAGACCGCGGAGCCCGACGTCGCCGCCGCCGTGCTCGGGCGGTTCCGCGCCGCCCGTCACCACGTGCTGGCGACCCTCACGCTCGACGGTTCCCCCCGGGTCTCCGGGACGGAGGTGGACGTCTGGCGCGGCGACCTCGTCGTCGGCTCGATGGTCGGCGCGCGCAAGGCCGCCGACCTGGGCCGCGACCCGCGCTTCGCCCTGCACGCCCACACGGGCGACGGCTCGATGGCCGACGGCGACGCCAAGCTCGCGGGCACGGCGCAGGAGGTGCTCGACGCGGAGGAGCTGGCCGACTACGTCGCCGACCGCCACCCGCCCGAGCCGTTCCAGCTGTTCCGGCTCCTGGTCGCGACCGCGGTGCTCACCGACCTGCAGGGCGACGGGATCCGGGTGCGGACGCTGCGGCCGGGCCGTCCGCTCACGACCGTCGTGCGGGGCAGTGCGGCCCCGGAGTGAGGTCGGCCGGAGCGGGCGCAGAAGGCCCCGGGGAGCGCGGTGGGTCTCGTCGCGACGGTCAGGGGTGGGGCCAGGGGTTGGGCAGCGCGCCGTCCAGCCCCTTGGTCTGCTGCATCATCACGGGCGCGAGACGGCCGGGGCCGGGGTTCGGGTCGTGACCGTGCCCGAGCAGGTGCCCGACCTCGTGGTTCACGACGTACTGCCGGTAGCCCGTGCGGTCCGCGCCGTAGTCAGGGATCGCGTTGACCCAGCGGTACGTCGTCAGCACCGCCTCGTCCCCCGTGCGGCAGGACAGCGTGCCCATCGTCCGCAGCGGCCGGCACAGCGCGGCCGAGGTGTCGGGGCTGGCGAGCACGAGGCGGTGCTCCGCCTCCCCGTCGGTGCGCTCGAAGCTCGTCGCCCCGCCGGCGCCCCAGCCCCGCGGGTCGTTGAGCGTGGCGAGCGCGAAGGCCGCGAACGCCTGCGGGTCGACGAGACCGGCGTCGAGCAGACCGCGCTCGACCTCCACGCGCAGCGTCCGGACGCGGGCCGAGGGCGGCGCCGGGGCGCGCCCGGGGACGACCACGAGCTCGCCGCCGCCGGAGGAGGGGACCTCGGCGGACAGGACTCCCGCGTCCACGTCGGCCTGCGTGAGCCCGGGGG
>NZ_JAAALN010000401.1 GCF_009906795.1 Kineococcus siccus
CGGCAGTGGTGGCGCTGTCCGCGGTGGAGGCGGTCGCGGGCGCCGTGGCGGCCGGGGCGGGCTCCCGCAGGTGCGCGTCGACGGCCGTGCAGAGCGCGTGCACGACGACGAGGTGCCCCTCCTGCACCGCCGAGGTGGACGAGCCGGGGGCTCCCGAGAGGACGACCTCGTCGGAGGCCTCGGCGAGCGGGCTCGGGTCGGGGCCCGTGAGCGCGAGCACCCGCAGCCCCGCGGCCCGGCCGCGCTGGGCGGCCCGCACCACGTTCGCGCTGCGCCCGGAGGTGGACAGCAGGACCAGGACGTCGCCCGGGCGGCCGTGCGCCTCGACCTGGCGGGCGAAGACCTCGTCGGCGCCGTAGTCGTTGCTGATGGCCGTCGTGCTGGAGGTGTCGGCGTGCAGCGCGATCGCCGACAGCGGCCGGCGCTCCCCCTCGAAGCGGCCCACCAGCTCGGCCGTGAGGTGCTGCGCCTCGGCCGCGCTGCCGCCGTTGCCCGCGACCAGCACGCGACCGCCGCGGCGGAACACGGCCACCAGCTCGAGCCCCCAGCGGTCGATCACCTCGCTCTGCGCGCGCAGGCCCGCCAGGGCGGCGGCGACCTCCGGCTCGTGCCGGGCGAGCCACCGCGCCGCGGGACCCTCTGCTGGCTGGCCGTTCGTCACTGCGCCTCCTGGGGTGGGTCGGGGGGAGTCGTGCGCCGGGCGGGTCACAGGCCCTGCTCCGCACCGGCGGGCCCGGTGGACCCCGCGTTCTGCGGCACCGCGGGGGGTGGGGCGGGGACGCGACCCGCGGCGAGGGCCTCGACGGCGTCGACGACGTCCTGCGGGGGGACGTCGAGACACGGGTGGCCGGGGACGGGGCACACCTGGGCCCGCGTCAGCCGGCACGGCGCGGACAGGTCGCCCAGCAGGACGACGGGGACCCCGAAGGGTACCCAGCGCTCGACGGGCATGACCGCCGAGAACCAGCTCGCGACCGGGGTGCCGACCGCGGCGGCCAGGTGCGCGGGGCCCGTGTTGCCGACGACGACCACCGCGGCGGCCTCGAGCAGCGTCGCGAGCTCGCCGAAGCTCGTGCGCCCGGCCGCGTCCACGACCCCGGGGTGCGCGCCGGCGACCCGCGCACCTGGCG
>NZ_JAAALN010000402.1 GCF_009906795.1 Kineococcus siccus
GGCGTTGGGGAAGATCCCGACCACGTCGGTGCGGCGCTTGACCTCGCGGTTGAGGCGCTCGATCGGGTTGGTCGACCAGATCTTGCGCCAGTGTGCCTCGGGGAACACCGCGAAAGCGGTCACGTCGCCGCCGGCCTCATCCAGCATCGCCGCGACGGCGGGGAACTGCCCGCGCAGGGTGTCGGCGACGACGCGGACCTGCTCGCCGACCTGGACGGGTGTGGGCTGCACGAAGATCGTGCGGACCATCGCCGCGACCGCATCGGACTGCCCCTTGGTGACCTTGCTGAGGACGTTGCGCATGAAGTGGACCCGGCAGCGTTGCCAGGACGCGCCGGCCATCGTCTGCTCGATCGCGCTGACCAGGCCGCGGTGCTGATCAGAGATCACCAATTGGACTCCGTGCAGGCCACGGTCGCGCAGGCAGGACAGGAACTCCCTCCAGAACGTCAGAGTCTCGGCGTCCCCGACGTTGCAGCCCAGCACTTCGCGGTGACCATCGGCGGTGACGCCGGTGGCGATGACGACGGCTTGGGACACGACCCGACCACGGATGCGGGCCTTGCAGTACGTGGCGTCCAGGAACACGTAGGGGGTGGCCTGGGCGTCCAGGGGGCGGGAGGTGAAGGCGGCGACCTCGGAGTCGAGGTCAGCGCAGATCCGGGAGACCTCGGACTTGCTGATGCCAGACTCCACGCCCAAAGCCTCGACGAGGTCGTCGACCTTGCGGGTGGAGACGCCATGGACGTAGGCCTCCATGACCACCGCGTGCAAGGCTCGGTCGATGCGCCGGCGCGGGTGCAGCAGGGTCGGGAAGAACGATCCGGTGCGGGTCTTGGGGATCTTCACGTGGAGGTCACCACTGGTGGTGGCCACGAGGCGGTCGCGGGTGCCGTTGCGCTGCGTCGTGCGGGCCGTTGAGCGCTCGTGCAGGCCGGCGCCGATGTGGTGCTCGGCTTCCGCATCGATGAGGCCTTGGAGGGCTCCCTGCAGAAGGCGGCGCATGAGGGTGCCGTCGTCGGCGGAGGTGAGTGCGTCGAGCAGGGTGGACAGGGCAGACTGGTCCATGAGGGCCATCGCGTTGATCTCCTTCTACGAGTTCCTTGGCGGGTACTCGCAGAGCTT
>NZ_JAAALN010000403.1 GCF_009906795.1 Kineococcus siccus
CTCCTTCTACGAGTTCCTTGGCGGGTACTCGCAGAGCTTCACGCGGTGGCCCTCACCTGCTCACCGGGACACGCCGGTGCTGGTCAGGCTGCAGGGCCCAGTTACACCACTCGGGGGGACTCACCCCACCGGGGCCGTATCGCGAAAATCGATCGTCCCCGACCATGAGTTGCGGTGAGCATGGCGGTATGGACCGCACCGAGATCAGCCGCATCGCCCACCTGCACCACCCCGTCGCCGCTCCGGTAGACACGAACAACGTCCGGGCGTTGCTGTCGCTGTTGTCGCCTCCAGCAGGCGCCCGGGTGGTGGACCTGGGGTGCGGGCAGGGTGAGTGGCTGCTGGAACTCCTCACCGCGCGACCGGACCTGTCCGGGGTGGGCGTCGACGTGGCGCTGCCGGCGGACCTCGACGCTCGGGCGCGGGAGCGAGGGGTGGGTACGCGGGTGCAGTGGGTCCAGGCGGATGCCGCCAACTGGGACGGCGGGGTGTTCGACGTCGTGTTCTGCGTCGGGGCCAGCCACGCCTTCGGCGGTCTGGCGGGGACGTTGGACGCCGTCCGGGACATGGTGCGCCCGGGTGGACAGGTGCTGCTGGGGGACACCACCTGGGACAAGCCGCCGTCGAAAGCTGCGCAGGAGGCGCTCGAGGCCACCCCGGAGGACTTCCCCGACTTGCTCGGGTTGGTCAAGCGTGTGCAGGAGTCCGGGTTCGAGCCGGGCTACGGGCACGTGAGCACGTTGGCAGAGTGGGACGACTACGAGTGGTCCTGGACGGGGTCGCTCACCGCGTGGGCGTTGGCGCAGGACCAGGACTCACTCGAACGGGCACAGGCCCTGGAGGTCGCCAGGGAACACCGGCTGGCGTGGCTGGGTGGTTACCGCCGCCAGCTGGGGTTCGCGACCCTCCTGCTGCACGACCTCCGGCAGCCCTTCGTACCTCCTGCCGATCCCTCGTGACCCGCGGTTCGTGATCTTCCGCATCTCGACAGATGAGTGAGGTCGTTCAGGTGCCGGAGGCCATGTAGGCGGCGAGGATGTAGTTGGGGTGGCGGTCCAGCGTGGTCCTCGCTCGGTCGTAGCGCATGGTGGTGCGGGGGTCGGCGTGGCGGGCGG
>NZ_JAAALN010000404.1 GCF_009906795.1 Kineococcus siccus
GGGATCAGGACTCCGTTCGCGCAGCGGCGTCCGCCAGCTGCAGCAGGTAGGGGTTGGAGACGCGCTCGCGTCCGATGGTCGTCGCGGGGCCGTGGCCGGGGAGCACGTCGGTGGCGTCGGCCAGCGGCAGCACCCGCGTGCGGAGGCTGCGCAGCATCGCGGCCGGGTCGCCGCCGGGGAGGTCCGTGCGCCCGACGGACCCGGCGAACAGCACGTCCCCGGACAGCAGCAGGTCGGCCTCGCCGGGACGGGCCACCGCGAACATGACGGACCCCTCGGTGTGCCCGGGCGCGTGCGAGACGGTGATGTCCAGGCCGGCCACGGCGAGGCGCTGGGCGTCGGTGACCGTCACGACCTCCTCGGGCTCGCGCCAGCGCAGGCGGCCGTACTCCGCCGTCAGCGCGGCCAGCAGCGCGGGGCCGAGGTCGCTCAGCGGGTCGGTCAACCGGTAGCGGTCCTCCGCGTGGATCGTCGCGGCGAGGCCGTGGCTCCCGCAGACCGGCGTGACGGAGAACGTGTGGTCGAGGTGGCCGTGGGTCAGGAGCACCGCGGCGGGTCGCAGCCGGTGCCGGCGCAGCAGCTCGACCAGGCGGTCCTCCACCCCGATGCCGGGGTCGACGACGACGCACTCCTCGCCCGGCCCGGGGGCCACGACGTGGCAGTTGGTGCCGAACACGGTCGCTTCGACGGACTCCACCAGCACCCGTCGAGCCTAGTCGCGAGGTCGTGGTGGGCCCGACCGGACCGCACTGCGGCGTCGTCGCTCCGCGCGCGGGTGGACTCACGCCGGGTGGCGGTCCGCGCCGTCGGGTGACCCGGGCACCTAGACTGCCGCGGGTGAGCGAGCGATCCCAGGAGCCGGCGTCCGACGAGGACGTGCAGGACACCCCGACCACTGCGACGACCGACCCGATCGAGGGCGCCCCCGAGGCGGAGGCGGTGCCGGAGCCCGTGGCCGCCCCCGCGCCCGCGGAGGGTGCGGCCGAGGAGGCCGTGCCCGCGGCGGAGGACGCCGTCCCCGCCGAGGAGCCCGTCGCGGAGTCCGTCCCCGCCGAAGCGCCCGTCGCGGAGCCCTCCCCCGCCTCGGCGGGGACGGACTCCTCGAC
>NZ_JAAALN010000405.1 GCF_009906795.1 Kineococcus siccus
CGCCGGCACGGGAGCCGTCGCCGCCGTGCCGACCGCCGGGCCGTTCACGCTCACGACGCTGGTGGGCCGGGGCGTCGGCGGGACGGCCGTGGAGGGGCCGGCGGCGGCCTCCTTCCTCAGGCTGCCCGTCGCGGTCGCCACCGACGTGGCCGGCAACGTCTACGTCGCCGACCGCGACAACGCCCGCATCGAGCGCGTGGACGCGGGCACCGGACTGCTGACCTTCGTCGCGGGCACCGGGACGCCCGGAGCCCCGACGCCCGGCGGACCCGCCACGGCCTCCGGGCTGAACATCCCCCTCGGGGTGTCGGTGGGCCCGCGGGGCGACGTCTACATCGCCGACGACGGCAACCGCCGCGTCGAGAAGGTGGACGCCGCGACGGGGCTCCTGTCCGTCGTCGCCGGCACGGGGGCCACCGCGGACCCGGTGCCGGGCACCGCGACCGACTCGCCGCTGAGGTCGCCCTTCGGGGTCGCGGCCGACGCCGCGGGCAACGTCTACGTCGCCGACCGCGGCGCCCACCGGGTGCTGAAGGTCGACGCGGCGGGCCGGCTCAGCGTCGTCGCGGGCACCGGGGTGGCCGGTGCCGTGACGCCCGGCCCGGCCGTCGCGTCCCCGCTGAACACGCCCAACGGCCTGGCCGTCGACGCGGCCGGCAACGTCTTCGTCGCGCTGCGCTTCAACCACCAGGTCGCCCGCGTCGACGCCGGCACGGGCGTGCTCAGCGTCGTGGCCGGTACCGGCACGGCGGGGGTCTCCACGGACGTCCCGGCCACCACCGCCCGGCTCAACCAGCCGACCGGCGTCGCCGTCGACGCCCGCGGCAACGTCTTCGTGGCCGACCGCAGCAACAACCGCATCGTGGTGGTGGACCACAGCAGCGGCCACCTGAGCACGGTCGCCGGCAACGGCGCGCAGGGCGCGGTCACCCCGGGGCCCGCGACGTCGTCGCGGCTGGCCATCCCGCTCGGCATCGCGGTGGCGGGCACCGGGACGGCGTTCGTCGCCGACCAGAACAACCACCAGGTGCAGAAGCTGTCGCTGCCCCCGACGACCACCCCGCCCCTGCTCACCTCGGCTC
>NZ_JAAALN010000406.1 GCF_009906795.1 Kineococcus siccus
CCACCCCCGCGCTCCGCGCGGACGGCGACACGACCACGACCCTCGACACGACCACGGCGCTCACGGCATAGTCCGAACCCGCAGCGCTTCACGCGCACGAGTTACACCACTCCACGGGACTCCATCCTGCTGGTGGCCCGAAAACCGTCCTTCAGACCCGGCCGCTGCTTCACTGGCTGTATGGCTACCGTGCGATCTGGCTGTCTGGCTCTCATGGCCGCTGTGGCGCTCTTGGCTGCTTCGGGCTGTTCTGGCGATGCGCCACCACCGACTGCGTCGTCGGCGCCGACCAGTACGAGCTCAGCTGGGGCGAACGCCGCAGCGGCCGACAGTGCACCCGAGCAAGAGCGAATCCTTGCGCCAACTGACGGTGACATGATGGAAGTGCCGAACAGCTACTCACTTGCTCTCGAGGTCTTCGAAGCCGACCCTCAACATTGGGGAGGTGCGTACGTTGATGACGACGGACTACTGGCCGTTGCTGTAGCCCACCAATCGCTCGATGCGGCGCAGGAAACGTTGCAAGCAGCCGGAATCACCAAGGGCGTGAAGTTGGTAAAGGTAAAACAGTCACTCACGCAGCTTGATGCTCAACAAAACCAAGTAGCTGAGGTGGTGGCAGCGCATGCGAATCAAGTGTCAACCTTCGGTCCAAACTATAAGACACAGTCAATTGATGTGGTCATGAATTCAGAGAGTGATTCCCTAGCAGGCGAACTGAGGGCTACAGCCACTGCCGACGGACCAGTCGTCAACGTCAGTGTCGAGTCCAGCAACCCGACACCCGCCGCCACTTAGCGAGCGTGGTCGCCACCTCGTGGGGAGATTGGATAGCACGATCGGCAGGCTTGAGAGGGAAGCGACGCGCGAAATCGCCTCGACAAAATTTAGGACCGCGCCTATCCGAGTTCAATTGCGCCACTCTCGCCAAGTGTTAGCTGGCGTCGGAGTTTGTCAAGGCCCGGGTTTGATGGAGGGCGTGAAGCCACGCGGGTCAGGCACCAGCCGCGACGGGGTGAGTGCTGAACTGGGCCTCGTACTCCACGGGAGGGATCATTCCGAGCTCCCCGTGTAGCCG
>NZ_JAAALN010000407.1 GCF_009906795.1 Kineococcus siccus
CCGCGCACCCCGGGCTCGCGCTCCCCCCAGCCCCGCGACGGCGGGTCCCGCTCCGCCGCCCAGGAGGGCCGCCGCGCCGCCGCCTCCCGCGTCGCCGAGCTGGCGGCCCGCCGGACGGCCCGCCGCTCGTGGCGGCCCGGTCAGCGCACGGTCCTGGCCCTCGCGGGGACCGTGGTGCTGGCCGTCCTCGCGGGCTGGGTCCTGCTCGCGTCGCCGTGGCTGCGGGTCGAGCAGGTGCGCGTCACCGGGACGGAGCGCACCGACGTCGCCGCCGTGCGGGCGCTCGTCGACGGTCAGGAGGGCCGGCCGCTCGCGGGCGTCGACGTCTCGTCCCTGGCCGAGGAGGTGTCCGCGCTCCCGCTCGTGGCCTCCACCGACGTGACGCGGTCGTGGCCGTCGACCCTGGTGGTGCGCGTGCACGAGCGGCAGGCCGTCGCGGCGGTGCCCGTGACCTCCGGCGGGGTCGACCTCGTCGACGACCGCGGGCGGGTGCTCGTGCACGCCGGTTCCGCGCCGCCGGGCGTGCCGCTCGTCAGCGTCGACGTCGACGCGGCCGGGGCGGACGCGCTGCTCGCGGCGCTCTCGGTCAACGGGGCGCTCCCGGCCGGGCTGCGCGCGCGGGTCGCCGGCATCACCGCTACCTCGCCGCAGGCGGTCCGCTTGCGGCTGGCCGACGGGCCGGAGGTCGTCTGGGGCGGTGTCGACCGCCCGCAGCGCAAGGCCGAGGTCCTCGAGCGGCTGCTCGCCGACCCCGAGGTGGCCGCCGCGGAGCGCGTGGACGTCTCCGCTCCCGACGCGGCGGCCGTCGCCTCCTGACGCGTCCCGGCGTGGCCGGGTCGCCGCGGCCGCCCTGCGCGCCGGTCGGGGGAGGATGGAGTCCCGTGGAGTGGTGTAGCTCGTGCGCGTGAAGCGCTGCGGGTTCGGACTATGCCGTGAGCGCTGTGGTCGTGTCGAGGGTCGTGGTCGTGTCGCCGTCCGCGCGGAGCGCGGGGGTGGGCAGGAGGATCGGTTCCGGTGGGGTCAGCAACGCCATCGAGGCCTCGGAGAGGTAGCGGCGCTCCCCGGACT
>NZ_JAAALN010000408.1 GCF_009906795.1 Kineococcus siccus
CGGGGGCTCAGCGCAACCGGGAGGTGCCGCGGCCGGCCTCGAGCCCGGCGTCGAGGTCGATGCGCCGCGGGCCCGACCGTCCCCCGAGGCCGGGCACGGTCGCGAGCAGGTGCTCGCGGGCCCGCTCGGCCGCCTCGCGGTGCACGTCGTCGTGGTCGTAGAGCTCGACGCTCAGCCACCCCGCGTAGCCGCCCTCGGCCAGCGCCTGGCCGACGGAGCGGAAGTCCACGTCGCCGTCGCCCGGGACGAGGTGGGCGTGCACGCGGCCCGCGATGTCCTCGACCTGGAGGTGGCGGGTCAGCGGCAGGTGCCGGGCCAGGGAGGCCAGCGGGTCGTCCTCGACGACGACCGTGTGCCCGAGGTCCTGGCTCAGCCACAGGCTGTCGCTGCCGGTGCGCCCGATGACGGCGGCGACCTCGGCGTTGGTCTGCACGTGGAAGCCCGGTTCGGGCTCCATGCCGAGCACCGTCGCCCCGGTGGGCAGGCCCGCGGCGTCGAGCTCGTCGGCGAGCACGGTGAGGAGCTCCGCGAGGCCCTCGTCGAGCCAGCGGTCGGCCTGCTCCGCGGCGACCGCGGGGTGCCGGCTGCCCGTCGAGAACGCCACCAGGGGCACCCCTGCGCGCACGCCGATGCGGATGCCCCGGCGCAGGAGGTCGAGGCGGCGGGCGCGCTCGGCCGGGTCGGGGTCCACCAGGGCGGGTTCGAAGGGCAGCTCGCTGAGCAGGTGCGGGTCGCCCGTGGCGAGGCTGCAGGCCACGAGGCCGGTCTCGTCGAGCACCCGGCGCAGCGCCTCGGCCTCGGCGTCGCCGAACGACCAGGGGTCGACGTGCTGGGCGTTCAGGGACAGCTCGATGCCGTCGTAGCCGCGGTCGGCGAGCACGCGCACGGCGTCCGGCAGCGCGACCGAGCGCAGGCCGTTGGCGTTGTAGGCCAGCCGCAGGGGCGGCGTCGCCCCCGGGCGGAGCGGGGTGGAGGAGGGCACGGTGACTCCGTCTCGTCGAAGGGCGGCACTCGCGGCGGGCGGTGTGAGGCG
>NZ_JAAALN010000409.1 GCF_009906795.1 Kineococcus siccus
GCCCCGGGCGGGGTCACCCGGCCACCCGCCGGCGCCGCCCGGGCGGTGAGCGCTGCCGGTGCGGACCTCTCGTCGGTGGCCACCGGCCGGCCCGCCGGACGTCCGGGCGCCGGGGCCCCGGTGGCCCGGGACGACGCCCGGGCCGGGGAGCCCGCGGCGCGCCCGTGGCCGTGGGCGGGGGGTGCGGCGGCGGGACGTCACCGCCCGCCAGCTGCCCGACGATCTCGTCGAACTCCCGCCGCCACCAGTCGTCGTCGCGGTCCGGGGGCTCGTCAGGGGCCTCCCCGGGCCGTGGCCGGCACGGGGAGGCGGCTGCCGACACCGCGCGTCCTCAGGACTGCAGGGCGTGCTGCTCGTCGGAGCTCTCGACCTGGATCCGGCGGGGCTTCGCCCGCTCCGCCACCGGGATCGTCAGGGCGAGGACGCCGCTGCGGTAGGCGGCGGCGATCCGGTCGGTGTCGAGGTTGTCGCCGAGGATCAGCTGCCGGCTGAACACCCCGCGGGGCCGTTCCGCCGCGACCATCTCGGACGCGCCCTCGGTGACCGGCCGCTGGGCCCGGACCGTCAGGACGTTGCGCTCGACGTCGAGCTCGATGCTCGCGGGATCGACGCCGGGGAGGTCGAACTCGACGTGGAACTCGTCACCCGAGCGCCACGCGTCCATCGCCATCACCGCAGGGCGGGCGCTCGTGCCGAGCACCTGCTGGGTCAGGCGGTCCAACTCACGGAAGGGATCGGTGCGCATCAACATGGCCACCACCTCCACAGCAGACGAAGGAGATGCGCTGGAGAGTTTCCGCTGTCCCCCGGTCCTTCCCGGGTGACGACCTCAGTGATAGCACTCCCCGGCCGGTGATGCAAGACCTCTGACGCGTTGCGCTGCAGCCGATGTCACGGAGAGGCCACCTCCGTGTGCCGGTGCCCCGTCGTGGGTAGGGGACCGGGCATGAGCCCCTCCCGGCGTCCGCGCTGCCGCCCGTCAGCGGGTCGACGTCG
>NZ_JAAALN010000040.1 GCF_009906795.1 Kineococcus siccus
CGTGAGCACGTCGACGACCGCGCCGCGCGGGCGCCGGTACGGTCGGCGGCGTGCCGCGCGTCGTGATCGCCTCCCGGATCTACGCCCCCGAACCGGCGGCGGCGGCCTACCGGCTGGGCGCGCTGGGACGGGCGCTCGCGCGGCGCGGCGCGGTCGTCGACGTGCTCACGAGCCGCGCGCCGCAGGGCGGGACGGCGGACGCCGGGGTGCGCGTGCGCCGCTGGCCCGTGCTGCGCGACGCGAGCGGCGCGGTCCGCGGGTACCTGCCGTACGCCAGCTACGACGTCCCGCTGCTGCTGCGGCTCGCGCTCGCGCGGCGGCCCGACGTCGTCGTCGTCGAGCCCCCGCCCACGACCGGTGCGGTGGCCGCGGCCGTGTGCGCGCTGCGCCGGGTCCCGTACGTCTACTACGCGGCGGACCTGCTGTCGGTCGCGGCGGCGGGCAGCGGGGTGTCGCCGGTCGTGGTGCGCGTGCTGCGCGCCGTGGAGGGTCTCGTGCTGCGCCGGGCCGCGCGCGTGCTGACGGTGTCCGACCCCGTCGCGGACGTGGTGCGCGGCTTCGGCGTGCGCGACGACCGCCTGGAGGTGGTCGGCTCCGGCGTCGACGTCGACGCCTTCTCCAGTGAACCCGTTGCGCCGCAGCAGGAGGAGCTGCTCGTCTACGCGGGCACGATGTCCGAGGTGCACGGCGCGGGCCTGTTCGTCGAGGCCTTCGCGCGCGTGGCGGCGGCGCACCCGCGGGCGCGGCTGGTGATGTTCGGCGGCGGTGTCGACCGCGAGGCCATGCGGGCGCGGGCCGACGCCCTGGTCCCCGGCCGCGTCACGTTCCCCGGTCCCGTCCCGGCCGCCGAGGTCGCCGCGGCCTTCCGCCGGGCCCGCGCGGGCCTGGCCTCGCTGCGGCCCGGGGGCGGCTACGAGTTCGCCCTCGTGACCAAGGTCTTCGCGGCCACGGCGTGCGGGGCGCCCGTCGTCTACGCCGGCCCCGGGCCCTGCGCGGGTCTCGTGCGGCGCCACGGCCTCGGCTGGGCGGTCGAGCACACGGCCGAGGCGGTGGCGGGCGCGATGGCGCAGGCGCTCGCCGCCGCGCCCGCACCCGCCGAGCGGCGCCGGCTCGCGGCGTGGACCCGGGCGGACGCCTCGCTCACCGGGGTCGCCGACCGCGCGGCCGCCGCCGTCCTCGGGGTGGCCGGGGCGCGGGGCGGGGCCGGGAGCACGCCGTGAGCAGTGGGAGGCTGCCCGTCGTGCGCGTCACCGTCGTGGGTCTGGGGAAGATCGGTCTGCCGCTCGCCGTGGAGTACGCGGTCAACGGCGCCGCGGTCGTCGGGGCGGACGTCGACGCCCGCCTCGTCGCGACCGTCGCCGCGGGCACCGCACCGTGGGCGGAGGAGGCGCACCTGGCCGAGCGCCTCGCGGACGTCGTGGCCGCGGGGTCCCTCACCGCGACCACCGACACCGCCGCGGCCGTCGCGGTCAGCGACGTCGTGGTCGTCGTCGTGCCGCTCGTCGTCGACGAGGAGGCGCGGCCGGAGTTCAGCGCGCTGGACGCCGCCACCCGCGACGTGGCCCGCGGCCTGCGCCCCGGCACGCTCGTGGTCTACGAGACGACCCTGCCCGTCGGCACCACGCGCGAGCGGCTGCTGCCGCTGCTGCGCGAGCACAGCGCGCTGGCGCCCGCTGACGAGCTCCTCGTCGCCTTCTCGCCCGAGCGGGTCCTCACCGGGCGCGTGTTCGCCGACCTGCGCCGCTACCCCAAGATCGTCGGTGGCGTCGACGGCCCCAGCGCCCGGCGGGCCGCGGAGTTCTACGACGCCGTCCTGCGCTTCGACGCGCGCCCGGACCTGCCGCGCGCCAACGGCGTGTGGGACCTCGGCAGCGCCGAGGCCGCGGAGCTCGCCAAGCTCGCCGAGACCACCTACCGGGACGTGAACATCGCGCTGGCCAACCAGTTCGCGCTGTTCGCGCAGGGCCGGGGGATCGACTTCACGGCCGTCGCGCAGGCCTGCAACTCCCAGCCGTACAGCCACCTGCACCGGCCGGGCGTCGCGGTGGGCGGTCACTGCATCCCCGTCTACCCCCGGCTGTACCTGCACTCCGACCCCGCGGCCGACGTCGTGCGCACGGCCCGCGCCGCCAACGAGCGGATGCCCGCCGCGACCGTCGACCTCCTGGCCGCCGAGCTGGCCGCCCTCGGCCGCGACCTCGCGGGGCTGCGCGTCGTCGTGCTCGGTGCCGCCTACCGCGGCGGGGTGCGCGAGACGGCGTTCAGCGGGGTGTTCCCCCTCACCGCCACCCTCGCGGCGCGCGGCGCGGTCCCCGTCGTCCACGACCCGCTGTTCTCCGACGACGAGCTGCGCGAGCGCGGCCTCACGCCGCACCACCTGGGCGAGCCCGCCGACGCGGCGGTCGTGCAGGCCGACCACCGCGACTACGCGGAGCTGTCGGCGGCGGACCTGCCGGGCCTGCTGGCGCTCGTCGACGGGCGCGGGACCACGCGCCCCGAGGGCTGGGACGGCGTCCGCCGGGTGGTGCTCGGCCGCGGGACCCCCGCCGCCGCGGACGCTCCGTGACCGACGGCGCGAGCCGCTGGGTCGAGGCGGGGACGCCGCCGACCGACGCTGCGACGCTCCTCGTCGCGGCCCTGTGGGTCCTGCTGCCCGGCGCGCTCGCGCTGCGGGCGGCCGGGGTGCGCCGCGTCCCGCTGCTGCTCGGGGCCGCGCCGCCGGCGTCGATCGGCGTGCTCACGCTGGCCGCGGCCGGCACCGCCCTCGTCGGCCTGCCGTACGCGTGGTGGTCCGCGGCGACGGTCGCGGTGGTGGTCGTGCTCCTCACCGCGGGCGTGCGCCGGCTCCTGGCCGGCCCCGGGGGCCCGGTTCCGGAGGGGGGCCTGCGCGGCGCGGAGCGCGTGGTCGTCGTCGTCCTGCTCGTCGCGGCCGCGGCCTACGCGCTGGAGCTGACGCGGCGGGGGATCGGGACGCTGGGCACGCCGTCGCAGGAGTACGACGTCGTCACGCACACCATGGTCACGGCCCGGCTGCTGTTCACGGGCGACGCGGCGCCGTGGCAGGCGCTCGCGCTGGACCCCGTGACGGGGGCGGGCGCGCGCTACTACCCGAGCGGCCTGCACCAGTGGGCGGCCCTGGTCGCGCAGTCGGGCGGGCCCTGGGGGGCCAGCGCCGTGAGCGGCTTCAACGCCACGAGCGTGCTCGTGCTCGCGCTCGTGCAGCCGCTGGGCCTGTTCGCCCTGGGTGACCGGGCGCTGGCCCGGCACGGCCGCCTCGCCGGGGCGGCCGCGGCGCTGGTCTCCGTGCTGGCCTACCAGCCGCTGCAGGCCATGCACCACGACTCCGGGGCGCTGCCGAACGCGACCGCGATCGCGCTGGGTCCGGGCCTCATCGCCCTGCTGCTGCCCCCGCGCGAGGCGGTGGGGCCTGGGCGCGGGGCGGAGCCCGACGGCGCGGCCCCGGGCCTGCGGGCCCTGCTGCCCCGCGTCCTGCCCGTCGCGCTCGGCTGCATCGGCGGCGTCACCGTGCACCCCACGGCCGCGGTCACCGTCGCGGGCGGCGTGGGTGGCTGGCTGCTGGGCGAGGCCCTGCTGCGGTGGCGGTGGCCGCTGCCGTGGCGCTGGGCCGTCGTCGTGGCGGGGGCGTCGGCGATCGCGGCGGTCGTGCTGGCGCCCATGCTGGGCTCGGCCGCGACCGCGGGCAGCGGGGCCTCGACGCGGTTCGCGCGCGACATCCCGGCCACCGACCTCGGCTCCGCCCTCTGGCGCGTGCTCTCGCTCCCGCTGCAGGGGGCCGTCGACCCCGACCTGCGCCAGCACCAGTGGTGGCTCGCGGCGGCCGTCGTCGTCGGGGCGCTGCTGGCCGGGCGCCGCGCGGGCGGCGTGCTCGTCGCGTGGCTCCTCTGGACCGCCGTCGCGGTCGCCTTCCTCGTGGGTGCGTCCGGCCCGGGCCTGACGACGATCTGGGACACCGCCTACAACTCCTACTTCCGCGTCGCGGGCCACGGCTCCGGCTGGGCGTGGCTGCTCGCGGGCGTCGCCGTCGTGCGCGTGGCGGAACTGCTGTCGCGCCGGCGCGCGCACTGGGTGCCGGTCGTCGGCGGCGTCCTCGCGGTGGGCGTCGGGACCGGAACCGTCGTGCAGAGCGGGCCCACCGAGGTGCGGGCGCTGCGGGAGCGCTACGCCGAGCCGCAGTACCAGCGCGTCGACGACGACGACCTCGCCGCCGGGCGCTGGCTGGCCGACCGCGTGCGGCCGGGGGAGCGCGTGCTGAACTCGGGCAACGACGGCTCCACCTACGACTACGTGCTGTACGAGGTGCCGATCCTCAGCGCGACCGTCGTCGGCACGGGGGGCCTGCCGGGCGTGCGCACCCTGCTCGCGCGCTTCCGCGACTTCCCGACCGATCCGGCCGTGCGGGCGCTCGCGCGCGAGGAGGACGTGCGCTGGGTCGTCGTCGACGCGGACGCGCCGTACCTGCCGATCCGCGGCGAGGTCGCGCAGTTCTTCGGTTCCGACGCCTACCAGGTACCGCCCGGACTGCAGGGCCTCGACGGCCTGCCGGGCGTCCGGGCGGAGTTCCGCAGCGGCACGGTCACGGTCTACTCCGTCGACGAGGCTGCCCTCGCGCTCTGAGTCGGCCGGCGGCCTGCCGGTCGCGGTGGGTGGTGGAACCGTTGCAGCACAACGAGTTCTCTTGTCGTCGAACGTCTGTTCGAGTAGACTGCAGGCGTGACCTGGACCGACGCGCCGCCCCTGCAGCCGCAGCTCGCGGCGCTGCAGGCGGCGCTGCGCGAGGTCCTCCAGTGCCCGGCCGCGACCTTCTCGCCGAGTTCGGCGCGGGACGCCGTGACGGCGTTCCTGCGAGTTCGCCACCAGGCCGACGCGGCATACCTGCACCTGCTGCGCGTCCTCGGCGACGTGGGGTCCACGCCGTCGGAGACCGTCCGGTTCCTCGCCTGCGCCCCGAACACGCTGTCGCGGGCCCAGGCCGGCCGGGACGTCGACGCGGCGCGGATCACCGACCCCTCGGTGGTCTGGGACGGGGCGATCGGCGGGGCCGACGGTGACCGTGGTGCGCTGCAGCACCTGGGCGACGCCCTCGCGGCCGGCGACGCCTCGCGGGCCCACCTGGACGTCGCGGTGCGCTGCCTGTCGAGGATCCCCACCACGATCCGCCGCGGCACCACGACGCTGACGAACACCGACACCGGTGAGGTCGTGGAGCAGCGCAACGCGGAACTCCTGGATGCCCACGTCACCCGCGACGCCCGGCGCCACTGCCCCCAGGTCGCCGCTCACCTCGCCCGGGAACTGGTCCTCACCGTCGACCCGCAGCACGAGGACCGGGCCTTCCACGACCCGGACGCCTTCGCCCGGCGCGGACTCGTCTTCGGCCCGCCCGTGGGCGGGGTGGTCCGGATGACCGTGGACCTGGACGAGACCGCCACGGTCGTCCTGCGGCAGGCGCTCGCCGCGGAGGCGGCCCCGCTGCCGGCGCACGTGCGGCCGGACGGTGAGCTCGTGCGCGACCTGCGCTCGAAGCGGCAACGGGACCACGACGCGCTCCTCAGCCTCACCCAGCGCGGCGCCGCGGCGGGTGGGCCGGCGGTGGCCGAGGCGGCCCGGGTGTCGGTCGTCGCCACCGCGGCGGACGTGGCCGCGGCGACGGAGCAGCGCGCCGCACAGACCGGCGCCGTCGTGGAGGGCCACGGACCCGTCGCCACCGCCACCCTCGGCTACCTCGTCTGCGGTGCGCTGCTGCAGAAGGTCCTGACCGGTGCCGGGGGAGCGGTCCTGGACCTGGGCCGCGCCACCCGGCTCGCCACGGCGTCCCAGCGGCGGGCGCTCGCAGTCCGCGACGGCGGGTGCGTCGCCCCCGGGTGCGCCGTCGCCCCGTGGGCGTGCGAGGCGCACCACGCCCCGGCCTGGGAGGACGGTGGGCGGACCGACCTCGACACGATGGTGCTGCTGTGCCCCGGTCACCACCGAGCCTGGCACGCGCACCACCTGGAGGTCCGGCTCCGCCCAGACCGCACCGTCGAGGCCCGCTGGATCCACCGCGACCCCCGCTGGCCCGGCCACGCCGCCCCGCAACCCTGGGTGCACAACAGCTACCCCGCCGACCGCCGCGCCGCGCGGGAACTCGGCGCACGCCTGCGCACCGGGGGCGACGAAGGTCCCGGCGCCGACCCACCCGGGTGACAGGCTCCTCAGGGGTGTCCGACCGTCCTGGGAGGTGGTGCGCCGAACATCCGGTCATGGCGATGTCCGCAGGATCACGACGGCGGCCTGGGGGCTCGTCAGAACGGTGGGCCTATGCGGCCGTGTGAGTGAAGAACGACGGCTGAGCTGGCGGAGCCGAGACCCGGCGGCATGATCGCCGTCATGGATCCTGACTGGCCTTCCATCCTCTTTGGCGTAGCACTGCTACTGGCCGGGGTCGTGCTGGTCTGGAAGAGGACCACGGTCGTACGCAAGACGAAGGCCCAGGAGGATGAGGCCAAGGAGCGTTTCTCCCGCGGCGAGTACTTCGGTCAGGTCCCCGTAGCACTCTCGACCGGGACACGGATGACCATGGTCACGATCTTCTGCTTCGTCGTGGGCGCAGGGGCTCTCGTGCGCGGACTTCTCTGACTCTCAAGACGTCGCGGTCATCCCGCTGATCGCGCAGCACAAGCGCACCCATGCCGCTGCCGCGTGTGGACACTCAGGCTTGACCGGGGACGGTGCTCGCGTCGCCGACGGGGTAGTGCCCTCGGGTGGGGATGACGTGCCGGACACCGCCGCGCGGGTCGTCGACGTCGCCGACGTGGCGAGGGATGAGGTGCACATGTAGGTGGAACACGGTCTGTCCCGCGGCGGCGCCCACGTTGATGCCGATGTTGTACCCCTCGGGGGCGTAGTAGCGGTCCAGACCACTTTTGACCTCCTCGAGCAGGGCCAGGATGGCTGCCTGCTCGGATGGGGTGGCCTCGAACCACGTAGGCACCAGACGCCGAGGGACGACCAAAGTGTGGCCAGGATTGACGGGGTGGGCGTCGCGCAGCGCGAAGGCGAGGTCGTTAGAGGCCACCCACTGCGTCGGTGGGACTTGCAGGAAGGGCGACGTCGTCACCCGGGCACTCCTCGTTGAGATGGCGGGTGGCCGAGCGAAGTCTGACAGTCCTCGTCGGTCCAAGTCGCGGAGTAGGACGCGCGCTCACTGCGCAGACTCTTCCCGCCAGCAGTCTCATGCCGCTGGCCGCGCGGTCACGACCGGCCGACGACCTCGCGATCATGTCGATGACCGACCACGACTCCCAGCCAAGGGGCGTACCTTCCAATTTTGATCACGGATACCGGGGGAGAGTCATGACTGTGGCACTGCTGGGGGCACTCCTCGCCGTCCTGGTGGGGGTGCTCATCGGCTGGGGCACTCGACGTCGACTCGACCGATCAAGCCACTCCGCGGACCCGGAGAAGGCGCGCATCGCTCAGGACATCAGCCGCCAGATCGACCGGGGGCGCGGAACGAACGGCTGGCTCTAACCAAGCCGCGTGGACCTCGTCGAACGCGCGCCTCATGTCGCTGTCGTGGAAGTTCACGACGAGTTACAGGAGCCGGACGTCGTAGTCGCTGAAACGTCGATCGACGGTGAGCAGTTGCAGCCCGCGCCGGGTGGCCTGCGCGATGAGCATGCGGTCGAAGGGGTCGTCGTGGTGGCGCGGCAGGGCGCCGGCGGCCAGAGCGTCGTCCACGCTGATGGGCAACTCGGTGAAGCCTTGCTGCTCCATCTCTTCACGCAGCCCGCCCGGGGCAGTCAGCTTGCCCAGCGCAGCCTTGATCGACATCTCCCACGCCGAGGCGGCGGAGACGAACACCTCGTTCTCATCGTCGGCCACGGCGGCACGCATGCGCTCAGGCAGGCGTTCGTCGTCGCTGAGCCACCACAGCAGGACGTGGGTGTCCAGGAGGAGGGTCGTCACAGGTGCGGCTCGAGGTCGTCGTGGAAGGCGGCCACCAGGTCCTCGGACGTGTGATCGAAGTCGGCGGCGATGACCACTCGCCCCTTCCACGCCCCGGGACGACGCGCTCCGCGCGAGCGGGCGGGCACCAGGCGGGCCACGGGCTTGCCGGCGCGGGCGATCACCACGTCCTCGCCGCGCTCGACCGCTTCGAGCAGGCGGGACAGGTGCGTCTTGGCCTCGTGCACGTTCACCGTCCGCGACATGACCCCAGAGTAGGGACTAAGTCGGACTAAGTCCATGACGGGAGGCGGCGCTCGACAGTTGCTGCGACGTCACCGTCATCCCGCCGACCAGGAGGTCGCCGACCTCGCGGCCCTGCCGATGTCCGCCCCGTCTTGATGGGCTTCGCGGCTCGCCGAAGCAGCTCGCCCATCGCGACACCCCATCCCCGCCGTTCTCGACGAGCAGGACGCATCCACGTCGGGCTGTACCTCTTCCACTTCACCGGCGGTCCCTGCGCTGAGCTGGTGGCTAGCCACCGCCCGCGCCGCCGGCGCCCGCACCCCCCGCCTCATCGTCGCCGTTGGCGACGACGGCCGCGGCGTCCTAGCCCCGTGTGGGCGAGACCGGCAAGTTCCTCAGCGACTGCGACCCCTGCGCCCAGCAACGTCAACGTCTGCGCTTCCATCCTCGCCACCTGCCTCCACGCGGGATGTGCAGGTGACGGCGAGACGAGAAGATCACTAACGTGCGCGTTGTGCCCGTCACCGTCCGCGCCACCACCCCGGCCGATCTCGACGTCTTCGTGACGACCCTGCACGCCGCCTTCGCGAGATTCCCCGAGCAACCCGACGAGGACGGCAGCGGGGTCTTCTGGTCCGTCCTGGAGATGGACCGCAACCTGCTCGCCGTCACCGAGGACGGCCGGCCCGTGGGGACGACCGCGGGGTACTCCTTCGAGTTGACCCTGCCTGGCGGCGCTCGGATCCCGACCACCGGGGTCACGAACGTCGGGGTCGTGCCCTCGCACCGGCGACGTGGCATCGCGACCGCCTTGATGCGTCGCCAGCTCACGGACGTCCGCGCCCGCGGGGAGCACGTCGCCGTCCTGCTGGCGATGGAGGCGACCATCTACCGCCGGTTCGGGTACGGACCGGCCACGTTCAGCCGCCGGATGTCGGTGTCCCGGGCGCGAGCCGCCTTCGACGATCGACCGCTCGGGGCCTCGTCCCAGGAGGACGGTGGGGGGTCGGTCGAGGTCCTGCGCCGCGAGGAGTGCGTCTCGTCGCTGGAGGAGGTCTACGAGCAGTACAGGCTCGACCGACCCGGGGCGTTGGACCGACCGCACCGGTGGTGGGTCCGGGGCGCGGGGCACCCACCGGTGTCCCGGGAGCCGCGGTGGATCGGGTTGCACCGCAATGGTGAGGGACGACCCGATGGTTACGTGAGCTACCGCCTGGACGACGGGGTCCTGCACATCGACGAGACCATCACCACCGACGACGCGGTACGGGAAGCCCTCGACCGCTTCGTCATCGGACACGACCTGGTCCGAGAAGTCGTCTTCCAGGACGCGCCGACCGACCACCCCTTGCGGTGGCAGCTCCTCGACTACGACGCCGTCGCCTCCAGCGGGGACGAGGCCTGGCTGTGGGTGCGCATCCTCGACGTCGCCGGGGCGCTCGAAGCCCGCTCCTGGGCGGGCAGCGGAGAACTGGTCCTGCAGGTCGAAGACGCGTTCCTCAGCGAGAGCTCGCGGTACCTGTTGACCGTGGACGGTGGAAGGGCGGAGTGCACCGCCACGCCGCGCGAGCCGGACCTCACCCTGGACGTCAGCGACCTCGCCTCGCTCTACCTGGGCGGCGTGCCACCCCGCGACCTCGTCCGGGCCGGGCGTGTCCGGGCGCGGGGCGAGGCGGCCGTGGAACAGGCCGAGGCGCTGTTCGCGACCGAACGGGCCCCCTGGTCCCACCACATCTTCTGAGCCGTTGCAGCACCAGTCGACTCGCCGTGCACGTCACAGTGCGCGGGCGCACGTTCATCCCGCGCCGCGTGCGACGTCGCGGTCACCCCGCGCCGCTTGCGCGATGACGGGGGCCGGCGACGTCCGCTCGTGTCGGCGAGCGAGTGGCATGCTGCGCTTCCGCACCGACACGCGCAGGAGGACTACCCGTGGACTTCTTCCCTGATCCGCCCTCGCCCTTCGATGACGAAGAGCACGAGGATCCGCCGCAGCCGGTCTGGTCGAACGCGCCCGACGACGTCGTCCCCGGCGTGGTGCCCCTCGAGCTGGTACTTGGCCGCACCGAGAGCGCGGTGGTCCTGCTGACCGGTGTCCGCGCCTTCCCGACCGGGCTCGCCATGACCCTGGGTGTGCGCCTGCGCGGGCGGGCGCGGGGCCACGACCTGAACGCGGAGGTCTTCGACGGGCCCTACGCCCACGGCATGGGGCCTGACTGGCAGGCGGGGCGGTTGAAGTGGGGCTTCGAGCTGGCCGACGGACGCAGGGCCACCAACGTCGACCCACCGGTGTGGGACGAGCAGCCCAACCAAGACCACCAGGGCGCGGACGACCCCCTGTGGCAGCCCGACCGCCCCGTCCTCAACGGCGGTGGCGGAGGCGGCGGTCGCCGCTCGGTCGACCGGGACTACTGGCTGTGGCCGCTGCCGCCGGCGGGGCAGCTGAAGCTGGTCTGCCAGTGGATGGACCGGGGCATCGAGACCACCGTCCACGAACTGCAGGCCCAACCCTTCCTCGACGCCGCTACCCGCGCCCAGCCGGTGTGGCCCACCCCTTGACCTGTTCCGCAGGACCTCGACGGACACGAGGTCGTGCCGCGGCGCAAGACGCACGGTCATTCCGCGCTGCGCGACCCTCAGCTGTCCCGCCGGCGTTCCAGCTCCTCCACACGACGGCGTAGATCGTCCAGGTCTTCGTCCAGCCGACGCGAGACGACGGCACCGGCCCAGTACCGCGATGGGCCGCGGCGACGAGGCTCGCCGCCAGGGGCGTAGGCGAGACCGAGGTACCGGGCGAGTCGGCGCAGGGGTGTGACCTGTTCGGTCGAGTCATCGTCAGGGCTGCTGCTCACGCCCCTCATGATGTCGACCGTGCGGCCGTTCTCGTCCTGTTCGCGTCGTTCACGGTCAGGTCGCCGCCCGCGCCCGTCGTTCTCACGGTCTTCTCGAGAGCTGCAAGGTTGCCGACCTAGTCGCGGCTGGCGGTGCCGTGGATCGCGTCGTGGATGACCTGCCACGTGGCCGCGCAGTCATCCGCCGTGCAGCGGCGGATGAGCAGCTGCGGCATCGGGTCGCAGGAAGCCATGAGCAGACTCTGCACCCTCCTCCTCGCTTCTCCACTGCCAAGATCAGCCGGTGCAGACACTGGAGTCCGAACGCCTGCGGCTGCGGCAGTGGACCGCTGGCGACGCCCCCTTCGTCCTCGACATGTGCTCTCGCTGGGAGGTTCAGCGCTACATCGGCGCCACCCCCCGCGTCCTCCAGGACCTCGGTGAGGCCAGCGACCTCATCGCCCGCTGGCACTCCCGTCAGGACCACCTGCACCGCGTCTGGGCCGTCGAGCACCGCGACGGGTACCTGCTCGGGACCTTGCTGCTCGTCGCCATCTCCGGGTCCGGCACGCCACCGCTACAGCCCACCGGCGAGACGGAGATCGGCTGGTACTTCCACCCCGACGCCTGGGGACAGGGCTACGCCCTCGAGGCCGCGACCCTCGGCATGGGCTACGCCTTCGCCGGCGGGCTCAGCGAGGTGCTTGCCGTCACTCATCCCGACAACGCCCCCTCGCAGGCCCTGTGCCGAAGGCTCGGCATGGACCACCGAGGCCGCACCGATCGGTACTACGACATGACCTGCGAACTGTTCGGCATCAGCCGCCCGCGGGCCGACTGACCAGGCCGAGCAGAACCCTCGGTCATGTTGCGATCCGCGTAGCTGTCCTGCGCTCAGCGACGCCGGCGGCCCAGGGCGTACCCGACCGACCCGGCCACCACGACCAGACCCAGAGCGGCCAGCTGTGCGCCCTGAGATCGCTGAGTGGTCATCACTGCCAGGCCTCGCAAGGCCTCGCAAGGCCTCGACGGGCATCGGGCCGTCGTCGGGTGTCGTACCAGCCGAACGCCGCGTACGGGCTCACGGCGAGCAGGCCGACACCGCCAGCACGAGCAGGGTGGGGCCCTGCACGTAGCTGTGATCGCGCGTCAGCTGTCGCGGGCGTCAGCGCCGGTCGATGGTGCTCTCCGTCGTGCTCGACCGGTCCGTTCGCGTCGAGGTCCAGGTGCACTTCCACTCGACGTCCGCAGACGTCCCGAGCACCGTGAAACCCTCCCCGTCCGCGACGGGCAGCTCACTGACCTCGACATCCTCGCCCGCGTCCTGCACGTCGTACTGGGTCACCGCCATCTGCTGACAGGTCGCAACGGCTTGCTCCCGCGGGTCCGGTGGTACGTCGCCGCAGGCCGAGAGCAGCAGAGCCGCCAGCACGACACCGACGCCGTCTCTCCAGCGTTGAACAACGATGTCCATGGACGCAGCTTGGCACCGCTCAAGTGACGGCGGGCCAGCTCCCGGACTTGCGCGCGGGTCATGCGGACGACCTGGACGACGACGTCGCGGGCCTGTCGATGACCGCGAGGCCGCGCTCATCACCACGCAGGAGCTCAGGAGGTCGTCGAGAGGACCCGGCCGAGGTGGTGCTCAGCGATACCGGCCATGACGTCGGCGCCGGGGAAGCCGGTGTCGATGAGTCGCAGCGGGCCCTCGACCAGCGACAGGTGCAGCGCCAACCGGTACAGCTGCAGCCGCTCCTCGTCCAGACCGGGGATGCGCAGCGCCTCGTAGTGCTCGTGGAACCGCATCTCCAGGAACGCGTGCTCCCACTCCACGTCGGCCCACATCACGCCCTCCAGGTCGATGAGCACCGGCCGACCGGTGGCGTCGATGAGGACGTGGTCCGGGCCGAGCTCACCGTGGGTCAGGCTGTAAGTGGCCCCCTCACGAGGCTGCACGGCCGCGGCGCGATGGTGCAGGGTCGCCTCGACTCGCTCGGCTACTGCGGCCAAGCGCGGCTCGCGGTCGGCGGCGGCCGCCAGGTGGCGTAGTGCCCGCTGCAGCACCACCGCGTGGAACGGGAGGGTGTCGGCGCCAGCGACTGGCTCGACACCACGCCCGCCGGCCACCTTGCCGTAGCGGTTGCTCGTGGTGGTGGCCATGCGGAGCAGGAAGCCCTTGAGCTCGGCCAGGACCAGGGCCGCCGAGACTGCGTCGTCGGTGAGCATCGTCTCCAGGGAGCGGCCGGTGACGTCGTCGACGACGGCGCAGTCCGCGAGCAGGTCCGTGCCGCGGTACTCGGCGTGCAGCACTGTGGGAACACGCACGTCGATGGCCGTCAGGTGCTCGCAGGCGCCGGTCAACGAGGTCATGCCGTTCGCCGGCGTGAACGGCTCGACGTCCGCGGCCGGGTCCGTCGAGGTGCTCCACCGGTCCTCGTCCTGGTGCCAGACGTAGAGCACGACCGAGGTCCCGGTGGTCGTGGTGACGCGGAAGACGCCCTTCCTCGTGCCACCACGAAGGCGCTGCACGCTCCCGACCTGCACCGGCCGGCGCAGGGCGGCGGTGCACAGGCGTTCCACGGTCCTACGGTCCAGCAGTTCCTGATCCACTGGCCACTGCCTACCGGTCGACGTTGATCGGTGGCAAGGGCGGACCCGACGAGACGCGGTCGTGCGGCGCCCGGGGTGGCTGGCGATCCTGTCCTATGGTGGTTTCGTGTCACGTGGAGGACCCGGTCGCCGGTGGCGACTTCTCCGACCCGATCGGCGACGGACGTCTGACGCTGACGATCGACCTCCCCGACGGGCAGCAGCTCGACGGCACCGACACGCTCACCGAGGACGAGCACCCCGACGCTCAACGCCTCCGACCCTCCCCACCAGCGGCCGCCTCCGCATCACCTGTCAGTGGCCCGAACAGGGCATCACCGGGAGCCACGAGCTCGACGCTCAGCTCTTCCGCGACGCCGCCGCACAGGCTCGTCCCGTCCGCTACGAGCGGATCGTCGGACCGCCCTTCGGTGATCGAGCCACCAGCGGCCTGCACGAGGATCGAAACGAGGCGTGAGCCCGGCCGACGCGACGCTCGTCTCGGTGGTGCCGCGGAGCGCCGTCGCACGGTCACCTCCGTCGACCCCGTCTCCACGGACCACCCCTTGGCGGTACCGAGGGCGTCCGGACAGCCGGGACCTCCGATCGCGGGGCGTCCGCCGCAGCAGCCCGGAGACCGTCGCTCCTCTGGACGCGGCCGTGCGGGCGCCGTCTACCGAGTCCGGGTCGCGCGTCGGAGCACGGCCACGGCCCCGGCGGCGATCCCCGCCCCGGCGGCGGCCCACGGCCCGGCCACGACGAGCGGGTCGAGCCACTGGTGCCGGACGTCGACGCGGCCCCGGCGCGAGCGGACCCCGTGGTGGGTGAGTTCCGCGCGGACGCCCGTCTCGGTGACCGGGTCGTCGGGGCGGCCCCGGACGGCGGCGGCGAGGAGGTTCTCGAACGTGTCGACGCGGTCGGCGGCGATGAGCAGCAGCCAGTGCTCGTTGCGGCCCTCGCTGAAGCGGTCGTAGGCGAAGCGGCGGATCCGTCCCGAGACCCCGTGCAGCGGAGCGGAGGTGCCGAAGACGGGCGTGAGGAAGGCGTGTTCGATCGAACGCTCGCGCGGCCCGTACCGCTCCGGCTGGCGCTCGGGGAACTCCCAGTGCGCGCCGTAGCCCTCCGGGTCGAACACCTCCTGCGGGACCGCCGGGCGGTCGCGCGGGTCGAGGTCGACGCCCCACCCGGGGATGCGGGCGCGCAGCTGCTCGGGGGTCTCCGGCAGCGGCGGCTTCTGCGGCCAGTACGCCATGACGGGCTCCTCAGGCGGCGGTGGGGACGATCAGCGGTTTGATGCACCCGTCGAGCTTCGACGAGAACAGGTGGTACCCCTCGGCGACGTCCTCCAGCGGGATCCGGTGGGTGACCAGGTCGCGCGGGCGCAGGTGGCCGTTGCGGACGTGCTCGAACAACCGCGGCCACTGCCGCTTCACGGGGCACTGGTTCATGCGCAGCGTGAGGCCCTTGTTCATCGCGTCCCCGAACTTCACGGCGTTCGGCACGGGGCCGTAGGCGCCCATGACCGAGATCGTGGCGCCCTTGCGGACCGCGTCGATCGCCCAGTTCAGCGCGATCGGGGAGCCGCCCTGCAGCTTCAGCTTCGCGCCGGCCACGTGCTGCAGGAAGCTCCCGTCGGCCTCGGCGCCCACGCAGTCGATCGCCACGTCCGCCCCGAGGTGGTCGGTGATCCGCTTGAGGTGCACGACGACGTCGTCGTGCTCGGCGAAGTTCACCGTCTCGGCCTGGGCGAACTCCCGCGCCTTCTCCAGGCGGTAGTCGAGGTGGTCGACGACGATGACCCGGCCGGCCCCCAGGAGCCACGCCGACCGCGCGGCGACCAGACCCACGGGCCCGGCGCCGAAGACCACGACGACGTCGCCCTCCCGGACGTCCCCCAGCTGCGCGCCGAAGTACCCGGTGGCCGTGGCGTCGGTCAGCAGGACCGCGTCCTCGTCGTGCATCCAGTCCGGGACGAGGGTCGGCCCGACGTCGGCGAACGGCACCCGGACGTACTCGGCCTGGCCGCCGTCGTAGCCGCCCGTGGTGTGGGAGTACCCGTAGATGCCGCCCACGGCCGTCGCGTTCGGGTTGACGTTGTGGCAGTTGGCGAGCATCCCGCGCGCGCAGTAGAAGCAGGACCCGCAGGAGATGTTGAACGGGACCATGACGCGGTCGCCGGGCTTCAGCGACCGCACCGAGCTGCCGACGCTCTCGACGACGCCGATGAACTCGTGCCCGAAGGTCGTCCCGACCCGGGTGTCCGGCATCAGCCCGTGGTACAGGTGCAGGTCCGACCCGCAGATCGCCGCGAGGGTCACCCGGACGATCGCGTCGTTCGGGTGCTCGATCCGGGGGAGGTCCTTGTCCTCGACGCGGATCCGGTAAGGACCGCGGTACACCATGGCGCGCACGTGCCGCCTCCCGCCGCGGCCCGCAGGCCGACGTCGACCGACGGGCCGTCGGCTCGACCCTCGCGCACAGTGTGCAAGGGCCTCCGGCCCCGCGCCAGCCGACGGCCGCGGACGGGAGGTGGCGACGGGGGCTCGCGGACACGGGGCCGGTGGTCGTCCCGCGCCGCCGCGGCCTGGCAGGGTGCTCCCGTGCACCGCCAGTCCGACGCCCCCGCGACGCCGTCCGCGGGCGGCCCGCCCGCCGCGCCCGTCGTCGTGGCCGTCGTCGTCGCGCACCAGCGCCGCGCGCTGCTGCTGGCCGGCCTGGACGCCCTCGCGGCGCAGACCCGCCGCCCCGACGCGGTCGTCGTGCTCGACAACGCCTCCACCGACGGCACGGCCGACGCCGTCCGCGGCTGGACCGGCGCGCACGACCTGCCGCTGGACCTCGTCGTGCTGCCCCGCAACACCGGGGGAGCGGGCGGCTTCGCGGCCGGCCTGGCCCGCGCCGTGCACCGCCACCGCGCGGACCTCGTGTGGCTGATGGACGACGACACCGTCCCCCGCCCCGGGGCCCTGGCGGCGGCGCTCGCGGCGCGCGCGGGCTACCCCGGGCCCGCGCCGGCCGTGGTCGCGAGCCGCGTCGTCTGGACCGACGGCCGCGCGCACCCCATGAACACGCCGCGCGTGCGGCCGGGCGCCTCGGTCGCCGAGCTGCGCGACGCCCTCACGGCGGGCGGCACGCCCGTGCGCTCGGCGTCGTTCGTGGCGGTCCTCGTCGACGCCGCGGCCGTCCGCGCCGACGGCCTGCCCGTCGCGGCGTTCTTCCTGTGGAACGACGACTTCGAGTTCACGACGCGCCTGCTGCGCCACCGCCGCGGGCTCGCGGTGGGGGAGGCGGGCCAGGACGCCGAGGTCGAGCACCGCACGCGCGTCTTCGGGGGCACCGACGCCGACCCGGGGGAGCGCTTCGTCCTCGAGGTCCGCAACAAGGTCTGGCTGTTCACGCGGTGCCGGACGCTCGGGCCCGCCGACGCGCTGCGCTACGGCGGGGCGACCGTGCTGCGCTGGGCCCGGACGCTCGCCCGCTCCCCGCGGCGCGACGTCCTGCTCCGGGGCCTCGCGTCCGGGCTCGCGCAGGGCCTGCGCGCCGGGCCGCGCCCCACCGCCGAGGTCCTCGCGGGCCTCGGCGAGGTGTCCCTCGACGTGCTCGCCGTCGAGACGGCCGCGGGCCGCGCGACCGGCACCCCGGCCGCCACCGGGCCGCAGGCGGCGGACGCGGTCCCCACCGGGCCGCTGCCGCCCTTCTCGGTGCTGCTGCCCGTGTGGGAGGCCGACGACCCGGCGCAGCTGCGGCGCGCGCTGGCCAGCGTCACGGCCGAGCAGGAGCTGCACCCCGACGAGGTGCTCGTCGTGCGGGACGGGCCCGTGCCGGCGGCGCTGCAGCGCGTGCTGGACGAGGCGGTGCGCGACGGCTCCGGCGGCGTGACCGTCCGGGTCCTCGCCCTGCCCCGCAACGTGGGCCTGGCGCGCGCGCTCGAGGCGGGGCTCGCGGCGTGCGCGCACGACGTGGTCGCCCGGATGGACGCCGACGACATCAGCCTGCCGCCGCGCTTCGCCCGGCAGCTGCCCGTCGTCGCCGCGGGCGCGGACCTCGTCGGGTCGGGACTGCTGGAGATGGGCGCCGACGAGCACCACCTGGTCGGGCGCCGCACGCCGCCCACGGACCCCGCCCGCATCGCGCGCTCGGCCCGCTTCTCCGACCCGTTCAACCACCCGACGGTCGTCTACCGCCGCTCCGCGGTGGCCGCGGCCGGCGGGTACCGCCACCTGCCGCTCATGGAGGACTACTGGCTGTTCGCCCGGATGATCGCCGACGGCGCCCGGGTCGCCAACCTCGCCGACCCGCTGGTCCTCTACCGCGTCGGTGACGCGGCGGACGGTGGCGCCTACGCGCGGCGCGGCGGCGCCCGGCTCTTCGCCTCGGAGCTGCGGCTGCAGGCGCACCTGCGCCGCGAGGGCTTCACGACACCGCTGCAGGCCGCCCGCAACGTCGTCGTGCGCGGTGGCTACCGCTTCGTGCCGACCCGGGTGCGGCGCGTGGCCTACCGCGCGCTCCTCACGGGCCGCGGCACCCCAGGAACCGGAGGACCCGCGTGACCGCCGTCGTCGCCTCGGTCCCGGCCACCGGCGCCGGGACGCCCGCGCGCGGGGAGGTCCGGGCGATCACGGGCCTGCGCATCGTCGCGGCGGTCTGGGTGCTGCTCTTCCACTGGAAGTTCACGCCCGGCCCCGAGTACGACGGCCTCAAGGCCTTCCTGCGGCCCGTCCTGGACTCCGGCCACCTCGGCGTGGACCTCTTCTACGTCCTCTCGGGCTTCGTCATCACGCTGACGTACGTCGACTCGATGGGCCCGCGGCCGCGCCTGCGCGCCTGGTGGCGCTTCTGGTGGGCCCGCATCTGCCGCGTCTGGCCCGCGTACGCCGTGGTCGTCGTGGCCTTCGGGTGCTGGCTGCTCTGGCGGCGCAGCGTCGTCGGCGAGGGCGGCTTCCTCGCCTACCAGGAGACCCAGCCGAGCCTGGGCTGGCGGAGCTGGGTCGAGCAGCTGCTGCTCGTGCAGCTGTGGTCGCGCCCCGACTTCGACGGCGCGTCCTTCGTGGGCGCGACGTGGTCGGTGTCGGCGGAGTGGGCGGCCTACGTCGCCTTCCCGGTGCTCGCGCTCGTCCTGTTCCGCCTGCGCCGGCTGCCCTGGTGGCTGCTGGGCCTGGGCGCCGTGGCCCTCATGCTGCCCGCGGCGCTCGTCAGCTACCGCACGGGCGCCGTGTACTGGGACTACAGCTGGGTCCAGCGCATCGGCACCGGCTTCGGCGCGGGGGCCCTGACGTGCCTGGCCGTGCGACGGCTGCGCGACTCCGACCGCGCCCGGCGGTGGGCGCCGTGGGTCGCGTGGGCCGTGGTCGCGGAGTCCGTGCTCGTCGTGGTGTGGGCCGCGGACCGGCCCTACGACCGCTTCGTCGTCGTCTCGCTGCTCTTCCCGCTGCTCGTGGGGGCGCTCGCGCTCACCGACGCGGGCCCCTCGCGGTGGCTGTCGCGACCCGGCGTCGTGCTCGGCGGGCGCATCTCCTACAGCGTCTACCTGGTGCACGTGCCGGTCTACGAGGTCTTCTGGACGTTCCAGAAGACCGTGCCGAACATCGCCCCCGGCGGGCCCTGGACGGCCTTCCTCGTGCCCAACCTGCCGGTGGTCGCGATCGTCCTCGGCTACCTGCTCTGGCGCTTCGTCGAGGAGCCCGCCCGGCGCCGGCTGCGGCGCGTCGGGCAGCGCCGCGAGCGCGCCGTGAGCGCGCCGCCCGACCGCGCCTGACCCGGGCACGCAGCCCCAGCGGCTACCCTGGCCGCACCATGGAGAGGACCACAGCAGCGGTGATGCAGCGGTGAACATCGATCTCGTCGTCGTCGGATCCGGCTTCTTCGGCCTGACCGTCGCCCGGCAGTGCGCGGAGGACCTGGGCCTGAAGGTCCTGGTCATCGACCGGCGCGACCACATCGGCGGCAACGCCTACTCGGAGGCCGAGCCGGAGACGGGGATCGAGGTGCACCGCTACGGCGCGCACCTCTTCCACACGTCGAACGAGCGCGTCTGGCAGCACGTCAACCGCTTCACGAGCTTCACGGGCTACTCGCACCGCGTGTACACGAACTACCGCGGCGAGGTCTTCCCGATGCCGGTCAACCTCGGGACGATCAACCAGTACTTCCGCAAGGCGCTGAGCCCCGAGCAGGCCCGCGCCCTCGTCGCCGAGCAGGCGACCGAGGTCGACACGGCCTCGGCGAGCAACTTCGAGGACAAGGCGATCTCGCTGATCGGCCGCCCGCTCTACGAGGCCTTCTTCAAGGGCTACACCGCCAAGCAGTGGCAGACCGACCCGCGGGAGCTCCCGGGCGCGGTCGTGACCCGCCTGCCGGTGCGCTACACCTACGACAACCGCTACTTCAACGACACCCACGAGGGCCTGCCCGCGCAGGGCTACACCGCGTGGATCGAGCGCCTCGCGGACCACCCGAACATCGAGGTGCGCCTGGGCACGGACTTCTTCGACACCGCCCAGGAGGTCTCGAAGGGCAACGTCGTGGGCAACGTGCCGGTCATCTACACGGGCCCGGTGGACACCTACTTCGGCGACTCCGAGGGCAAGCTGTCCTGGCGCACGCTCGACTTCGAGCAGGAGGTCCTGCCCACGGGCGACTTCCAGGGGACGCCGGTCATGAACTACGCCGACGAGGACGTGCCCTACACGCGCATCCACGAGTTCCGGCACTTCCACCCCGAGCGCGACTACCCCCGCGACAAGACGGTGATCATGCGGGAGTACTCGCGCTTCGCCGAGGTCTCCGACGAGCCGTACTACCCCGTGAACACCGCCGAGGACCGCGCCCGGCTGCTGACGTACCGCGACCTGGCGAAGAACGAGAAGGGCGTCCTGTTCGGCGGCCGGCTCGGGACGTACAAGTACCTGGACATGCACATGGCCATCGGCTCCGCGCTGACCATGGTCGACAACACGCTGACCCCGCACTTCCGCGACGGGGCGGCGCTGACGAGCGGTGGGGTGGACGCATGAGCACGGACTACGCGACGGGCGTGGAGGTCGCGGGCCTGCTGCCCGACGACGAGTCGTGGCGCGAGGTGCACCGCGTCGTGTTCCCGGTCGGCGGCGACCTCGACGTCCTGCCGCTGTACGTGGACTTCTCCCACTCCGAGGGCATGCAGTCGGAGTCCGAGGGCCTCGAGTTCGTCAGCCAGGGCCTCGGCGAGCAGGACACCGAGGCGGCGGCGGGCCGCCGCACGCTGAGCGTCCCCGCCGGCAAGCGCTACTCGCTCGGCACCTACTTCAACGCCTTCCCGGCCAGCTACTGGCGGCGGTGGACGCGCGCCGACGTCGTCCGCTTCGCGGGGACGTTCTCGGGCAGCGGCACCGTGACGATGTACAAGTCCAACGCCCGCGGCCTGCGGCAGCGGGTCACGTCGTGGCGCGTGGACGGCACCGCGGTGCTGTCGGAGGAGCTGACGCTGGCCCCGTTCGCCGACGGCGGCTGGTACTGGTTCGACATGTCCGGCGGCTCGTCGCCGCTCACGCTCCTCGAGGCCTCGTGGAGCGCGCCCGTCGCGGACCGCGCGGCGGGGACCGCGACCATCGGCATCACGACGTTCGACCGGCCCGACTACTGCGTCGCGACGCTGCAGGCGCTCGCCGCCGACGCGACCGTCACCGACGTCGTGGACAAGATCGTCATCACCGACCAGGGCACCAAGCGCGTGCGCGACCAGGCCGGCTTCGACGAGGTCGCGGCCCGGCTCGGCGCGCGCCTGGAGATCATCGAGCAGCCCAACCTCGGCGGGTCCGGCGGCTTCGCGCGCGGCATGTTCGAGGCCGTCCGCGGCCGCACCAGCCGCTACGTGCTGCTGCTGGACGACGACGTCAACATCGAGCCCGAGGGCATCGTGCGCGCCGTGCAGTTCGGCGACGCGTGCAGCACGCCGACCCTGGTCGGCGGGCACATGTTCGACATGTACGACCGCGCCACGCTGCACACCATGGGCGAGGCCGTGAACCTGTACCGGTTCTTCTGGGGCCCCGCCCGCGGCATGACGCACGGGCACAACCTCGCGGCGTCGAACCTGCGGCAGACGCCGTTCATGCACAAGCGCGTCGACGTGGACTACAACGGCTGGTGGATGTGCCTGATCCCCGTCGAGGTGATCGAGCAGATCGGCCTGGCGCTGCCCGCGTTCATCAAGTGGGACGACGCCGAGTACGGGCTGCGCGCGCTCGACGCAGGCTTCCCGACGGTGTCGCTGCCCGGGGCCTGCGTGTGGCACGTGTCCTGGAACGACAAGGACGACACGATCGACTGGCAGGCCTACTACCACGAGCGCAACCGCTTCCTGGTGGCCCTGCTGTACTCGCCGTACGACCGCGGCGGCCGGCTCTTCCGCGAGAGCTCCTACACCGACGTCAAGCACCTGATCTCCATGCAGTACTACGCCCAGGCGCTGCGCAACCGCGCGCTGTCGGACCTGCTCGAGGGCCCGGAGCACCTGCACCGCACGCTGGCCAGCACGCTGCCGGCCGTGCGGGCGATGCGCGCGGACTTCCCCGACGCGCAGGTCGCCGCGGCGCCGGACGCCTACCCGAGCCCGAACCGCGGCAAGCCGCCGCACAAGGGCAAGGAGCCGCGCGCGCCCAAGCGCGCCATGCTGCTGCCGTGGGCGGCGCAGACCGTGCTGCGCCAGCTGCGCCCCGCGCGCGAGGAGGCCGTCCAGCGTCCCGACGTCGCGCTGGCCGCCACCGACGGCAAGTGGTGGGAGCTGTCGCTGTACGACAGCGCCGTCGTCTCGATGGCCGACGGCAAGGGGGCGGTCTGGTACCGCCGCGACCCGGAGCGGTTCCGCCGGCTGCTGACCGAGGCGACCGACCTGCACCGCCGCGCCCTGGTGCGCTGGCCCGAGCTGCGCCGGCAGTACAAGGCGGCGCTGCCGCACATCACGTCGATGCAGGCGTGGGCGGACACCTTCGGCGTCGACCTCGCGGCCGAGCCCGGCCCCGGTGAGCCCCGGCACGGCGCGCCCGTCCCCGACCGCGGGCACGGGGAGTCCTGACGACCGTGTCGGCCCCTGCCGCCGTGAGCCCCCAGCAGGCTCCGCTCGTCGCCCCCGGGCACGGGCGGGGCCTGCTGGACGTGGTGCGCGACCGCTACCTGCTGAAGCTGCTCGTGCGCAAGGAGATGCGGGTCCGCTACCGCGGCTCCGTCATGGGCCTGCTGTGGTCCTACGTGAAGCCCGGCGTGCAGTTCGCCGTCTTCTACTTCGCGATGGGCTACTTCCTCAAGCTCAACGACAGCGTCCCGAACTTCGCGGTGTACCTGTTCTCGGGCATCGTCGTCATCAACTTCTACTCCGAGGCCTTCGGCAACGCGACCCGCTCGGTGGTCGGCAACGCCCCGCTGATCAAGAAGATCTTCCTGCCGCGCGAGCTGTTCGCCGTGAGCTCGGCGTGGGTCGCGGCGATCCACTTCCTGCCGCAGCTGATCATCCTGCTGCTCGCGTCGCTGGTCTCGGGCTGGCGGCCCTCGCTGCAGCAGCTCGCCGGCGCCGCCCTCGGCTTCCTCATCGTCGGGGTGCTCGCGGTCGGTCTGGGGCTGCTGTTCGGCGCGATCAACGTGCTCTACCGCGACTTCGAGAACATCGTCGACCTGCTGCTGATGATCGTCACGTGGACCTCACCCGTCCTGTACGACTGGCAGCGCGTGGCCGACGCGGTCGGCGGCCGCGACTCGTGGTTCATGACGCTGTACCAGCTGAACCCCGTGACGGCCGCGGTCGAGCTGTTCCACTGGGCCTTCTGGTTCCCGACCTCCGCCGTGCGCACCGCCGAGGTCGTCCCGACCCTGCCGCCGCACCTGCTGTGGTCGGGCGTCACGGGTCTGCTCATCGCGCTCGTGCTGCTGGCGGCCGGTCAGGCCGTGTTCCGGCGCATCGAGGGCCGTTTCGCGCAGGAGCTGTGATGACCGTGACGACGCCCCCCAACGC
>NZ_JAAALN010000410.1 GCF_009906795.1 Kineococcus siccus
GCGGTGGTCGTGACGGGCCCGGGAGGACAAGTGGGGGCGTCTACTGGCTCCAGCGCGGCCGGCTCGTATCCCCAGACCGGCCCTTCGGAGAAGTCACTTCCCGGACCCGCAGCGCCATCGTCCACCCCACCCGCAGGCCCTGCAAGAGCGTCGGTTGACAGAGAGGGGTGCCATGACCGCGACGTTCAGAGCAGTGGCAGAACCCTCTCGTGCAGGTCGTCGAGACCTTCGAGGACGAGGGTGGTGCGTGACTCGGGGAGGCCGGCTTGGGGCCAGGCGACGGTGATGGTGACTCGCCCGTCGCGCGGCAGCTCGTCGATCCAGTGGTCCGCCTGCATCTCGAAGCTGTTCTCGCCGCCGGAGCTGGAGCCTCCGGAGGAGTCAGTGAAGCCGGCTTGGTCGTTGACCTCGATATGGACCTGAGGCAGTGACCACGACCTGGTGTCGTTTGAGTCGGTGATCGGTTCGCCGTGCGGGCCGAAGGCTTGGCGGGAGGCCGCTTCGGCGTAGACGCCTTCAGCGCGCAGGACGAGGGGGAGGAAGATCCCGGTGCTGTAGGCGAAGACGCAGCGCAGGCCCGCCACGATGCCTGTCGCACGCGCGAGGATGACTGGCCCGTGGACTACCGCGCCCAGCTCGTCCGGAGGAACAGCGGGGGGCCACCGGTGCAACGTCACCCTCTGATCTTCGCGGGGTGAGCGTCGGGGCACAACGCCCTGAGATCGGCAGATGAGTGAGGTCGTTCAGGTGCCGGAGGCCATGTAGGCGGCGAGGATGTAGTTGGGGTGGCGGTCCAGCGTGGTTCTCGCTCGGTCGTAGCGCATGGTGGTGCGGGGGTCGGCGTGGCGGGCGGCGATCTGCACGTCTGTGAGGTCGACGCCGGCGTCGAGCATGGTGGTGACGTAGGTGTGCCTGAGCATGTGCGGGTGCGTCCGCGGCAGCCGGATGCGGGCGTCTTCGGCGAGGTGGCGCAGCCGGCGGGTCGCGGAG
>NZ_JAAALN010000411.1 GCF_009906795.1 Kineococcus siccus
GAGCGGGGTCGGGGTCAGCGGGGTCGCCGGTACCGCGCCAGCTCGTCCGCGTCCGGTCGCGGCAGCTGCGCGGGCGGCAGTGCCCCGTCCGCCCGCGGGTCCGCCTGCGGGTCCTCCCGCGGGGCCTCGGCGAGCAGCGGCCGCGGGTCGGCGACCGGGTGGCCGGGTCCGGCGGGCCGGTCCTCCGTGGCCCGCGCGTCGACCTCCGACGGCGCGGCGGCGGGCGCCCCGGCCGCCGCCGGACCGGCCGGGCGCACCAGGACCACCGTCGCCAGCGACGCGAGCACCGCGAGGAAGACGGCGACGCCCACGACGGGGGCCGCGGCGGGGACCTCCAGGAGACCCTGGGGGAACCCGCTGCGCGAGGGGGTGCCGTCCTCGGCCGGCTGCGCGAGGTAGGCGAGCATCGCGACGACGACCGCCGTGGCGACCACGGCGGTCAGCCCGGCCACGGCGGCGGCGGCCCGGCGCACCACGCCCACCGGCACGAGGAGGGCGGGCCGGCCGGCGAGGGCGAGCGCCGCCAGCGCCGCGGCTCCCGCCGCGCTGCAGAGGAGCGCTGCGGACGGCGGCGCCGTCGTCAGCAGTGACTCCCAGCGGGCCGTGAACGACGTGCGCTCCGGCACCCCCAGGAACCGCTCGAGCGGTGTGCGGACCCCCGAGCCCAGGAGGCGGCGGGCCGTGTCCGCCCACAGCACGACCGGGGCGGCCGTGGCGAGCACCAGCAGCCAGGCGCCCCAGGACCCCGCCGGGGCACCGCGCTCCGCGGGACCCTCGGGGGCGTCGTCGGGAGCGGGGTGGGCGTCGTCGTGGCTCACGACGTCGGCCGGCGGTACAGCGCGTGGTCCACCGCGGTGGGCCGAGGCGGTGCGGCCGGCTCCGGCTCAGGGGACTGGACGGCGGAGGGCTGGACGACGGCGGGCTGGACGACGGAGCGCTGGACGACGGCGGGCTGGAC
>NZ_JAAALN010000412.1 GCF_009906795.1 Kineococcus siccus
GGACCACGGTGTGCGGGCGGCGGTCCTCCACCCGGCCCGACCGCCCGCACACCGTGGTCCCCATCCGCTCCTCGCTCGCGGGGGCCGGGCCTGGCGCCGGGGAAGTGGCGTCAGGGCCGGACCCTCGCGAGGTCGGAGCGGCTGGAGGCCGCGGCCTGCGGTGCACCCGCCGACCCTCGACGTCTGGTCGAGGGTCAGGGCGCTCAGACGATGCCGGGCAGCACCTCCTCCGACTGGTCGGAGAAGGGCTGCTCGGCGGCTGCGAGGTAGCTCTCCCAGGTCGGGAGGTCCCACAGCTCGACCCGCGAGCCGGCGCCGATGACGGCGACGTCGCGGTCCAGACCGGCGTACGCGCGCAGGACCGGAGGCACCGTGAAGCGCCCCTGCTTGTCCGGCGTCTCGTCCGAGGCTCCCGACAGGAAGACGCGCAGGTAGTCGCGCGCCTCCTTGCGGGTCAGCGGCGCCTGCCGCAGCTCCTCGTGCATCCGCTCGAACTCCTGCATCGGGAAGAGGTACAGGCAGCGTTCCTGCCCGCGGGTGATGACCAGGCCGTCGGAGAGCTGGTCGCGGAACTTCGCCGGGAGGATCAGCCGGCCCTTGTCGTCCAGGCGCGGTGTGTGGGTGCCCAGGAACACACCACACCCCCGGAGCCGGACGGTCCCTCAGCGACCCTTCTGGCCCGCTGTCCTCCACGGTACTCCACTTCGCTCCACCGTCAACCGTCAATGACCGAGAGTGACCGTCCGGTCGACTCATCGCTGCAGGTCAGGGCGGTGGAGGACGGTGGAGGGCCGTCGCGGCGTGCACGACCCCTCCACTGCGTGTCCAGGACCGTTCGACTGCGCAGCGCTGCCGGGGCCACCGGTTGCGGCGCGGGGCAGGGCCGATCCGGGGTCGCACCAGGGCCGAACCGGCGTCGGGGTGGGGG
>NZ_JAAALN010000413.1 GCF_009906795.1 Kineococcus siccus
GCTGCGGGGACCGCGTCGGGGCACCGGGCGAGCATCGACGCGGTGCGCGCGGGGTCCTCCGCGGCGCCCCGGTAGACGACCATCTCGAAGCTGCCGGCGCTCTCCCTGCTCCGCGCGGGAGCGCCCAGGGCCGAGTGCCGCGCCGGCACGGGAGCGGTGACGACCGCGTTGGCGCCGACGACCGCGTCGTCGCCCACCGTGATGCTGCCCGCGAGCACGGCGCCCGGACCGACCCACACGCGGTCCCCGAGCACGGGCGCACCCGTCTCGCCGCGCCGGCCGCTGCGCCCGATCGTCACGCCCTGGCTGACGGTGCAGTTCGCGCCGAGCTGCACCTGACCGATGATGACGCCGCCGAAGTGGCCGATGTAGAACCCCGGGCCGATCGAGGCGCTCTCGGCGATCGAGATCCCCGTCGTCGACTCCACGACGCGGTTGGCCGCGAAGTGCGCCAGCCGGCCGGCGAGGCGGACCGTGCGGCCGGCCCGGCCGGCGGGGGCCCACCGCCAGAGCGCGTGCCCCAGCCGGTGCACGACGACCGCCTGCAGGCCCTGGCACATGAGCAGGGCGCGCGCCGCGTCCAGCCCGGCGCTCTCGACGCCCACGGCGGCCGTCCCGTCGAGCCGCAGCATGTAGCTGTAGCGGTCGACGTCCGCACGCAGCAGGGCGGACAACCGGGGGTCGTTGCGAGAGCTGGACATCCGTCACCTCAGGGGTTCGCAGGGAGGTCGCGGGCGGGCGGCGACCACTGCGTACGGTGACGGGTCCCGGCGCCGCGCGGGGGCGTGGACCACCCGTACCGCGGCACCGCGCCACTCGTTCGGACCAGGATCCGGGCCTCAGGTCCCCGGGCGGCGGGTCGATGGGCGGGGGACGTGACGCCCCACGTCCACCCGCGACGGAAGGGCGACGCGTCATGCCCTCCCCC
>NZ_JAAALN010000414.1 GCF_009906795.1 Kineococcus siccus
GCTCCTGGCCACGCTGTACGCGCCCGCGGCCCGCCAGGCCGCGGGCGCGTACAGCGTGGCCAGGAGCAGGGCCACGTACGCGGAGTACCCGCGGGACCCGGCCGGCCGGCCCACCCGGGCGGAGCGCAGCACGGCGCGGGCGGCGGGCAGGGTCCCCGGCCGCGCCGGGGCCCGGCGCCGTGGCCACACCGCGGTGCGAACGCCGCTGGAGGGGCTCACGCGGCGTCGCGGGCGTGCAGGGCGAGCACCTCGTCCGCCAGCCCGTCGCGGAGCTCGCGGCTGTGCGTGGCCACGACGATGCTGATGCCCCGCGCCTTGACCCGGCGCAGCAGGGCGAGGCACTGCGCGCGCCGGTCGGCGTCGAGGCGCTGCTCGGGCTCGTCGAGCAGCAGCAGGCGCGCGGGGCGCATCGTCGCGCAGGCCAGGGCGAACACCTGGCTCTCGCCCGAGGACAGCTCGTCGGGGAACTGCCCCCGCACGGGCCCCAGACCCGTGGCGGCGAGCACCTCGTCCACCCCGGCCAGGACACGGCCGGCCGGCCACGCGGCCGCGACGAGCTCGAGGTGCTCGCGGACCGTCAGGTCCGGGTAGCACGCGAACCCCGCGAGCAGGACGGACACGTCCGCGGCGCACGCGCGGCGCGCCTCATCGGCGGGACGCCCCAGCACCTCGACCGCGCCGGACGTCGGGCGCGCGCGGCCGGCCAGCAGGTCGAGCAGGGTGCTCTTCCCGCTGCCGTTGGGGCCCACGACCGCGAGGCAGCGGCCCGGCGCGAGGGCGAACGACGTGGGGCGCAGCGCCTCCACGCTCCCGCGCACCAGGCCCGCCGACCGCGCGGACGCCACGGCGGTCGCGGGAGCCCCGGTCTGGTGCGGCACCCGGGCAGTCTCGCGCACGCCCCGCGCCCGCC
>NZ_JAAALN010000415.1 GCF_009906795.1 Kineococcus siccus
CCCGTCGAGCGTCGCCGGGGCCGTCGCGGACCCGCGGTCCGGCGGCCGGCGCCGGCAGCGCCGCGCCGACGGGGTCCCCGGCCCCACGGGCCACGCCACCGCGGCCGCCGCGAGCACGAGACCCCCCAGCGCTTCCCGCGGGCGCCGGGAGCGCAGGCCCCCCGCGAGCAGGGCCGCCCCGGCCACCACCGCGGCGGCCCGGGCCCCGGCGTCGCGCAGGGCCCGGTCGCGCGCGTGCGCGGGGTCGAGGCCGTCCTGCGCCCACAGCCGCAGCCGGTCGAAGCTCCACGCCGTCGCCCACCCGACCGCGGGCCGCACGACGAGCGGGTCGAGGAGCGCGCCGAGGCGGCCCCACCCGGGCGCGTAGTCGTAGCCGGTGAGGAACCGGACGCCCTGCGGAGTCGGGACGTAGCGCCAGTAGCCGGACCCCTCGCCCAGCGGTGACAGCGCGCCGTGCGGGCGGAACCGCAGCGCCGACGTGCCGTGGCCCCGCGCGTCACGCCGCTCGCCGGTCGAGGCGCCGGTGCCCGTCACCGTCAGCAGCGCGGCGCGCGGGTGCGGCAGGGCGAGGGAGTAGGTGAAGTGCTGGTGGCCTCCGGCGTCGCGCCGCGTGGGCTCGATCGCCGAGAACCGCAGGTCCCAGCGCGGGTGGAGTTCCGGGGCCTGGGTCAGGTGCCACACGCGGTCCGCGTCGCACCGCACCAGCGTCTCGACGTACAGCGGCTGCGCCATCCCGCGACGCTACCGCCGGGTGCCCCCGGGCGGAGGCGTCCGGCGGGCCCCGCGCCGGCCGCCGCGCGGTGACAGGATGAGCCGGGCCCGCGCCCACCCGTCGAGGAGACGTCCCGTGCCCGTGACCCCCTTCCCCCGCCCGGGGGCACCCGGCGGTAGCGTCGCGGGAT
>NZ_JAAALN010000416.1 GCF_009906795.1 Kineococcus siccus
GGTCGGGCCCGTGCGCCGCGCCCGCGCCAGCTCGGCCAGGAAGACGCCGAGCACGAAGCCCAGCGGCAGGCCCACGACCGGGACGACGAAGAAGCCGACGACGCCCAGCAGGCCGCCGAGCAGCAGGGTGCTGCGCCGGATGCCGGCCCGCGTCATGCGGCGGCCGGGGACGAGGTACATGGCGACCTGACCCGCGGCCAGGACGACGGCGACGCCCGCGAAGACGGCCCACGCGGCGCCCCCCGTGGCGACGGCCCAGACGGCCGTGGCCAGGGCGATCAGCACGGTGCCCGGCAGCACCGGCACCACGATGCCCACGAGGCCGACCGCGACCGCGAGCGCGACGACGAAGAGCCCGGCGTCACCCATCAGGGCGTCACCGGGCTCTCGCGGGCCGTGCTCGTGCGGTGGACGACGTCAGCGCGCGTCGGAGGACGACGTGGTCGCGGCGGCTTCCAGCTTGCGGGTCTCGTCGTGGATGTCGCGAGCGACCTCACGCAGGGCGTTCTTGTGCTCACGGCCGTGGTGGCCGCAGAACAAGAGCTCGCCGCCCGAGGGCAGCGTCACGCGCAGGTAGGCCTGGGCCCCGCAGCGGTCGCAGCGGTCCTCGGCAGTCATGGGGTCGTTGGCAAGTGCTGTGGTCACTCCGAGACTCCTTCCGGTACTGCTCCGAGCTCGTGGGAGCTGCTGCTCCCGCTCACACTCTCTCCCAACCGACGCGGAGGCGCGCGCGTTCCCACGCGGGAGGCGACGTGCGTTCGCTCACGGCGGACCCCCTCCCATCGGCAGGAGGGCCGCCGGGACGAGGCCGGCGGGGTGTGACGTGCGTCGGCGCGGTCCCCTCCCGGCGCGCGGATAGCCTGCCAGGCGTGACACCGCCTGAGCC
>NZ_JAAALN010000417.1 GCF_009906795.1 Kineococcus siccus
CCAGCGCGGCGGCGGGCAGGGCGTGGAAGACTTGCATTCGGCGGGTGCCTTCCCTGGCAGACGACGTGGAACCGTAGAGAAGTCCCATCGTTGCAGGTCAGCAGGCACCCGCCGCCCACATCCCAGCCCACGACGCCTCACCGGGCGGTGGATCCAGGCTCAGTCGTCGACGAGGCCGCGGGCGGCCAGGGCCTCGCTGACGGCGTGCGCGTGGGCCACGGTGCGCAGCACGGTCGGGACCAGCACCGCGCGCGGGTCGCGGCCGAGTCCCCGCGCAGCGGCGGCGGCGCGGGAGTCGTCCAGCAGCCCGGCCACGACGGGGATGCTGGTGACGGCCAGCAGCAGCGCCAGCCCCACGCGGTCGGGGTCGACGCCCACGCGCCGCAGCGGCCGCAGGCCGCGCACCACGGCGTCGAGCAGGACGGGCACGGGCGTCGTGCCCGTCACGAGGGCCGCCGCCCAGACGCACGCCACGAGGGCCGCCACGACGGCCGCGGCCTGCAACGGCCCGCGGGAGAGCAGCTGCACGGCGGCGAGCAGGAGCAGCACCACCCAGAGCCGGCGCAGCTGCCCGGCGAGGTAGCGCACGCCCAGCCCGGCGGCCACGGCCAGCAGCGCGCCCCCCACCAGCAGGACCGCGAGCGCCGCGAGGGACCCGGCGCCGGGGGCCCCGGCCCGCGCCAGGCCGGTCTGGCCCTGGTCGGGCTGGCGGCCCAGCAGCGGGGCGCTCGCGTCGAGACCCCGCGGCCGGCCGCGCAGGCCGCGGTGGGCGCGGGGTTCTACGACCAGTCGCACCTCACCCGGCACTTCCGCCGGGTGCTGGGCACGACGCCCGGCCGGTTCACGAGCCGGCGCTGACCCGCGACCGCACCCACTGC
>NZ_JAAALN010000418.1 GCF_009906795.1 Kineococcus siccus
CTTCCCGCCCGTCCCAGGAGGACACCCGTGAGCGACCAGCCCGGCCGGCCGGACGAGGCAGTCCCGCCTCCCGCCGCCTTCTCCACGTGGGTGCCCCCGACGTGGGACGAGGTCGTGCGCAACCACTCGGCGCGGGTCTACCGCCTGGCCTACCGGCTCACGGGCAACCGCCACGACGCCGAGGACCTCACGCAGGAGGTCTTCGTCCGGGTCTTCCGCTCGCTGTCCAGCTACCAGCCCGGCACCTTCGAGGGCTGGTTGCACCGGATCACGACCAACCTCTTCCTCGACCAGGTGCGCCGCAAGCAGCGGATCCGCTTCGACGCCCTCGCCGAGGACGCCGACGACCGGCTGCCCAGCACCGACATGGGGCCCGAGCGCGCCTACGAGCACCGCAACCTCGACGACGACGTGCAGCGCGCGCTCGACGCCCTGCCGCCGGACTTCCGCGCGGTCGTCGTCCTGTGCGACATCGAGGGGCTGAGCTACGAGGAGATCGCCGCCACCCTGGGCGTGAAGCTCGGCACCGTCCGCTCCCGCATCCACCGCGGCCGCGCGCAGCTGCGCGAGTCGCTCGCCCACCGCGCCCCGCGGCCCACCGCCCCTCCGCGCCCGACCCTCGCCTTCGGCGAGGACCCTTCGTGAGCGGGCCGCACCTCGGAGCGCGCGTCACCCCCCTCGTCGACGGCCGGCTCGCGCCCGACGTCGCCGCCCGCGCCCTCGACCACGTGACCGCGTGCTGCGCGTGCGCGCAGGCCGTCGAGGCCGAGCGCCTGGTCAAGGCGCGCGTCGCCGCGCTGGGCGTGCCCGGCGTCTCCGCCGACCTCATGGCGCGCCTGCTCGACATCGGCGGCCCCGCCGGGCCG
>NZ_JAAALN010000419.1 GCF_009906795.1 Kineococcus siccus
GCCCCCGACACCCCCACGACGCCCGGGCCGCGGGCCGGCTCCCCACGGATCAGCCCGGTCGCCGTCGCGCTGCGCGGGGTCGGCCGGGAGTTCCCCACCGCCGGCGGCTCCCACCGCGTCCTGGACGCGGTGGACCTCGACGTCGCGGCCGGCAGCACCGTCGCGCTGCTCGGCGCCTCGGGCTGCGGCAAGTCGACCCTGCTGCGGATGGTGGCCGGGCTCGACAGCCCGACCAGCGGCGTCGTGGAGGTCGCGGGCAGCGCGGTCCGGGGCGTCTCCGACCGGGCCGCCGTGGTGTTCCAGGAACCCCGGCTCCTGCCGTGGCGCGACCTGGCCGGGAACGTCGCCCTGGGCCTGCCGCCCGGCACGTCCCGGGCCGAGGGCCGCGCCGAGGTGCTGCGCTGGCTGGAGACCGTGGGCCTCGCCGACTTCGCGGGCCACCGCCCGCGACGCGTGTCCGGGGGGATGGCCCAGCGGGCCGCCCTGGCCCGCGCCCTGGTGCGGCGCCCCGGCGTCCTCCTGCTCGACGAGCCGTTCGCCGCGCTCGACGCCCTCACCCGCCTGCGCATGCAGGACCTCCTCGACGACGTCCAGCGGGACACGGGCGCGACGGTCGTCTTCGTCACCCACGACGTCGACGAGGCCCTGCACCTGGCCGACCGCGTGGTCGTCCTCGGCGTGCCCGAGGAGGGCGCGGGGGCCCGCGTCGTCCGCGACCTGCGCGTCGACGCCCCCCGCCCGCGCGACCGCGCCGACGCCGACCTCGCCGCCCTGCGCGTCGACCTGCTCGAACTGCTCGGCGTCCCCCGCGCCCAGCACCGCTGACCGCACCCGCTCCGCCGCACGACCCCCCGCTCGCTC
>NZ_JAAALN010000041.1 GCF_009906795.1 Kineococcus siccus
GCCCGTGCGCGTGTCCCCGTTCCAGGTCGCGGTGGCCGGTGGCCCCCGCCCGACGTCGACCCGCACCAAGCGCGACCTGCTCGCCCTGTCGCGCCGCTGCGAGCGGCGCGCCGGCACGGGCGGTGACGACCTCCTCGTCCTCGTCACGGTGCAGGAGAACCGGTTCTGGACCGCCCGCACACGGGCCGTCTACGCGCGCATCGCCGCGCGGGGCGCCACCGTCGTCGCGTTCGGCGTGGGGCTGCCCACCGACCTGCGCGGCCCCGGCCGCGGCGGCGTCGCGACCGTGGGCATCGCCGAGGACGACCTGCTGGCCGACGAGTGGCTCGTCGTGTTCTGCTCGCCCACCGAGCGCTGGGGGTTCCTGGCGCGCGACGCCGCGGCCGGTCTCCCGGGCGCGCGCAGCGGCCCCCGCCTCGCCCCGCCCGACGACCCCGGCACGGCCGACGCGGACCGCCGGTTCCTGTGGGCCGACCTCGACGACCCGGTGTGGCTGGAGCGCTCCGCGGCCGTGCTGCTCACGCGCGTCCCGTCGCTCGCCGTCCGCGTGCCCTGGCTCCAGCGCTGACCCACCTGAGAGGTCCTCTCCCGATGTTCTCCCGCACCAGCGCGACCCGGTCGGCGACCGTGGCCGCCGCCCACGCCGACGCCGACCGTGACGTCGCCGCCCTGGCCACCGTCGTGGCGGCCGTGACGTCCGCCCGCACGTCCGAGGACGCAGTCCGCGGCGCCCTGGACGCCGTCCGCGACGCCTTCGGCTGGGGCTACGGCTCCTACTGGCGCGTGGACCGCGGCGCCGGGGTCCTCCTCTTCGCGGCCGAGAGCGGCAGCGCCAGCCCCGAGTTCGCCGAGGTCACGCGCTCCGCGAGCTTCGCCCGGGGTGTGGGACTGGCCGGCCGGGTCTGGGAGAGCGGGGACCTCCTCTTCGTCCCCGACCTCGGCGAGGTCCGCGACTGCGTGCGGGCGCCCGCGGCCCAGCGCGCGGGCGTCGTCTCGGGCGTCTGCCTGCCGGTCGTCCTGGACGGCGAGGTCCACGGCACGCTGGACTTCTTCAGCACCGAGCGGCTGGAGCTCGGCGCCGGCCGCCTGGGCACCCTCCGCGTGGTGGCCGACCTCCTCTCCGGCGCCCTGAGCCAGGTCCGCTCGGCCGAGCGGGAGCGCGCGCGGGCCGAGGACCTCAAGGCCGTGATCGGCGTCCTGACGGAGCTCACGACGGCCGCGAACGCCGAGTCCGCCGCCCGCGGGGCGCTCGACGCCGTCCGGCGGGAGTTCGGCTGGGCCTACGGCTCGTACTGGAAGGTCGACCCCGCCGACGGCGCCCTGCACTTCGCGGTCGAGAGCGGGTCCGCCGGTGAGGAGTTCCGCCAGGTGACGCTCGCGGCGTCCTTCCGCGAGGGCGTCGGGCTCTCCGGCCGCGCGTGGCGCACGCGCGACCTGTTCTTCGTGCGCGACCTGACGGAGATGGCGGACTGCGTGCGCGCCCCCGTCGCGGCCCGCGTCGGGGTCCGGTCCGGGGTCTGCTTCCCCGTCGTGGTGCGCGGCGAGGTCGTGGGGACGATGGACTTCTTCGCCACCGAGACGCTCGACCCGAGCCCCGAGCGGCTGGCCACCCTGCGACGCGTGGGCGTCCTCGTCTCCGCTGCGCTGGAACGCATCGCCGACCGCGACCTCGGGACGCAGTCCGCCAACCAGCTCATCGCGAGCATCGCCGAGATCGCTCTGGCCGCGCAGGAGGTGGGGCACCGCTCGGGCGAGGCCGTCGCCCGCGCGCGGGCCGTGACCGGGGTCGTGACCGGCCTCGGCACGTCCAGCAGCGAGGTGGGCGAGGTGGCCCAGCTGATCCGCGGCATCGCGCAGCAGACGAACCTGCTGGCGCTCAACGCGACGATCGAGGCGGCCCGCGCCGGCGAGCTCGGACGCGGTTTCGCCGTCGTGGCGACCGAGGTCAAGGAGCTGGCCCGGCGCACGGCGGACGCCACGGAGGACGTCACGACGAAGACCGGCGCCATCCAGCACGACACCCGGGGCGCGGCCACGGCGATCGAGGACGTCTGCGTGGCCATCGACGCCGTCTCCGCGGCCCACGCCCAGATCGAGGAGGTCATCGCGGAGGTCGTCGAGCGTCAGGCCGCGCTCACCGCGGAGTTCCAGCGCCGCAACCCGTGAGCGGTCCTACAACCAGTCCTTCGACCGGAACGCCGCGTACAGGCTGACGCACACCGTGGCGATGACCCCGAGCACCACGAAGTAGCCGTACCGGGTGCTCAGCTCGGGCATGTTCTCGAAGTTCATGCCGTAGATGCCCGCGATGGCCGTGGGCACCAGGGCGATCGCGGCCCACGCCGAGATCTTGCGCATGTCCTCGTTCTGCCGGGCGGCGACCCGGTTCTGCCGCACGCTGACCTGCGTGAGGTGGGCCTGCAGCACGTCCGTGAGCAGCCGGTCGTAGCCGTCGATCGCGTCGGCGGCGCGCAGGAGGTGGTCCAGGACGTCGCGGTAGTACGGGCGCTTCTCGGCGGCGACGGTCGTGCCGGCCGGGCCGGCGTCCCCGTCGACCAGGCGCTGCAGGGGGGCGACGAGGGGACCGACCGCCCGCTTGAACTCCAGCACCTCCCGCTTCAGCTTGTAGATGCGCTCCGCGTGGTCGGCCTCGCCCCCGCTGAACACCTGCTCCTCGATCTCCTCGATGTCGACGGCGATCGCGTCGACCACCTCCGTGTACCCGTCCACGACGTGGTCCAGGAGGCGGTACAGCACCGCACCCGGTCCGGTGGGCGCGTGCCGCTCGTCGCCGTCCACCTCGCGCCGCACGGTCGCGACGACGCTCGACTCGCCGTGCCGCACGGTGATGAGGAAGTGCTCGCCCAGGAAGATGGCGATCTCGCTGACGTCCACGACCTCGTCGTGGTCGACGTAGCGGACGGGCTTGAGCACGGCGAACGTCATCGCGGGGTACTGCTCGAACTTGGGCCGCTGGTGGGCGTTGATGGCGTCCTCCACGGCCAGGGCCGGGAGCTGGAAGAACGTCGCGAGCCGTTCCAGGTCGCGGGCGCTCGTGCCGTGCAGGCCGATCCAGACGAAGCCCCCGTCGGTGCGGGCGCTCGCGAGGGCGGCGTCGAGGTCGTCGACGTGCCGGTGCCCCCCGTCGGGGTCGTACAGCTTGCACTCGACGACGGGCAGCGCGGCCAGCCCCTCGGGCTCGGCGGCGGGGACGGCCCGGGGGCTCGGCGACGGCGGTCGCACGGTCACGCGCTACCTCCAGGGGTCGGGGACGGTCGGGTCGGGTCCCACTGTCACACCTCCACGGCGTCCTCGGGGACGAGCTCGTGGGCGGTCCCGGCCAGGGGCAGGTCCAGGACCATCGTCAGGCCCCCGCCGGGGGTGTCCTCGGCGACCAGGTGGCCTCCCACGGCCTCGGCCAGGCCGCGCGCCACCGCGAGCCCCAGGCCGAGCCCGGCCCCGGACCGGTCGCCCAGGCGCTGGAACGGGGTGAAGGCCCGCTCCTTCGCGGCCCCCGCCAGCCCCCGACCGTGGTCCACGACGAGCAGCCGCACCTGCTGCCGGGCGTCCTCGACCGAGACGCTCGCGACCACCTCGACCCGCGCACCCCCCGGCGCCTCCCCCGTCCCGGCGCCGTGCCGGTGCGCGTTCTGGACCAGGTTGGCGACCACGCGCCGCAGCAGCCCCGGGTCGGTGGACACGAGCGGCAGGTCCTCGGCCACGTCCACCGACACCCGGTCGGCGCCCACCTCGCCGGCGACGTCGGCCAGCGCGAGCCCCACGACCTCGTCCAGTGCCACGACGACCATCCGGGGCTGGACGACGCCGCTGCGCACGCGCGTGAGGTCGAGCAGGTCGTCGATGAGCCCCTGCAGCCGGTCGGCCGAGCCGCCCACCGAGGCCAGCAGCTCGGCGCGGTCGGCCGCCGACAGCTCGATGTCGGTGGCGCGCAGGCTGTCGACGGCCGCCTTGAGGGTCGCCAGCGGCGTCCGCAGGTCGTGCGAGACGGCGGTGAGCAGGGCGCCGCGCACCGCGTCGCCCTCCTCCAGCCGCCGCACCTGGGCGGCCTCCGCGCGCAGCCGCTGGCGCTGGCGCAGGGCGGCGATCTGCCCCGCGAACGCCTCCAGCACGCGGCGGTCGTCGGCGCTGAGGAGGCGCCCGCGCAGGGCGAGGCAGAGCGTCTCCTCGACGACCACCTCGGCGTCGCCCTCGCTGGGTGCCGTGCACACGGGCGCGCCCGCCGTCGCGACCACGCGCCACGGCGTCGCGGTGTCCTCGCGCTCGAGCAGCGTGACGGCGTCCACCGCGAAGGTCTGGCGCGTGTGCTCGAGCGCCTCGTCGAGCGGGTGGGCGGCGACGAGCGCCGTGCGGGTCAGGACCGACAGCGCCTCGGTCTCGGCCCGGCTGCGCGCGGCGTCCTGCGTCCGGCGGGCCGCGCGGTCGACGGTCCCCGACAGCGCGACGGCCACCAGGAGGAACACGCCGAGCGCGACCGCGTTGGCGGGCTGGGCGATCGTGAACCGGTGCAGCGGGACGGTGAAGAAGAAGTTCACCAGGAGGCTGCCGAGCAGGGCCGCGCCGAGCGCCGGCCAGACGCCGCCCGTGAGGGCCGCGGCGACCACGACGACGAGGAACGGCATGAGGTCGGTCGAGAGGTCCTGCGGGGGCAGGGTCAGCAGCAGCGCCGTGAGCAGCGCGGGCCCGCCCAGCGCGACGAGCCAGCCGAGCAGGCGGCGGTTCGGCGACAGCGCCGCGTGCGCGCGCCGGGGCAGCCGCAGGCCCTCGGGGTGCTGGTCGTGGGTGACCACGAGGACGTCGATCGCCCCCGAACCGCGGACGACCCCGTCGCCCACGCTGCGCCGGAACAGCGACGACAGCCGGCTGTGGCGGCTCGCGCCGACCACGATCTGGCTGGCGTTGACGCCGCGGGCGAACCCCAGCAGGGACTGCGCGACGTCGTCGCCCACGACCTGGTGGTAGGTGCCGCCGAGCGTCTCGGCGAGGGCGCGCTGCTGGGCGAGCAGCACCGGGGAGGACCGCACGAGGCCGTCGGCGCTCGCGACGTGCACGGCGTGCAGCTCACCCCCGGCTCCGCGACCGGCGATGCGCGCGGCGCGCCGGACGAGCGTCTCGCCCTCCGGGCCACCGGTCAGGGCCACGACGACGCGCTCGCGCGTCGGCCAGGGCGAGTCGATGCCCTGCTGGGCGCGGTAGCGCTCCAGTCCCTCGTCGACCCGGTCGGCCAGCCACAGCAGCGCCAGCTCCCGCAGGGCCGTGAGGTTGCCGATGCGGAAGTAGTTCGACAAGGCGGCGTCCACCTTGGTGGCGGCGTAGACGTTGCCGTGCGAGAGCCTGCGCTGCAGCGCCTCCGGCGTCATGTCGACGAGCTGCACCTGCTCCGCGCGGCGCAGCACCTCGTCGGGGACGGTCTCGCGCTGCCGGACCCCGGTGATGTGCTCGACGACGTCGTTGAGCGACTCCAGGTGCTGGATGTTCACGGTCGAGACCACGTCGATGCCCGCCGCGAGCAGGTCCGCCACGTCCTGCCACCGCTTGGCGTTCTTCGCTCCGGGCGCGTTGGTGTGCGCCAGCTCGTCGACGACGGCGACCTCGGGCGCCCGCCGCAGCACGCCGTCGAGGTCCAGCTCGTCGAACTCCGCGCCCCGGTGGGTCAACCGCTTGCGGGGCAGCACTTCCAGGCCCTCCAGGGCGGCGGCCGTGCGCTCGCGGCCGTGGGTCTCGACGACGGCCACGACGACGTCCGTGCCCCGGTCCGCGCGGCGGTGGGCCTCGTCGAGCATCGAGAACGTCTTGCCCACGCCGGGGGCGGCCCCGAGGAACACCCGCAGCCGCCCGCGGCCGTCCATGCTCAGCCGGCCGTCGCGGCGAGCGCGACGTTGAGCTCGAGGACGTTGACGTGCGGCTCGCCGAGGAACCCGGCGGCCCGGCCCTCGGTGTGGGCCGCCACCAGCGCGGCGACCGTCTGCTCGTCGAGGCCGCGGGCCCGGGCGACGCGCGCCACCTGCTGCTGCGCGTAGGCCGGCGAGATGTCCGGGTCGAGCCCGCTGCCCGAGGCGGTGAGCGCGTCGGCGGGCACGTCGGCGGGGTCGACGCCGTCGCGGGCGGCGACGTCGGCCCGCCGCTGGGCCACCGCCGCGGCGAGGTCGGCGCTCTCGGGCCCGAGGTTGGACGCGCCGGAGGCGAGCGGGTCGTACCCGTCCTCGCCCGCGGCCGAGGGGCGGGGCGCGAACCACTCGTCCCCCGCGAACTGCTGACCGATGATGGCCGAGCCGACCGGCCGGCCGGCGACGCTGAGGACCTGGCCGTCCGCGCGCGCGGGCACGAGCCGCCCGGCGGCGTAGACGACGCCCGGGTAGACCAGGCCGAGCACGACGGTCGCCGCGGCGAGCAGCACGAGCCCGGTCCGGGCCTGGCGCACGAGCCCCGCGAGCGACGCGGTCGGGCCGGCGTCCGCGGTGCCGGTGGCCGCCGCGGAGCCGCTGCGGGAGGAGCGCGAGTGAGAGGACATGTCAGCCGATCCCCGGGATGGTCGAGACGAGCAGGTCGATGAGCTTGATGCCGATGAACGGGACGACGACGCCGCCGAGGCCGTAGACGAGGATGTTGCGCCGCAGCAGCGCGGCGGCGCTCGAGGGCCGGTACCGCACGCCCCGCAGGGCCAGCGGGATCAGCGCGACGATGACCAGGGCGTTGAAGACGATCGCGGACACGATCGCGGACTCGGGTGTGGCCAGGCGCATGACGTTGAGGCGGTCCAGCTGCGGGAACGTCGTCACGAACATGGCCGGGATGATCGCGAAGTACTTGGCGACGTCGTTGGCGATGGAGAACGTCGTGAGCGCGCCCCGCGTGATGAGGAGCTGCTTGCCGATCTCGACGATCTCGATGAGCTTCGTGGGGTTGGAGTCCAGGTCGACCATGTTCCCGGCCTCCTTGGCGGCCGAGGTGCCGGTGTTCATGGCCACGCCGACGTCGGCCTGGGCGAGCGCCGGGGCGTCGTTGGTGCCGTCGCCCATCATCGCGACGAGCCGGCCGCCGGACTGCTCTTGGCGGATCAGCGCGAGCTTCTCCTCGGGCGTCGCCTCGGCCAGGACGTCGTCCACCCCGGCCTCGGCGGCGATGGCCCGCGCCGTGCGCTCGTTGTCACCGGTGACCATGACCGTGCGGATCCCCATGGCGCGCAGCTGCTCGAACCGCTCGCGCATGCCGTCCTTGACGACGTCCTTGAGGTGCACGACGCCGAGGACCCGGGCGCGGCCGCCGACCGACTCCGCGACGACCAGCGGCGTGCCGCCCGAGGTGGCGACGTCCTCCACGCACTGGCCGACCTCCGCGGGGACGTCGCCGCCCTGCGTGCGGACCCAGTGCGTGACGGCGGCGGCCGCGCCCTTGCGCACCTGGCGGACCCCGCTCCCGTCGCCGTCGGCGCCGAGGTCGACCCCGCTCATCCGGGTCTGGGCCGTGAACGGCACGAACGTGGCGTCGGTCAGCTCCCCCTCGGCGCGGGCCCGCAGGCCGTGGCGCTCCTTGACGAGGACGACGATCGAGCGGCCCTCGGGGGTGGCGTCGGCGAGGCTGGACAGCTGCGCGGCGTCGGCGAGGTCCGCGTCCTCGACGCCGGGGGCGGGCAGGAGCTCGTGGGCCTGCCGGTTGCCGAGGGTGATGGTGCCCGTCTTGTCCAGCAGCAGGGTCCCGACGTCGCCCGCGGCCTCGACGGCGCGGCCGGACATGGCGAGGACGTTGCGCTGCACCAGCCGGTCCATGCCGGCGATCCCGATCGCGGAGAGCAGCGCCCCGATGGTCGTGGGGATGAGGCAGACCAGCAGGGCCACGAGGACGACGACGCTCTGCGGCCGGCCGGAGTAGACGGCCATGGGCTGCAGCGTGACGACGGCCAGCAGGAACACCAGGGTCAGGCTCGCGAGGAGGATGTTGAGCGCGATCTCGTTGGGCGTCCGCTGGCGGGCGGACCCCTCGACCAGGGCGATCATCCGGTCGACGAAGCTCTCGCCGGGCTTGGCCGTGATCCGCACGACGATGCGGTCGGAGAGGACCGTGGTGCCGCCCGTGACGGCGCTGCGGTCGCCGCCGGACTCGCGGATGACGGGCGCCGACTCCCCCGTGATGGCGGACTCGTCGACGCTCGCGACGCCCTCGACGACGTCCCCGTCGCCCGGGACGGTCTCGCCCGCCTCCACCACGACGAGGTCGCCCACCCGCAGGGCGGACGAGGCGACGCTCTCCTCCTCGGCCGCGCCCTCGCGCAGCAGCCGGCGGGCGGTCGTCTCCGAGCTGACCTTGCGCAGGGAGGCCGCCTGGGCGCGCCCGCGGCCCTCGGCGACGGCCTCGGCGAGGTTGGCGAACACCACGGTGATCCACAACCAGACGACGATGACCCACGCGAACACCGACGGGTCGGTGACGGCCAGGACCGTGGACAGCGCGGCCCCGACGGCCACGACGAACATCACCGGGGTCTTCACGAGGTGCCGCGGGTCCAGCTTGCGGAACGCGTCGGGCAGTGACGCGACGAGCTGGCGCGGGCTGAACGCGCCGCTGGCGACGCGGTGCGGGCCGGCCGGTGCGGCGGGCGACGCGGGGACGGAGGTGTCCGGGAGGGTGGGCGTGCTCATGCGAGGGCCTCTGCGAGGGGTCCGAGGGACAGGGCGGGGAAGAACGTGAGACCGGCGACGACGACGATGACCGCGGCGTGCAGCCCCGCGAAGGTGACCGAGGACGTGGGCAGGGTCCCCGTGGTGGCGTCGGCCGGGCGCTGCCGGGCGAGAGCGCCGGCCAGCGCGAGCACGAGCAGGAGCGGGACGAAGCGGCCCGCGACCATCGCGAGGCCGAGCGCGGTGTTGTAGAAGGCCGTGTTGGCACCGAACCCGGCGAACGCGCTGCCGTTGTTGTTGGCCGCCGAGGCGAACGCGTACAGCATCTCCGACAGCCCGTGCGGCCCGGAGTTCAGCATGGCCGAGCGGGTGGACGCGCTCGACAGCGCGACGGCCGCCCCGACCAGCAGCGCGAACGGCGTCGCGAGGATGTAGAGCGCGACGAGCGTGATCTCGCGCTGGCGGATCTTCTTGCCGAGGTACTCCGGCGTCCGGCCCACCATGAGGCCGCCCAGGAAGACGGTGAGGATCGCCAGCACGAGCATGCCGTACAGACCGGAACCCACCCCGCCGGGCGTGACCTCGCCGAGCATCATGTTCAGCAGCAGCGCCCCGCCGCCGAGCGCGGTGTAGCTGTCGTGGAAGGAGTTCACCGCTCCCGTGGAGGTCATGGTCGTCGACGTCGCGAACAACGCCGACGCCCACTCGCCGAAGCGGACCTCCTTGCCCTCCATGGCGCCGCCCACGGCCTGCGGGACGGTGCCGAGCGCGTGCGTCTCCGCCCAGGTGGTGACGGCGAGCGAGGCACCCCACAGGCCGCCCATGACGGCGAGGATCGTCAGGCCCTGCCGGTGGTCGCCGACCATCGTGCCGAAGGTGCGGGGCAGGCTGAAGGGGATCGCCAGCAGCAGGAAGACCTCGAGCGCGTTCGACACGGCCGTGGGGTTCTCGAAGGGGTGCGCGGAGTTGGCGTTGAAGAAGCCTCCGCCGTTCGTGCCCAGCTCCTTGATGGCCTCCTGCGAGGCGATCGGGCCGCCGACGATGGTCTGGCTGCCCCCCGCGAGCGTCGTGTACTCCGTCGCCCCGGTGAAGTTCTGCACGACCCCGGTCAGCAGGAGCAGCACGGCCGCGACGAGCGCCAGCGGCAGCAGGATGCGGACCGTGGAGCGCACGAGGTCGACCCAGAAGTTGCCGATCGTGCCGGTGCCGCGGCGGGAGAGGCCGCGCACGAGGGCGACGGCGACCGCGAGACCCACGGCCGCGGAGAGGAAGTTCTGCACGGTCAGGCCGGCCATCTGCACCAGGTGCCCGAGCGCGGACTCCCCGGAGTAGGACTGCCAGTTGGTGTTCGTCACGAACGACACCGCGGTGTTCCACGCCTGCGTCTGCTCCATCGCCCCGAAGCCGAGCGACAGCGGCAGGTGCCCCTGCAGCCGCAGGAAGGCGTAGAGCACGAGGACGGAGACGGTCGAGAAGCCCACGACGGACAGGGCGTAGGTGGGCCAGCGGGTGTCGGCGTCGCCGTCCACGCGCAGGAGGCGGTAGGTGGCCCGTTCGACGCGCAGGTGGCGCGGGGAGCTGAGGGAGCGGGCGATGTGGTCACCGAGCGGCACGTGGACCGCGGCGAGCAGGAGCAGCAGCAGGCCGATCTGCAGGAGGCCGGCCGCGGTGTCGGACAGGGTGCTCACCGGGGCTCAGAACCTCTCGGGGCGCAGCAGGGCCAGCAGGAGGTACCCGGCCAGCAGGACCGCCAGGACGAGGCCGGCGGCCTCGCCGGCGCTCACCGGCGCTCCAGCGCGCGGACGAGGAGCGTCGCGACCAGCGCGAGGACGAGGGTGAGTGCGACGAACCCGAGGTCGAGCACGGGGACTCCTGGGGAGAGGGGGACGGACGGTGGCACGTCCCGAGTGCAGCACCGGGCCCCCGGCGCACCGGGCGTCCTGACGCTCCCTTGACGCGCGGGCCCCGTTCCTTGACGCGTCCTTGACGCAGGCGTACGGGAGTCGTCAAGGTCCGGCGCCGGAGCGCCCGGACGGCCGCACCCTCACCTCGTGACCTCCTCCCTCCCGCGGCCCGCGGTCCACGACGACGACCGCGCCCTGCCCGCCGAGCTGCGCGTCCTGCTGACGTGCGGCGCCCTCGTCGTCGCAGTCCTCCTCTGCCGGCTCACCGGCCTGGCCGCCTCCGGCGCCCTGCTGCTGTTCGTGGTGCTGACCGTCGTGAGCAGCGTCGGCCTGCCCTGGCGGGCCGCGGTCCTCGTCGCGGCGAGCGCGTGGGCCGTGCACACGGGCTTCGTCGTGGGCCGCTTCGGCGTCCTCGATCTCTCCGCCGACCGGCTGGTCGAGCTCGCGCTGTTCCTGGGCGCGGCCTCGGTCAGCTGGCTCGCCGGCCGGGGCGCCCACCGTGCCCGGGGCACCACGACGGACGCCCGCCACCCCGGGGAGGGGTGACGGGCGTCGGGTCGTGCGCGAAGCGACCGCGGGGCTCAGCCCTTGAGCGCGCCGGCGGCGATGTTGGCGATGAAGTGCCGCGAGCCGATGAGGAAGACGCCGATCAGCGGGAGCACGCTGACGAAGGCGCCGGCCATGATGAGCCCGATGTCGTTGCTGTAGGCGGTGTTGAGGCTCGCCAGCGACGTCTGCAGCGTCTGGCGGGCCGGGTTGTTCAGGACGATGAGCGGCCAGACGTAGTCGTTCCAGACGGTGATGAAGGTGAAGATGCCCAGGAAGGCGAGTCCGCCGCGCAGCATCGGCAGCCCGATCGACCACCACGTGCGGAAGAAGCCGGCCCCGTCGATCCGGGCGGACTCGATGAGCTCGTCCGGGATCGAGGACATCGCGAACTGGCGCAGCAGGAAGATGCCGAAGGCGTTTGCGGCCCCGGGGACGATCAGCGCCTGCAGCCCGCCGACCCAGCCCAGCTCCGACATGAGCCAGAAGCTCGGCACGAGCGACAGGTTCGCGGGGAAGAGGAACGTCGCCATGACGACCAGGAACAGCGGGCCCTTGCCCGGGAAGTCGTACTTCGCGAAGGCGAAGGCCGCCAGGGAGTCGAGCAGGACGACGAGCAGGGCCGACGCGCCGGCCACGATGATCGTGTTGACCAGGGAGCTGAGCAGGTCCACGTTCGCCAGCAGGTTGGAGAAGTTCGTGCCGAAGTTGTCGCCGGGCAGCAGCTTCGGCGGGTAGGAGAAGATCTCCCCCGTGGTGCTCGTCGCCATGACCAGCAGCCAGTAGAACGGGTAGAGGGACAGCAGCACCCCGATCAGGATGCACAGGTGCGTCACGGCCGAGGACAGCAGCTGCCGCGGCGCGGACCCGGGGCCCCGCCCGGCCTTGTGCAGGCCGGGCTCGACCGCGGTCGCGGGCCTCTCGCGCAGGCTCATCGTCCCGCCCCCTGACGCTTGGTGCGCACGGTGTCGCGCTCGCTGAGCAGGCGCCAGTTGATCGCCGCGAAGACGGCGGCCAGGAGGAACAGCGCCCAGGCGATCGCGGAGCCGTAGCCGAAGTCGAACTGCGTGAACGCCTGGTTGTACTGGTAGAGCACGATGGTCATGCCGGCCTCGTTCGGGCCGCCGCCGTCACCGAGAAGGATCTGCGGCTCGGTGAACAGGCCCAGGCCACCGATCGTCGAGGTGATGACGGTGAAGAGGATGACGGGCCGCAGCATCGGGATGGTGATCGAGGTGAACATGCGCCAGAACCCGGCCCCGTCGACCTTGGCCGCGTCGTAGAGCTCGGTCGGCACGGCCTGCAGGCCCGCGAGGTAGATGATCGCGTTGTAGCCCGTCCACCGCCAGATGACCATGACCGCGATCGTGACGCGGATGCCCCAGTCGGTGGACAGCCACGGCAGCGCGTCGGCGCCGAGCGCCGTGAGGGCGGAGTTGACGAGCCCGAAGGTGTCGGAGAACACCGACCCGAAGACGATGGCCATGGCGACCATGCTCGTCACGTTGGGCACGAAGAACGCCACCCGGTAGAACCCCTTGAACCGGATGTTCTGGTGCAGCAGGAACGCCATGAGCAGGGCGAGCAGCAGCATGGGCACGGTCGAGATGACCCAGATGATCATCGTGGTGGTGACCGCGTTCCAGAACCGCGGGTCCTGCAGCAGGTACGAGTACTGCGCCAGGCCGACGAACTCGATGTCGCCGATGCCGTCCCAGTCGGTGAAGGACAGGGCGATCGAGCACGCGATGGGGAAGAGCCCGAAGACGAGGAACAGGACGTAGAACGGGGAGACGGCGACGTACTGCGCCCAGTTCTCCCGGATGCGGCGGCGCCGCGTCCCGCTCGGCCCGGTGACCGCGAGACGCTCGCGGGCGGCGGGACGGGCGGGGGCGCGCAACGGGACGGCCATCAGACGACTCCTCTCTTCGCGAGGATCCGCAGGGTCTCCTCGACGGCGTCGTTCCAGGCCGTGTCGGGGTCCTTCCCGGCGCTCTCGACGTTGGCGATCTGCACGGCGAAGGCACCCACCTGGCTCTCGTAGGTGCTGATGAAGGTGGTGGGGACCTGCAGGGCCGCCTCGCTGAAGAAGGCCAGCGGGTCCTGGTCCCCGAAGTAGTCCCCGCCCGTCATCGTGCCCAGCTGGAAGCTGCGCGGCGCGGACGGGAACAGCTGCATCTCGTTGTAGGAGGTGGCCTGGCTCTCGGGGGTCGTGAGCCAGCGCATGAAGGCGACCGCGGCCGCCGGGTCCTTGCAGGTCTTCGGCACGGCCATGAAGGAGCCGCCGCGGTTGCCCGGCAGCTCCGGCTGGGGCGCCAGCCGCCACAGGCCGCGGGAGTCCGGCGCCGTCTCGGCGATGACCTGCGCCCACCAGGCGCCGTCGATGTGCCCGGCGACCTTGCCGCTGGAGAAGGCGGAGTTCTGGTCGGTCACGAGCTGGAGGTTGCCCGTGGCCCCGGCCTTCGCCGCCCGCACGGCCACGTCCCACGCCTCGCGGATCGCGTTGCCCGGCTGCGTGAACAGGGGCTTGTCGTCCGCGTCGAGGTACCGCTCGGAGCTGGCGTTGATGTGCTGCTGGAACACCGAGAGCGCGTTGATGATGATGAACGAGCCGCCCTCGGCCGCCCGGAGCTGGACCCCCAGGTCGATCCAGTCGTCCCACGTGCGGATGGCCGCCCCGACGTCCTGGGGCGAGGACGGCAACCCGGCCGCCTCGAACAGGTCCGCGCGGTAGAAGAAGCCGGTCGGCCCGGTGTCCATGGGCCAGAAGCAGAACCGGCCGCTCGTGGTGGTGCCGAGCGACCACTTCCAGTCGTAGAACTCGTCGCGGACCTCCTCGGCCCCGAACTCGTTGAGGTCGTGGAACAGGTCCTCGTTCGGGAAGTAGAGGGCGACGTTGTCGTTGAGCGCCGTGATGTCGGGGATGTAGGCGCCCCCGGCCAGGCTCGTGCGCAGCTTGCTGTCGAAGGTGCCGCCGATGAGGTCGGCGCGCAGGCGGCGGGTGGTCCCCGGGATCTGCTCGGCGGCCTGCGCGAGCAGACCGGGTGAGAAGGAGCGGTTCCAGTACCAGAGCACCAGCTCGTCGGGGTCCGAGGAGATGGACACCTCCGACCCGCACCCCGCGAGGGTCGCCCCGGCGGCGAGGGCTGCGGTACCGGCGGCCGCCCTCAGGGCGGAACGGCGGGACAGGAGATCGTTCACGTGCGACCCACTCTCGACGGTGAGAACTGGTTGGTCGTCCCCGGCCGTGAGCGCTCACGGCCCGGTCCCGGGACTGTTGCACCAGCACCCGGACCTGTCAACGACCTGGGTGCCGGACGACCGTCACCGCCTCGTCGTCACGCCTTGTCGCCCCGGGGGCCGTCTGGCACCATCGCCGCGGGTCCGGCCCGCGGCCGGCGGGGGAGGACCCACCCCCGGCCGACGGACCTGTGAGGCGATGAGCCAGCTCTCCCCCGACACCGCACGAGGACGGCACCCGTCCCGCTCGGCGGCGACCATCCACGACGTCGCGGCGGCGGCCGGGGTGTCCCGGCAGACGGTGACGCGCGCCATGAACGACCTGCCGGACATCAGCGCCGCGACGAAGGCGCGCGTGCTCGCCGCCGCCGGCGCGCTGCACTACCGGCCCTCCCGGTTCGGCCGCGGGCTGGCGGTGAAGGGTTCGCACCGCACGGTCGGCCTGGTCGTCAACGACCTGACCAACCCGTACTACCCGGAGTTTGCGGCGGCCGTGCTGGGCGCCGCGGCGCAGCGGGACTGGAACGTCCTGCTCGTGGACAGCGTGCACGCCACCGACCGCCGCCGGCAGCTCATGGACCTCGCGCAGCAGGTCGACGCGATGATCGGCTACTTCGACATCGCCCCCGGCGAGGAGCGCGAGGTGCTGGGGGGCATGCCGAGCGTCGAGATCGACCCGACCGTGGAACGGCGCTCGGGCGGGGTCGTCGAGCTGGACGTCGCCCCGGCGGTCGAGGACGCCGTGGCGCACCTGCTCGCGCACGGCGTCCGCCACCCGTGGATGGTGGAGGTCTCCGACGAGGGGCTCACCAGCGGCCGCGGCCGGCTGGTCAGCGAGGCGTTCGCCCGCGCCGGCGTCCCGCTGCGGCTCGTCTGGACGTCGGCCACGTCCGTCGACGCGGGGCGGACGGCCGTGGAACCGCTGCTCCGGGCGGACGTCCCGTGCGACGCGGTCGTCGCGTGGAACGACGTCATCGCCCTCGGCGTCCTCGAGGCGTGCCGGCGCCACGGCGTCGACGTCCCGGGGGACGTGCGCGTCCTCGGCATCGACGGGCTGCCCCTGGGGACGTGGGTGACGCCGCAGCTGTCCAGCCTGGCCCTGGACATGGCCGCGGTGGCGGGCGCGGCGATCGACCTCGCGGTCGGCCTGCACGACGGCGAGCTGTCCAGCACGACCTCGACCGTGGTGCGGCGCGTGGCGCACCGCTTCGTCCGCCGCGCCTCCGCGTGAGCGGCGCCGCGGTGGGTAGGAGCCCCGCGTGACCGACATCGAGGGCCGGCGGCCGGCCGGCGAGCAGGGCGGGCTGGACAGCGGGATGGCGACGGGGTCCGACGCGGGCGAGCCGGGCGCCCCGGGACCCGGGGACTCCCCCGGCGGCGAGGACGCCGGCTTCGTGGAGGGGACCGTCGGCGCGGCGCTGTCGGCGCACGACGACGCGCCGCTGCCGGCCCTCGCGGGCGACGACGGCCCCGACGACCCGCGCACGCCGGAGTTCCGGGAGCCCACGGAGCGGGCCGCGACGACCTAGGCTCCCCGCATGGAGATCGTCGTGCCGGGGGGCACCGGCCAGGTCGGCGGTCTGCTGCGGCGGGCCCTGGTGCGTCGAGGTCACGCGGTCACCGTCCTCAGCCGGCGGCCCCAGCAGCTGGAAGCCGGTGTCCGCCACGTCCTCTGGGACGGACGGACGCTGGGCCCCTGGGCCGCCGAGCTCGACGGCGCCGACGCCGTCGTGAACCTGGCCGGCCGGACGGTCAGCTGCCGCTACACCGACGCGAACCTGCGTCAGATGATGGACTCGCGCGTCGACTCGACCCGCGTCGTGGGCGCAGCCATCGCGGCGGCGCGGCGCCCGCCGCGGGTGTGGCTGCAGATGAGCACGGCCACGATCTACGCCGACGCCCGCAGCCGGGGTGACGACCGGGGCCACGACGAGGACACCGGCGTCCTCGGCGGTGAGGAACCCGACGTCCCCCTGTCCTGGGAGTACAGCGTCCGGATCGCCCGCCGCTGGGAGCAGGCCCAGGCCGACGCGGCGACGCCGGCGACCCGGCGCGTGGCCCTGCGCACCGCGATGGTCATGCAGCCCGACCGCGGCGGCATCTTCGACGTGCTCTCCCGGATGGTCCGGGCCGGCCTCGGCGGGCCGGTCGCCGGTGGACGCCAGCACGTGTCGTGGATCCACGACGACGACGTCGTGCGCGCGGTGGAGCTGCTCCTGGCGCGGGAGGACCTCGACGGCCCCGTGAACCTCGCGGCCCCCGGTCCCGTGCCCCAGGCCGAGCTGATGCGGTCGCTGCGGCGGGCCTGGGGCGTCCGGGCCGGCCTGCCCGCCACCCGCCTCATGGCCGAGGTGGGGGCGTTCGCGCTGCGCACGGACACGGAACTGCTGCTGAAGAGCCGCCGCGTCGTCCCCGGCCGGCTGCTCGGGGCCGGGTTCACCTTCGAGCACCCGGAGTGGGACGAGGCGGCCGCGGACCTCGTGCGCCGCTCGCGCGCGGGGCGCGAGCGGCGCTGACGACGGTCCGGGTCCGCGGTCGCGGTGGGGCTCAGGCGGCGTCGGCCGCCTCGGGTGCGCTCTGCGGCGCGGACTTCGGCGTCCGGCTGAGGTCCTCGTAGAACCCCGTGCGGGTGCGGGCCAGCGTCAGCACGGCGTGCGCCGCCGCGTCGCCGAGCACCGACAGGGACTTCGTGGAGAGGTTCGCGATCGTGTCGCAGGCCGCGTGGTAGCAGGCGTCGTAGGCCACGCCCGCCGTGCCGCCGAAGGCCGCCGCCTGCTCCTCGGTCTTGACGCCCTCGGCGCCGCTGAACAACCCGCCGGCGGGGATCCCGGCCGCGATGAAGGGCCCGTAGTCGGACCGGCCGTCGAACGCCGTCGGCACGGAACCGCCGCGCGTGGCGAGGTGGTCGGTGAGGAGGCGCTCGATCTGCGCGGACCCGGGCGGGGCCGGGCTGGACTCCTCGGCGGTGTCCGACAGGTCGCCGTCGTAGACGAACGGCACGTAGTTCGGGGAGCCGACCATGTCGAAGTTCAGGTTGGCGTAGACGTCCTGCAGCTCGGCGTCCGACAGCGAGTCGACGTAGTGGGTGGCACCCAGCAGGCCGAGCTCCTCGGCACCCCAGAACGCGAACCGCACGTGCTGGCGGTCCTTGCCGCCGAGGGTCGCCATCTGCTCCGCGATCTCGAGGATCGTCGCGGTGCCGCTGCCGTTGTCGTTGATGCCCGGACCGTCGAGGACGGAGTCCAGGTGCGCCCCGACGACGACGGTGCGGGAGCGGTCGCCGCCGCGGGCGTCCGCGATGACGTTCGTGGTGGTGCGCTCCTCCGCGATCGTCTCCGCCGCCACGCGCACCGGTTCGCCCGCGCGTTCCACGAGGGCGGCGCCGTCCGCGTAGCTGAGACCCAGCACGGGAACGCCGGCGGGGCTGCCGAGCGTCCCGCCGCTGAGGTCCTGGCGGCCCGCCTGACCCTCGTTGAAGATGACGACCGCCGCGGCCTCGGCGGCCACCGCGTTGGCGACCTTGTCCGCGAAGGGGCACGTTCCGCGCTGCAGGAGCGCGACCGCCCCCGCCGGGAACCCGGTGAAGTCGCTCGCCTCGCACCCGCTGGTGGAGACGTTGTCGGTGCCGGTCGGCTCGACGACGTCCACGGGCGCGATCGGGGCGGTCACGTCCCCGGAACCCGAGTAGTCGAAGGCGACGGTCGCCAGCGGCGCCCCCGCCACCTCGAGGACGGGTTCCCCGACGACCTCGAAGTACGGGAACTCGAACTCCTGCAACCGGACGTCGTAGCCGGCGGCGAGCAGCGTGCGCTCGACGTAGCGGGCCGACGCGTCGTAGCCGGGCGTGCCGGCCGCGCGGTTGCCCCCGTTCTCGTTCGCGATGCGCTGCAGGGCCCGGGCGTGCCCGAGGATCCCGTTGACGGTGACGGCGTCGCGCAGCTTCTCGGTGCTGACCTCGTCGACGGCGGCCGCGGGGGCCGCGGGCAGGACGAGGGCGCCGATCGCGAGCGCGGCGGTGGACAGGAGGGCTGGTCGTCGCACGGCGAACTCCGCTGGTCGTAGTGGCGAGGTGGCACAACGTAGCGACAGCGGGCACACAGGGGAACCCCCGTCTCAGCGGCGCGCGGAGGGGAGGAACCGTTGACCGTCCGCACGGCGCGACGTAGGCTCGGCAATCGATTATCGATCAGAGGAGCGACGATGCTCGCAGCGCGCTACGTCCGGGCCCGCACGGTGGAGGTCGGCCCGGCGACCCCCACCCCGCCGGCCGCCGGCCAGGTCCAGGTCGCCCCCGCCTTCGTCGGGATCTGCGGCACGGACCTGCACATCTTCCACGGGGACATGGACCAGCGGGTCCGCACGCCCGCGGTCATCGGCCACGAGGTCTCGGCCGTCGTCGCGGCCGTCGGCGAGGGGGTCGACGGCTGGGCGGTGGGCGATGCCGTGACGGTGATGCCGCTGGCGTGGGACGGCACCTGCCCCGCGTGCCTCGCGGGGCACCGGCACGTGTGCCAGCACCTCGACTTCATCGGGATCGACTCCCCCGGTGGGCTGCAGCAGCTCTGGAACGTCCCCGCGTCCACCCTGGTCCGGCTGCCCGCGGGCCTGTCGCTGCGCGACGCCGCCCTGGTGGAGCCCACCGCGGTGGCCGTGCACGACGTGGGCCGCGCGGGCGTGCGGGCGGGCGAGACCGTCGTGGTCGTCGGGGCCGGCCCCGTCGGCCTGCTCATCGCCCTGGTCGCCGCGGACGCCGGCGCCGACGTCCGCGTGGTGGAGCTGGACGAGCACCGCCGTTCCGTCGCCGCGGGTCTCGGGCTGCGGACGCTGGACCCCCGCGCCGAGGACGTCGTCGCCGCGGTCGACGCGTGGACGGGTGGCGCGGGCGCCGCCGTGGCCTTCGAGGTGTCCGGTGCGGCGGGTGGGGTCGGCACGGCCGTCAGCGTGCTGGGCGTCCGCGGGCGGCTCTGCCTCGTGGCGATCCACCCCACGCCCCGCGAGGTGGACCTGCACCGGTTCTTCTGGCGCGAGCTGACGCTCGTCGGCGCCCGGCTGTACGAGCGCGCCGACTTCGAGCGCGCGGTGGACCTCGTCGCCTCGGGTGCGGTGCCGGCCGACACCGTGATCTCCCGCGTCGTCCCCCTGGCGGACGCGCCGGCGGCGTTCGCCGCCCTGGAGGGCGGTGCCGGCGTGGTCAAGGTCCTCGTGGACTGCCGCGCGGACGCCGGGGCCTCGCGTGGCTGACCTGCGGCGCAACCCCTTCGACCTCAGCGGCACGCTGGCCGTCGTCACCGGGGCCCGGCGCGGGATCGGGTTCGCGATGGCCACCGCGCTCGCCGCGGCCGGCGCCGACGTGATCGGCGTCAGCGCCCGGCTCGAGGAGGACAGCGAGGTCGAGCGGGCCGTGCGCGGCCTGGGCCGTTCGTTCGAGGGCCTGCGCGTGGACCTCTCCGACCGCGCCGCGACCACGCGGCTGGCCGCGGACCTCGCGGGCCGCGACCGTCCCGTCGACGTCCTCGTGAACAACGCGGGGACCATCCGGCGCGCGCCCGCGGCGGAGCACACCGACCTCGACTTCGACCACGTCCTCGAGGTGAACCTCTCGGCGCCGTTCGTGCTGGCCCGCGGGGTGGGCGCCGCGATGCTCGCACGCGGTTCCGGCAAGGTGGTGTTCACGGCGTCGCTGCTGAGCTTCCAGGGCGGGATCAACGTGCCCGGCTACACCGCGGCGAAGTCCGCCGTCGCCGGCCTCACGCGGGCGCTGGCCAACGAGTGGGCGGGCCGCGGCGTCAACGTCAACGCGATCGCCCCCGGCTACGTCGCCACGGACAACACCGAGGCCCTGCGCGCGGACGCCGCGCGCAGCGCCTCGATCCTCGACCGGATCCCGGCCGGGCGCTGGGGCACCGCCGACGACCTGGCCGGCGCCACCGTGTTCCTCGCCTCGCCCGCGTCCGACTACGTGCACGGCGTCGTCCTCCCCGTCGACGGCGGGTGGCTCGGCCGGTGAGGACGCGAGACGCTGCGCACGAGCGCGGAGGCACCCGCCCCGCGCACCACGAGAGCGGAGGACCGTCGTGAAGCTGGTACGCGTGGGGCCCGTCGGCCGGGAGGTGCCCGCCGTCCTCACCGACGACGGGAGCCTGCTCGACGCGTCGGGCACGGTGGCCGACGTCGACGGGGCCGCCCTGTCCCCCGAGGGGCTCGCCGCGATCGCCGCGGCCGTGCCCACGATGCCGCGGCTCCCCGCGGCCGCCGGGAACCGCTTCGGCGCGCCCGTGGCCCGGCCCGGCAAGGTGGTCTGCATCGGGCTGAACTACGCGCTGCACGCCCGGGAGTCCGGGGCGGAGATCCCCGCGGAACCCGTCGTCTTCCTCAAGACGACCGACACGGTCGTCGGCCCCCACGACGAGGTGCTGATCCCCCGGGGCAGCACGAAGACCGACTACGAGGTCGAGCTCGCGGTCGTCATCGGCCGCCGGGCCCGCTACCTCGCCGACGCGCAGGAGGCGATGGCCTGCGTCGCCGGGTACGCCGTCAGCAACGACGTGTCCGAGCGGGAGTTCCAGCTCGAGCGCGGTGGGCAGTGGGACAAGGGCAAGAGCTGCGAGACCTTCAACCCGCTGGGGCCGTGGCTGGTCACGGCGGACGAGGTGCCCGACCCGCAGGACCTGCAGCTGTGGCTCAACGTCGACGGGCAGGTCCGCCAGGAGAGCCGCACGTCCGACATGGTGTTCGGGGTCGCGGAGATCGTGCGCTACCTCAGCCGGTTCATGGTGCTGGAACCCGGTGACGTCATCAACACGGGGACGCCCGCGGGGGTCGCCCTCGGCTTCCCCGACCCGAAGCCGTACCTGCGCGCCGGCCAGGTGGTGGAACTCGGCATCGAGGGGCTGGGCACCCAGCGCCAGGTGGTGGGGCAGGCGTGAGCACCGGGGAGTTCAGCGGTCTCGCCGCCCTCGTCACGGGCGGCGCCTCGGGCATCGGCCGGGCCACCGCGCTGATGCTCGTGGCCCGCGGGGCGCGGGTGGCCTCGCTCGACCTGCGCCCGGCCGAGGCCACCGACGGGATCGTCGAGATCACCGCCGACGTGGCCGACGACGCCTCGGTCCGCGCGGCCGTCGAGCGGGCCGCGGCGGAGCTCGGAGGTCTCGACGTAGTGGTGAACAACGCCGGGATCGGGGCGCGCGGCACCGTCGAGGACACCGACGACGACGAGTACCGGCGCCTGTTCGAGGTCAACGTCCTGGGCATGGTGCGGGTCAGTCGCGCCGCCCTGCCCCACCTGCGCCGGTCGCAGCACGCGGCGATCGTGAACACGGGGTCCATCGGCGGCTGGACGGGGCTGCAGCAGCGGGTCGCCTACGACGCCTCCAAGGGCGCCGTGCACGGGCTGACGCTGTCGATGGCCGCCGACCACGTGCGCGAGGGGATCCGCGTCAACGCCGTGGCCCCGGGCACGGCGGACACCCCGTGGGTGCAGCGTCTGCTCGCCAGCGCCGTCGATCCCGAGGTGGAACGCCGCTCCCTCGAGGCGCGGCAGCCGCTCGGCCGGCTCGTCGCCGCGGACGAGGTCGCCCACGCCGTCTGCTACCTCGCCAGCCCCCTCTCGGGGTCGACGACGGGCACGCTGCTCGGGGTCGACGGCGGTTCGCACACCCTGCTCATCACCCGCTGACCCCGCCGCACCGGACCCGTGGAGACGACGATGCACACGCGCACCCTGCCCAGCTCGGGCCTCGAGCTCACCGACCTCGGCTTCGGTGCCGCGGTCATCGGCAACCTGTACCGGGCGACGTCCGACGAGGACGCCCGCGGGGCGCTCGACGCGGCCTGGGACGCCGGCATCCGCTACTTCGACACGGCACCGCACTACGGGCTGGGCCTGTCCGAGCGCCGGCTGGGCGAGGCCCTCGCGGGCCGGCCGCGCGAGGAGTTCGTCGTGTCCTCGAAGGTGGGGCGGCTGCTCGTGCCCAACGAGGACCCCACGGAGCAGGACACCGAGGGTTTCGCGGTGCCCGGCGACCTCCGGCGGGAGCGCGACTACAGCCGCGACGGCGTCCTTCGCTCCCTCGAGGCGACGCTGCAGCGCACGGGCCTCGACCGCATCGACGTGGTCTACGTCCACGACCCCGACGAGCACTGGCGGCAGGCGGCCGACGAGGCGCTGCCCGCGCTCGCCGAACTCCGGGACCAGGGCGTCGTGCGGTCGATCGGCGCGGGGATGAACCAGTCGGCGATGCTCGCGCGGTTCCTGCGCGAGACCGCGGCCGACCTCGTGATGCTCGCGGGGCGCTACACGCTGCTCGAGCAGGGCGCCCTCGACGACGTGCTCCCCGCCGCCGCGGAGACCGGGGGCAGCGTCGTCGCGGTCGGGGTCTTCAACTCGGGGCTGCTCTCGCGCGACCGGCCCGCGGCGGACGCGAAATTCAACTACGCGGACGCGCCGCCCGAGCTCGTGCAGCGCGCCCACGCGATCGCCGACGTGTGCGAACGTCACGGCACGACGCTGCCGGCCGCGGCCGTCGCCTTCCCCCTGGCGCACCCGCAGGTCGTCAACGTGACCCTGGGAATGCGGAGTGCGGACCAGGTGCGCCGCAACGCGGACCTGCTCGCCGCGACGGTCCCCGCGGCCGTGTGGGAGGAGCTGCGCGCCGAGGGCCTGCTGCGCGAGGACGCGCCCGTCCCGACCACCTGATGCCGCGCGGTCAGAACGGCGGGGGGTCGTCGACCGGTGGTCGCGGCCGCGGTGGGCGAGGGCGGGCGGCGGTGCGTCGCCGATGAGCGGTCGCCGTTTCGTAGACGTACTGGGTCTTGAAGCGGTGGTGGCTGCGGCACAGGGGTTGCAGGTTGTCCGCGGTGGACGCCCCTTCGGGCCAGGCGATGACGTGGTCGAGGTCGCAGTCGATCG
>NZ_JAAALN010000420.1 GCF_009906795.1 Kineococcus siccus
GTCCCCGCCCGAGGACCCACCGGCACCGCCGGTGGGTCCTCGTCGCTGTGGGGCGCGGCCCGGCGGGCTGGCGGTCACGCTCAGGTCACGGAGCACGACGGGCGGTTGAGGCGGTCGGCGACGCGCGGGGCCGATCTTCCCCCCGTGCTCGTGGGCCGCTATGTTCCGACGCAGCCGCGAGTGCGGTGACCGGTAGCGGGGGCCCGGACGTTCGAGGAGGACGACGTGGCACGTGCTGCCGTTCAGGTGCGCCAGGCGAACAGCGCCGACGTGGACGACCTGCTGGCGCTCTACCGCTCCGCCCGGCACGGGCAGGACGACGGGGGCGCCGCCGCCGACGCCCTGCGCGAACGGCTGCTGCGGGCGCTGGACGGCGACGAGGTCCGGGTCCTGCTCGCGACCGTCGCCGACCGCCCCGCCGGCTACGCGCTGCTCACGGCGGCCCCCCTGCTGCCGCTGGCCACCTCGACCGGTCCGAGCATCGAGCACTTGCACGTCCTGCCCCAGGCGCGCCGCCGCGGCGTGGCCCGCGCCCTGCTGGCCCGGGCGGCGACGCTCGCGCAGGCCGAGGGCGCCGAGCAGCTGTGCTGCACCGTGGCCCCGGGCGACCGCGAGTACACCCGGTACATGGCCCAGCTGGGCTTCGCGCCCGTCGTGGTCCGCCGCGCGGTCGCCCTGCCCGTGCTGCGCCGCCGCCTGCTGGTCGACGCGGCCGTGGTGCCGGACCCGACCGGGGACGTCCTGGCCCACCGGCGCTCCCTGCGCGAGCGCCTGGCCCGCAGCTCCGCCGACACCCAGCCGCTGCCCGTGGTCGCGGCCGAGGAGGTCCCGCTCGCGCGCACCGCGACGGAGCCCCCGCC
>NZ_JAAALN010000421.1 GCF_009906795.1 Kineococcus siccus
GTGCAGGACCGTCGTGACGTCCTCCCCCGCCCCCGGGCCCGCCCCGGCCTGCGCGTCGCCGAGCACGGGCAGGTTGGCCGACACGGCGTACAGCGTGCTGACGCTGGTCACGAGGTCGGACAGGCCGCTGCGGTAGGACTCGAGGCGCTCGACGGCGCTGCGGGCGCTGGACACGACGTACGGCGCGCGCGACAGCAGTCCCGTGAAGCGCGGCTGCGACAGCGCGGCGGGGTCGAAGGTCGCCGCCGTGGCGCCGCCCGTGGCGACGACGACGACGAGGCAGCTCGCGAGGGTCTGCAGGGCCCGGCGGCGCACCCGGTAGACGACCACGCCGGCCAGCAGCGCCCCGGCCAGGCCGCTGCCGGCGCTGTAGGCCACGGCCCGCTCGGTGGCGGCGCGGATGGTGTCGGTCACCGTCAGCTCCAGCGCGAGCAGCTGCTGCGGCGAGCGGACCAGGCGGCCGGCGGCGTCGAGGTCCACCGAGGTGATGTTCGCCGTGACGAGGACCGGGGCCCGGTGGGTGTCGAAGGACACCTCACCCACGGGCGGCAGGTCGACCTGCACCCCGGGCCGCAGGCTCGGGTGCACGCGCACCTCCGTCTGCAGCGGCCCGACGTAGGTGGTCGTGCCGGGGGCCAGCGTGAACCCGATCCCGGCGCCCGCGGTCGCCACGAGCAGCACGCCCACCCAGGGCAGGACCAGGCGCGCGGCCCGCAGCCCGGCCTGCGGGCCGCGCCGGTGCCCGACGCTCGCGGCCACGGCGTGGCCCCGGGCGGCGCCACGGCGGCGACCTTCGACCCCGCCGCGCTGTCGCAGCCGCGCTTCACGGGACTGCTGTCGCG
>NZ_JAAALN010000422.1 GCF_009906795.1 Kineococcus siccus
GCCGTCCACCCGCCGTCCACCCCGCAGATCGCCCGCCGTCGGCTCCCGCGACCACGACCCGCGGGAGCGGAGCGGACCGGTCACCGCCGGACGCCCGGTCGCGCCCCGTAGGCTCGCCGTCAGCGGTCACCGTCCGGGAGCGGCCGCACGAGACGGAGGAGCGTCCGCGGTGTCGGCGACGGGTGGTCAGGTCGTCAGCGACCGGGTGCTCACCGTCCCCAACGGCCTGAGCTTCCTGCGCCTGCTCCTGGTGCCGGTGTTCGCGGTGCTCATCGTCGGGGGTTCCGACGGGTGGGCGCTGCTCGTGCTCGCGGTGAGCAGCGCCTCGGACTACCTCGACGGCCACCTGGCGCGGCGCTGGAACCAGGTCACCCGGCTGGGGCAGGTCCTCGACCCCTTCGCGGACCGGCTTTACATCCTCACGACGCTGCTGGGGCTGGCCTACCGCGACCTGATCCCGTGGTGGCTGGTGGTCGTCCTCGTCGCGCGCGACCTCACGATGGTGCTGACGCTGCCGTTCCTGGCGAGCGTCGGCCACGGCGTGCTGCCCGTGCACTTCCTCGGCAAGGCCGGGACGTTCTGCCTGCTCTACGCCTTCCCGCTCCTGCTGCTCGGCGAGATCAGCGACGCGCTGTCCTCGGTGGCCGGCGCCGTCGGGTGGGCGTTCGCGCTGTGGGGCACGGGGCTGTACTGGTGGGCCGGGCTGCTCTACGTGCGCCAGGTGGTCGTGCTCGTGCGCAGCGAGCGGGCCGCGGGCCCGGCGTGAGCGCGCCGCCGGCGGGACCCGACGGCGCGGGCCGCCCGCGCC
>NZ_JAAALN010000423.1 GCF_009906795.1 Kineococcus siccus
GGGGGGGACCCGGTCCGCGACGCTCACCGCGCGACCTCCGCGAGCCCGGCACCGGCCGCGGCGGGACCGTGGACGACCCGCCCGCCGGCGAGCGCGACCTCGCCGTCCGCGCAGGCCGCGACCAGCCGCGCGTCGTGGGTGGCCACCGCGACGGCCGCCCCGGCGCGCGCCGCGGAGCGCAGGACGCCCGTCACGACCGCCCACGTGGCGCGGTCCTGGCCGACGCTCGGCTCGTCGGCCAGGACGAGCGCGGGGCCGGCCGCGAGCGCCGACGCGACGCCGAGCCGGCGCTGCTCGCCGCCCGACAGCAGGTGCGGGTCGACGCTCGCGCGGTGCGCGAGGCCCAGGAGCTCCAGCAGGTCGTCGGCGCGCCGGTCGCCCGCGGCGCCCCGGCCGAGGGCCCGGCAGGTGGCGCGGACCTCCTCGCGCACGGACGGGCGCACCACGCCGTGCTCGGGGTGCTGGGGGATCCAGCCGACGCGCGCCGCGAGCTCGGGCGAGGACCACCGCCACGGCTCGAGGCGCCCCCGGGCGGCGAGGGCGGCGTCGGCGCGGACGTCGCCGCCGGTCGGCCGGAGCAGGCCCGCGAGGACGGCCACGAGCGTGGACTTGCCCGCCCCGCTGCCGCCGGTCAGGGCGGTGACGGCCGCGGCGGGCACCTCGACGTCGACGCCGTCGAGGACCGTCGTGGGCGGTCCCGGGCGCAGGGCGCGGCGGCGGCGCACGACGCGCAGGCCGCGGCCCCGCACGGCGACGGCACCGGCGGCCACGGCCGCGACGGGGCGGACGAGGTCGGCCGGGACCTCC
>NZ_JAAALN010000424.1 GCF_009906795.1 Kineococcus siccus
GGCGAGCCCGGGCGGCGGCAGGCCGCCGCCCGCCGCCGCCCGGGCTCGCCGCTCGCGACGACGCTCGTCCTGGGTCTCGCGCTGCTGGCGGCCGGCGCCGTGGTGGTGGCGGGCCGGCTCGACGCCCTGCCCGGCGACGCGGTGCCGCTCGCGCTCGTCGCGGCCGTCGCCGTGATGGGGCTGGGCGCGGTCGTGGCCGGGCTGCGCGGGCGCCGCACCTCCCTCGTCGGGCTCGCGACGCCCCTGGCGCTGCTGGCGGTCGCCGCGAGCGTCCTGCCCGCCGGCGGCGGGTGGCGGTGGGAGTTCGACCAGCGCTGGACGCCGACGCCGGCGACCCTGCAGGACGCGCCCGACACCGCGGCCGTGGTCGGCAACCTCGTCGTCGACCTCACCCGGGTGGCGCGCACGCCGGGCCGCGCGGGCGCCACGGTGGCGGCCGGCCGGCTGAGCGTGCTCGTCCCCCCCGAGGGCACCGTGCTCGTCGTGGCCCGCGTCGGCGCCGGCTCGGTCGTCGTCGAGGACTCGCCGCAGGTGGTGCCCCTCGCCGCCGCGGCTGCGCGCAGCTCCGGGACGGTCACCGGCGGCGTCGACGTCGAGCGCGTCTACGCCGTCGGTGCCGACGCCGCGACGGTCGCCGCGGCCACGGTCGTGCGGGGCGACGACCTCGACGACTGGACCGTCCCCGCGGACGCCGGGACGGTCGTCACCGCGAGCACCTGGGCGGGCGAGGTCCGCATCGCCGCCCCCGACAGCCCACTGCTGCAGGGAGACTGACGTGTCCAGCGCCGACGAGGAGTTCCCCCA
>NZ_JAAALN010000425.1 GCF_009906795.1 Kineococcus siccus
ACGAGGGGGTCGGCGAGGGGGTCGCCTCGACGACGGTGCCCGCGTAGACGATCCCGAGCGGGTAGACGGCCTGCCCGACGGCGAACGTCCGGGTCTCCCCGTCGACGTCGAGGACGGCCGCGGCCGGGCTGCCGCTGAGGAAGCGCACGACGGGGGTCACCCAGCCGGGCGCCGAGGAGACGGGCGGCGCGACGACGGACGGCGGTCCCGACGGCGCACCGGTGGCGGGCGGTGCGGCGGGCGGAGGCGGCGGCGGGACCACGGAGGTCGCACGCCCACCCGGCGGTGTCGTGGACACGGGGACCGGGGGCGCCACCGGCCGGGCGGCCGGAGGGGCCGTGGTCGCCGGGAGGACCTCGGTCGAGGGCAGGGCCCCGCCGCCGCCGCTGCCGGCGGTCGCGCTCGCGGAGAACAGGTCCCGGCCGCCGAAGGCGACGCCCGTGGCGCGCACGGGACCGGGGTCACCGACGACCGGGGGCGTGCTGCGCACCCCGCCGAACGCGGCGTCCGCCACGTCGCCCGACGGGGTGCTGCTGATCCACAGGAAACCCGCGGCGCCGGCCCCGATGACCGCGACGGCGGCGGCGCCACCGAGCAGGGACCGCAGGACGCGGGGGTCGAGGGGGGTCCGCTCGCGCGCCGGGGCGGCGACGAGGACCTCCTCGGCACCGTCGTCGTCGGGGTAGGGCTCGATGCCGAACGGGGAGCTGCTGGTGCTCACGGGGTCCTCCTCTCAGGACGTCGCGGTCGGGACGGCGGTCGGGTCGGCGCCGGGGTCGGCGGTCACCACGGGGA
>NZ_JAAALN010000426.1 GCF_009906795.1 Kineococcus siccus
GTGCTGCGGCCGGCCGTCACCGCCGCGCCGGCGGCCGCCCGCAGCACGCTGCGACGGCGGGGGAGGGCGGGTCCGGTGCTCACCCCCTCATCGTGGGGCGGGTCCCCGTCGCCGCGACAGGCCTGCGACGCAACGGCTTCGACACACGCGTGACCGGGTCACGCGCGCTGGTCCGACCGCTTCCGCGTGTCCGGACCGGCACAGCGGTGCCACCCGCCGGACACACGCCGTGCCTGGCGTCGTCGGTGCCGACCCGCCGCCCGCCGGTGCGGACGTCGCCCCGAGAAGTGCGCGGAGGGACCGCACCGGCCGGTGGGCGGCGGAGTCGGGTGCGGCGTCAGCCCGCGTAGGCCGTCTGCGTCAGGGTGCCCTGGCTGCACACGGGCCCGGCCGTCCACGGCACGGCGAGCTGCGGCACCTGGTTCGGCGGGATGACCTGCAGCGTCGTGGGCGCCGGCTCGCAGGGACCCTCGGCGGGCTCACCGACCGCCGCGTCGGCGACCGTCGCCCACGTGATGGTCGAGCGGACGCCCCGGCCGGGGGCCAGGACGACGCGGGCCGGCGCCGGCTCGGGCGCCCGCACCTGCGACGACGGCACGGGCCCACCGTCGCTGCGCCGCAACGACACCCCGCCGTAGCCGACGAGCGTGCAGGGCGCGGAGGTCAGGTTCGTCAGCACGACCGTCGCGGCGCCCCGGCCGGGCCCGGGGGCGGGGGACGCCTCGAGCGCCGCCACCAGCTGGTCGGTGCGGCAGGGCTGCGGCGGGCCGTCGGGCGGCGAC
>NZ_JAAALN010000427.1 GCF_009906795.1 Kineococcus siccus
TGTACCGGCAGCAGCGCGACCTCGCCGAGGGCCTGCAGCGCTCGCTGCTCTCGGAGCCGCCGGAGCCCGACCACGGTCAGATCGTCGTGCGCTACGTGCCCGCCGCGGAGGCCGCCCAGGTCGGCGGCGACTGGTACGACGCCTTCCTGCAGCCGGGGGGTGCCACCGTGCTCGTCATCGGTGACGTGATCGGCCACGACACCCAGGCCGCGGCCGCGATGAGCCAGGTGCGCACGATCCTGCGGACCTTCGGCAGCGTGGGCGACGACACCCCCGCCCAGGTCCTGGCCTCGACCGACCGCGTGATGGCCAACCTGCAGCTGCCCACGACCGCGACGGCGATCGCCGCGCGCCTGGAGCAGGACGACGACGAGCGCAGCCGGGGCGTGACCCGGCTGCGCTGGTCGAACGCCGGTCACCCGCCGGCCGTGGTCGTCCACCCCGACGGCGAGGTGCTGCCCCTGACGGGCCTGCGCGCCGACCTCCTGCTGGGCGTCGACCCGGACACCGACCGGCAGGACGTCGAGGTGGTCCTGGACCGCGGTTCCACGGTCCTGCTGTTCACCGACGGTCTCGTCGAGCGTCGCGACCAGGGGCTGGCGGAGGGGCTCGAGCGGTTGCGGAGCACCCTGCGCGAGCTGGCCCGCGAGGGCGTCGACCTCGACACCCTCGTCGACGGGCTGCTGCAGCGCCTGCTGCCCCCGCACCCCGAGGACGACGTGGCCGTCATCGCCGTCCGCCTGCACCGCCAGGACCGCCCCCGGCCACCCGAGGCCGG
>NZ_JAAALN010000428.1 GCF_009906795.1 Kineococcus siccus
GCCCACCGTCGTGCTCGGCGGGGACACTCCCGTGCGGGCGACCGTCGTCGGCGTCGTCGACGACCGGAACACCTACGGGGTCTCGGCGTGGGTGCTGCCCGGCGACGTCGAGCGCTGGATCACTCCGGACCCCGCCTACGGCCCGGCCCAGCTGGGCATGCAGGTGTGGGTGCCCCCGGCCGACGCCGACGCGCTGACGCAGACCCTGCAGACCGAGCTCGTGGCCTCGGTGCCCGGGGGCAACGTCAGCGTCGGCCGCTACGACTCGGGCGAGGAGCTGGGCGTCGTCAACCTCGTGCTCGCCTACGGCGTGCGCGCCATCGGCGTCTTCGCGCTCGTCCTCGGGGGGATCGGCGTCCTCAACGTCGGCCTCGTCACGGTGCGGCAGCGGATCCGCGAGATCGGCGTCCGGCGCAGCTTCGGGGCCACCTCGGGGCGGGTGTTCTTCTCGGTCCTGCTCGAGAGCGTCTGCGCCACCGCGGTGGCCGGTGGGCTCGCGGTCCTGCTCTCGGTGGCGATCATCGCGAACCTGCCGCTGTCGCTGATCCTGCCGTCGGAGATCTCGCTCACCGACGTCCCGCCCTACCCCTACGAGGCCGCCCTGGAGGGCTTCCTCGCGGCCACCGCGATCGGCGCGCTCGCGGGCGTCGTCCCGGCCGTGATGGCCGTGCGCGCGCAGGTCATCGACGCCATCCGGTACTGACGCCTGCCCGCCCCGGCCCCGCGGTGGGCGGGCAGGCGTCAGTACCGGATGGCGTCGATGACC
>NZ_JAAALN010000429.1 GCF_009906795.1 Kineococcus siccus
CGGCCGACGGGCAGACCGCGGGCCGGCGGCCCCCGCGCCGGTGGCGGGCCCGCGTCCGGCGCCTGCCCGACACCGTGTCGCTGCCCGCGGCGCCCGGCGACGACGACCGCGGCCCGGCCGGCCCGTCGGGCGCCGTCGCCCTGGGGGTCGGCGGGGACGACGCCGGCGTCGTCGCCGTGCGCGTGGACGCCCCCGTCGTGGTCGCCGGACCACCGGGCAGCGGGCGCAGCGCCGTGCTGCGCACCCTCGCCCGCGGCCTGCCCGGCCGCTGCGTGGTCGTCGCGTCCGACCACGCCGCCCTGCGGGGCCTCGACGCCCCGCTGCTCGGACCGGGCGACGGCGTCGACCTCGCCCGGCGCCTCGCGGCCGACCCCGCCACCGTGGTCCTCGTCGACGACGCGGTGCGGTTGCTGGACACCCCGGTCGAGGAGGTCCTGCTGGCCCGGGCCCGGCGGGGCCCCGCGGACGGCGGGGGCCCGCTGCGCCTCGTCGCGACCGCCGACGGCGCCGAGCTCGCCGGGAGCTTCCGCGGGCTGCCGGCCGTCCTGCGCACCGCCCGGACCGTGCTGCTGCTCGGCCGCGGCGGCCTGGTGCCCGCCGACCTGCTGGGCCGTCGCCCCCTGCTCTCGCCCGCGGGCGGTCCCGGGGCGGGCTTCCTCGTGGTCGACGGGACCTGGACGGCCCTGCGGACGGCCGGCCCGGAGGTCCTGCGCTGACGGCCGGCGCCGCCCTACCGTGAGCCCGTGACTCCCGCCGACCCCGGCTC
>NZ_JAAALN010000042.1 GCF_009906795.1 Kineococcus siccus
GGCGGACCGTGGCCGAGCTTGTCGCCGGCGCGTCGTCGGGCTGGAGCGTGCGCACCTCGAACAGCGCCGGTGCTCCCGCCTGCGACGGCACCCGCACGCGCCGCCGGTCGCCCTCGGCGGGGGCGAAGACCCGCAGCTCGACGTCGTCGTTCCAGGCGTACTCGGGCCGGTCGTCGACCGCCCCGAACGGGACCACCGCGCCGGGCCGGGCGAGCAGGGGGATGCTGCCGACGTCGTGCACCTGCGTCACCCAGCGACCGCCGACGACCTCCTGCCCGGTGGTCACGTCCGTCCACCGGCCCTGCGGGACGTAGAACGTCACGCTGCCGTCGGCGCGCAGCACCGGCGCCACGAGCAGGTCGGGCCCGAGCATGTACTGGCGGTCGCAGAACGCCGCCGTCGGGTCGTCCGGGAACTCCAGCACCATGGGGCGCATCACGGGCGTTCCCGCCGTCGCGGCCTCCTCCGCGGCCTCGAGCAGGTACGGCATCAGCCGCATCTTCAGGCGGGTGAACCGGCGCACCACGTCGACGGCCTCCTCGTCGAACGCCCACGGGACCCGGTAGGAGCCCGAACCGTGCAGCCGCGAGTGGGAGGACAGCAGCCCGAACGCGGCCCAGCGCTTGAACACCACCGGATCGGGCAGGCCCTCGAACCCGCCGATGTCGTGGCTCCAGTAGCCGAACCCCGAGCAGGCCAGCGACAGGCCGCCCCGCAGCGACTCGGCCATCGCCGTGAAGGTGGACTCGCAGTCGCCGCCCCAGTGCACCGGGAACTGCTGACCGCCGGCCGTGGCCGACCGCGCGAACACCACGGCCTCGCCGACGCCGCGCTCGGCCTCGAGGAGGCCGAAGACCGCCGCGTTGTACAGCTGCGCGTAGCAGTTGTGCATCCGCTGCGGGTCGGAGCCGTCGTGCCACACCACGTCCGTCGGGATGCGCTCGCCGAAGTCGGTCTTGAAGCAGTCCACGCCCAGGTCGAGCAGCGCCCGGAGCTTGCCGCGGTACCACTGGACCGCCGCCGGGCTGGTGAAGTCGACGAGCGCCATCCCGGCCTGCCACATGTCCCACTGCCACACGCTGCCGTCGGCCCGCAGGACCAGGTGCCCGAGCGCCCGCCCCTCCTCGAACAGGTGGGAGCGCTGGGCGATGTAGGGGTTGATCCACAGGCTGATGCGCAGCCCCCGGGCCTTGAGCCGGGCGATCATCCCGGCGGGGTCCGGGAACGTCGCGGGGTCCCACACGAAGTCGCACCAGTGGAAGCGCCGCATCCAGAAGCAGTCGAAGTGGAGCACCGACAGCGGCAGGTCCCGCTGCGCCATGCCGTCGACGAAGGAGGAGACGGTCTCCTCGTCGTAGTCGGTGGTGAACGACGTCGACAGCCACAGGCCGTAGGACCACGCGGGTACCCGTGCGGGGCGCCCGGTCAGGGCGGTGTAGCGGCGCAGCACGTCCTTGGGCGTCGGCCCGTGGACGACGTAGTACGTCAGGCGCTGCCCCTCGACGGAGAACTGGTTGCGGGACACGACCTCCGAGCCGAGTTCGAAGGAGACCCGCTCGGGGTGGTCGACGAACACGCCGTACCCCGCGTCCGTCAGGTAGAAGGGCACGTTCTTGTACGCCTGCTCGCTGGCGGTGCCGCCGTCCTCGTTCCAGGTGTCGACCGACTGGCCGTTCTTGACGAAGGCGCCGAACCGCTCCCCGAGGCCGTAGACGTGCTCGCCGATCGCCTGCTCGAGCTGCTCGTGCACGAAGGTGCGTCCCGACGCGTCGGTGACCACCCCGATGCTGCGCGGCCCCGACCGGGTGAGGACGCGGCCGCCGGCGCGGAACTCCACCGCCCACGGCCCGCCGCGGCTCACGTGGACGCTCAGGCCACCGGACACGAGGGACGCCTCCTGCTCGCCCACCTCGGTCGTGACCGCGCCGGGGGCCGGCGTCAGGGCGAACCGGGGTCCGCGGTCCACCGCGCCGCGGTGGTGCTCGATCGTGACCCCGACGACGTCCGGCGCGGGCGAGGAGAACGTCACCGTGATGACGGGGCGGTTCAGGCTGTCCCCGCGGTGGCGCTGCGGAGCGGTGGGCGCGTACACGGTCAGGGTGCGCCCGTCCGTGACGACGTCGTCCACGCCCGCGGGACGCAGCGCGGTCGTCCCCGGCTGGAGCTGCCAGTAGCCGTCGGTGAACTTCACGAGGTCTCCTCGAGGGATCGGCGGCAGCGGGGGCGTCGACGTCGACGAACGACCGGCGGCCGGTGGCGCGCTCGAATCGAAGCGCTTCAACGACCGTAGCCAGCGCCCGCCGAGCTGTCCAGGACGGGAAACTCCGCCCGCCTGCGGCGCCCGCGTCTAGGCTGGCCCCCCGCTCCACACGGGGCACCGGGAGCAGGGAGGGGAGTCGTGCCCACCATCACCGACGTCGCACGGCTCGCGGGGGTGTCCAGCAGCACCGTCTCCTACGTGCTGAGCGGCAAGCGGTCCATCTCGGCGACCACGAGGGCCAGGGTGGAGAAGGCCGTCGCGGACCTGGGCTACCGACCGCACGCCGGCGCCCGCGCGCTGGCCTCCAGCCGCACCAACGTCCTCGGCGTGGTGGTGCCGCTGCGGGCCGACGTCAACGTCAACGTCATCATGCAGTTCGTCCACACCATCGCCACGACCGCGCGCCAGCACGACCACGACGTCCTGCTCCTGACCCAGGAGGAGGACGCCGGCCTGCAGCGCGTCACGAGCGGCGCGCTCGTCGACGCCCTCATCGTGATGGACATCGAGGCCGAGGACCCGCGCGTCGCGGTCCTGCGGGCCATCGCGGCGCCCAGCGTGCTCATCGGCGTGCCCCGCGACGACCGGGGCCTCACCTGCGTCGACTTCGACTTCGAGGACGCCGCGCGCGCCGCGGTCGAGCACCTCGCGGGGCTCGGCCACCGCGTGATCGGGCTGCTGGGCTCGCCGCCGGAGACGCTGCGCCGCCGGGCCGCGTACGCCGAGCGGGTGCGCGGCTCCTTCGAGGCGGCCGCCGCGGCTGCGGGGGTGGCCCGGGCGGCCCAGGCGTGCGAGGTCGGCACGGAGGGCGTGCGGGCCGCGCTCGCGGCCCTGCGCGCGGAGCAGCCGGAGCTCACGGGTCTGGTGGTGCACAACGAGGCCGCCCTGCCCGCGCTCCTCGCCGAGCTCGCCCGCGCGAAGCTGCGCGTGCCCGCCGACGTCTCGGTGGTCACGATCGGCGCCTCGGACGCCTCGCTGCACCTCCCGCAGCCCCTGGACTCCCTGGACATGCCGGCGCGGGAGGTCGGACGGGTGGCCGTGGAGATGGTCATGGCCCGCCTCGACGGTCCGGTCGCGGCCGAGACCCGGCTCCTCGCCGCGCCGCTGGTCGAACGCGGCAGCACCGCCCCCCCGCGCCGGCCGGCGCGAGGGGCGGCGGGGGCCGTCACCCCTTCACGGCGCCGATCAGCACGCCCGAGGTGAAGTGCTTCTGCACCCACGGGTAGACCAGCAGCACCGGCACGATCGCGATGACCACGACCGCCATCTGGATCGCGAGGCTCGAGACCTGGCCCGCGCCGACCTCGACCTGGCCGGGCACGGTCTGCCCCTGCAGGACCATCGCCCGCAGGACCACCTGCAGCGGCTGCTTGTCCGAGTCGTTGATGTACAGCGTCGCCTGGAAGAAGGCGTTCCAGTACCCGACCGCGTAGAACAGCGCGATGACGCTCGTGACGGCCTTCGTCATCGGCAGGACGATCCGGGTCAGGATGCGCCAGTCCCCCGCGCCGTCGATGCGGGCGGAGTCGAGGATCTGCTGGTCGAGGTTCATGAAGGCGCTGCGCAGCAGGAGCACGTTGAACGCCGACACCGCCGTCGGCAGGATCAGCGACCAGTAGCTGTTGATGAGGTTGAGGCTGCTCACCAGCAGGTAGGTCGGGATGATGCCGGCCCCGAAGAACATGGTGATCAGCACGGTGAAGAGGATGGCCCGGTGCCCGAGCGACCCGCTGCGGGACAGGCCGTAGGCGCCGAGGACCGACACGACCATGCTCAGCGCGGTCCCGACGGTCGTGATGCCCACGCTGACCAGCACGGCCCGCGTGACGATCCCCCCGGCCAGCACCTGGCGGTAGGCGTCCAGCGTCAGCTCGCCCGGCACGAGGACGAGGCCGCCGGCCCGCGTGATGGCCGCCTGCGTCGACAGGCTCGTGAGGAGGATCGTGTACAGCGGCAGCACCACGGCGAGGCAGATCACCACGAGGGTGACGGCCTTGGCCGTCTTGCCCGCGACGCTCGGCTCCTCGTCCCACGCCGGGCGGGCGGGATGACGGCGGCGTCCCGGGCGCGACGCCCGCTCGACCCGCTCCCGGGCCGTCCTGTCGATGGTCGTCATCGCCTCGAGTACACCCCCGCCTCACCGAACAGGTGGGCCACCTTGTTGGCGCCCAGCACGAGCAGCAGGCTCACCACGCCCTTGACCAGGCCGGCGGCCGCCGCGTAGCTCCAGTTGCCGTCCCGGACGCCGCGGTAGTACACGAACGTGTCGAGGACCTCCGCGACGTCCGCTCCCACGGCGTCGCGCTGGAGGATCAGCTGCTCGAACCCGACGGTCAGCGCGTCGCCGAGACGGAGGATGAGCAGCAGGATGATGACCGACTTCAGTGCGGGCAGGGTGATGTGCCACAAGCGCCGCCAGCGGTCCGCGCCGTCCATGGCCGCCGCCTCGTACAGGGCCGGGTCCACGGCCGCCAGCGCCGCGAGGAAGACGATGATGCCCCAGCCGGCGTCCTTCCAGACCGTCTGCGACGTCACGAGGAACAGGAAGACGTCGGGGTCGGTGACGATGCTGACCCCCTGGTGGCCGGCCGCCCGCAGCGCCTGGTTCAGCAACCCCGCGCCGCCGAGCAGCTGCTGGAAGACCGAGACGACCAGCACCCAGGAGAAGAAGTGCGGGAGGTAGACCACCGACTGGACGACGACGCGGACCCGGGCGCTGAGGACGCTGTTCAGCAGCAGGGCGAGCACGATGGGGACCGGGAAGTAGAACACGATCTGGAATCCGGTGATGGCCAGCGTGTTGGCGAGGGCGTTCCAGAAGCCGGGGTCGGCGAAGACCCGCTCGAAGTTGGCCAGCCCCACGAACGGGCTGTTGCGGATGCCGACGAACGGCGAGTAGTCCTGGAAGGCCACGACGTTGCCGAGCATCGGGACGTAGGCGAAGATCCCGAGCAGGAGCAGCATCGGCACGCACATGACGAGCACGCCCTTGTCGCGGCGCAGCCGGGCGCGCAGCGGCAGCTTGACCTCGTTCGCGTGGCCCCGCCGCCGCTCCCGGCGAGGGGGCACCGGGGTGGCGGAGGAGGACGGCGGCCTCGTGCTGACGGCCATGGTCAGGTGTTCGCCGGCTCGTCGCCCGTGAGGAAGCCCTCGCGGTAGGCCCGCAGCTCGTCGCCGCCGCTGTCGCGCCACGTCTTCACCGCGGCGTCGAGGTCCTTCATCCCCTTGCGGCCCCGGCAGATGTCCTTGGCCAGGTCGACGAACGGCTTGCCCAGCGAGGAGTACTCCGGGGGGTCCTGGATCTGCTGCCCGTAGAACACCGGGTCGGCCATGAACGGCGCCATCCGCTGCTCGTAGGCGGTCGAGTCGCGCACGTAGTCGGGGAACTGCACCCTCGCGTTGGCCACCGGCGCCCCCACGAGGAACCCGTAGGTCGTGGTGACCTCGCGCTGACCGAGGTCGGTCAGCTCCGGCGCGCCCGCGGCGTCGCGGGTGAAGTGCTGGCCCTCGACGCCGTAGTTCACCAGCACCTGCTCGGTCGTGCCGAACGGGGCGGCGATGAAGTCGGCCACGGCCAGCATCTCCGCGATCTTCGCCTCGTCGTCCGTCTTCTTGAGGAAGCTGAAGATGTTCGCCGGGGCGACCCGGGGGATCCACGGCTGCTCGCCGTCGACGGGGAAGAAGTCGATCGGCTGCTGGTCGTACGTGGGGTTGGACGGGCGGACGCGGGCCAGGGCCTCCGGCCAGCCCCCGGCACCGTCGGCCGCGATCAGGCTCTGCCCGGACTCGAAGCGGTCCTTCGACCCCGACTGGTCACCGGCCACCGAGTCCGGGTGCACGACACCGGCGGCGAAGAGGCTCGCCGTCCACTCCAGGCTCTGCCGGTACTCCTCCGTCTCGAACCGGCTCACGAGCTTGCCGTCCCGCAGGAACCAGTCGGCGCCGTTGCGGAACAGGAAGGGGGACCCGTTGTCCCACGGGTCCTCGAGGCCCCAGCGGTTCTTCGAGGGGTCGGTGGCCGCCTTCGCCACCTCCGTGAACTCCTCCAGGGACGTCGGCATCGCCAGGCCGAGGGAGTCGAAGAGGTCCTTGCGGTAGAAGATCGCGGCGTTCAGCGAGCCGCCCGGGAAGGGCAGGGCGTACAGCCGGCCGTTGAAGACGCAGAACTTCCAGGCCTCGCTCGGGAGGGCGGCGAGGTTCGGGTACTTCTTGACCTTGTCCCCGGCGAGGTGGTCGGTGAGGTCGGTGAACAGCGCGCCGACGCCCTGCTGGAACCGCGTCGGGATGTTCCAGCTGGGCATCACGACCCAGTCCGGCACGTCCTTGGGCGACGCCAGGACGGCCTGCAGCTTGTCGGCGTAGGCGCTGCCGTCGGAGACCTGGAAGTCGATGGTGGTGCCGAGGGCCTCGTTGACGGCCTGGTAGTAGGAGTTCTTCGCCAGCCCCGGCGGAACCGCCCACCACGCGGGCGACATGGCGGTGTACTTCCCACCGCTGCCCGGGGGCGTGGGCACGGACGTCACCAGCTCGGCCGGCATCGTGGTGAACCCGGGGGTGGACCCGTCGACGCTCGGGATGTCCGGCGGGACGACCTCTCGCGGCAGGTAGCTGGGGATCACCTTCGCCAGTTCCGCCGAGGACAGCGCGCCGGTCGGCGGAGGGGCCGCGGCCTGCCCGCTGGAGCAGCTGCTCAGCCCCGCGGGCAGGCCGATCGCCACCACCCCGGTGCCCACCAGGCCCAGCAGCGATCGGCGCGTCATGCGTGTGCCGTCGTCCATCGTCTCCACCACTCCTTCGTGCGGGACCTTCGTCCGACACCTGCGGGGCGCGTGGTCCGGCCGTCGTCGGCCGGGCCCGTCGGCACCCTGTGTCGAAGCGATTCGATTTGCGCCACCCTAGGCGTGCGCCCACCCGTTGACAACCACCTCCACCGCGGCGCCCGGTCACGATCCGGTCGTGGCGGACACCGGTCGGGGCGGCTACGCTCGAAGCGCTTCGACGCTCGAGAGGATCGATGATGACCCCGTGCTTCCGCGACCCCGGCCGGTCGCTGACCGACCGCGTCGACGACCTGCTGGGCAGGCTGACCCCCGCGGAGCGGCTGTCCCTGCTGCACCAGCACGTCCCGGCGTTCGAGCACCTGGGGATCGCCCCCTTCCGCACGGGGACCGAGGCGCTGCACGGGGTCGCGTGGCTGGGGCGGGCCACGTGCTTCCCGCAGCCCGTCGGCCTCGCCGCGGCGTGGGACGCGGACCTGCTGCGCCGGGTCGGCACCGCCACCGGGCGCGAGGTGCGGGCCAAGCACGCCGAGGACCCCTCCGTCAGCCTCAACGTCTGGGCGCCCGTGGTGAACCCGTTGCGGCACCCGCTGTGGGGGCGCAACGAGGAGGGTTTCAGCGAGGACCCCCACGTGACGGCCGCGTGCGCCACGGCCTACGCCACGGGGCTGCGCGGCGACCACGAACGGGTCTGGCTGACGGTCCCGACGCTCAAGCACTTCCTGGGGTACAGCAACGAGACGGACCGGGACACGACCTCCTCGCAGCTGCGCGAACGGGTGCTGCACGAGTACGAGCTCCCCGCGTTCCGCGGCCCCGTCCAGGCCGGGGTGGTCGGGGCCGTGATGCTGTCCTACAACCTGGTCAACGGCGTGCCCGCGCACGTCTCCCCCCTCGTGCGCTCGGAGCTGCGCAGCTGGGTGGCGCACTCCGACGACCTGGCCGTGGTGAGCGACGCGGGCGCCCCGGGCAACCTCGTGCGCTCCGAGCGCACCTTCCCCGACCAGGTCGCGGCGGACGCCGCGGCGGTGCGCGCCGGGCTGGACAGCTTCACCGACGACGAGCGGAACTCCGCCGTCACCCTCGACGCGCTCACGGGCGCCCTCGAGGCCGGCCTCCTGACCGGCGCGGAGGTCGACGCCGCCGCGCGGCGCGTCCTCGCCCTGCGCCTGCGCACGGGGGAGTTCGACGGCGACGCCGACCCCTACGCCGCCGGGCACCCGGACGCCCCCGGACCGGGGGAGCTGGGCCGCCCCGAGCACGTCGCCCTGGCCCGCGAGGCGGCGGGCGCCGGGGTGGTCGTGCTGCAGAACCGCCGCGGCCTGCTGCCACTGCCCCGCACGGGGCGGGTCGCCGTCGTCGGTGCGCTCGCCGACCGCGTGCTCACCGACTGGTACAGCGGGACGCCCACGGCGACCACCTCGGTCGCGCAGGCCCTGCGGGAGGTGCTGGGGGCGGCGGAGGTCGTCGTCGCCGACGGGAGCGACCGCGTGGCCCTGCGGGCGCTGAGCACCGGACGCTACGTCCGGACCGCGCCCGACGCGGTGCTGCTGGCCACCGGGCTCACGGCGGGGCCTGAGGCGTCGTTCGACGTGACCGACCACGGTGGCGGGACCGTCTCGCTGCGCACCGCGTCCGACGGCCTGTTCGTCACCCGCGCGGGCGAGGGCCTGCGCGCGGACGCGACCCGCATCGGCGGCTGGTCGGTGCAGGAGAGCTTCCGCCTGGTCGACCGCGGCGACGGGACGACGTCGTTGCGGCAGCTGGCGACCGGGCACTGGGTGCACGTCGACGCGACCACCGCGGCGCTCGTCCTCGTGGCGGAGGCCGACGAGGCGGAGCGCTTCGTGGTGCGGACCCTGCGCGCGGGGACGGCGGCGGCCGTCGCCGCGGCCGCCGCCGCCGACCGGGTCGTCGCGGTGGTCGGCAACGACCCGCACCTGCACGGCCGGGAGACGCGCGACCGGCGGACCCTCGACCTGCCGCCGGGCGACGCCGACCTGGTGCGCGCGGTCCGCGAGGTCCAGCCGGAGTGCGTCCTGGCCGTCGTGTCCTCCTACCCCTACGCGCTGGGCGACCTGGTGGACGACGTGGACGCCGTCGTGTGGTCCTGCCACGCGGGTCAGGAGGTGGGTTCCGGGGTGGTCGACGTCCTCCTCGGGGACGTGGAACCCCGCGGGCGACTGGCGCAGACGTGGTACCGCGGCGACGCCGACCTGCCGGACGTCCTCGACTACGACGTGCAGACCGGCCGGGCGACCTACCTGTGGTCGCGAGCCGACCCGCTGTTCCCCTTCGGGCACGGCCTGACCTACTCGCCCGTCACCTACACCTCCGCGACGAGCGAGCGCGGCGGTACCGGCGCGGCGGAGCACGTGACCGTCCGGGTCGGGCTGGACAACCCGGGCGAGCGCGCCGCGGAGGAGCTGGTGCAGGTCTACGCGACCGCACCCGGACTGCGCCCGGAGTTCCCCCGGCGCCGGCTCGTCGGGCACGCGCGAGTCCGCGTGGAACCCGGCTCGAGCGCCCGCGCGGAGATCACCGTGCCGCTGGACGCGCTCGCGGTGCGCGACGTCGCCACCGGGCGGGACGTCGTCGTCCCGGGGACCTACCACCTGCTCGTGGGCGCCTCCGCGGAGGACGTCCGCCACGAGCTCCCGCTGGGGGTGGAGGGTACCCCGCGGGCCCCGAGGGAGCTGGGCGCGGCGACCGCGTTCGACGCGGCCACCGGAGTCCTCCTCGTGCCCCGCGACGGGACGGAGGGTGCGGCGGTGCGCACCGCGCACCCCGGTGCGCCCGGCCGCCTGGAGTTCGCCGCGTGCGCCACGCGGGGTGCGCACCGCCTGCGCTGCAGCGCGACGGCGCCCAGGGGCCCCGCCGAGGTCGCCGTCGCCGTCCGCGGCTCCTCCGGAGCGTGGATCGACGTCGGGCGCGCCGCGGTCGACGCCTCCGGGACGACGCACGTCGCGCTGCCCGCGCTCGGGGACGGCCGTGACCTGCGCGTCAGCCTGCACGGCGACGTGGTGCTCACCGAGGTGTCGCTGGGCTGAGCGCCCCCGGCACCTCGTCGGCCGCCACGACCGTCCAGGGGTCGGCCGCGCCGCGCTGCGCCTGCCGCAGCACGGCCACGTCGCCGCCGGCGACGGTGAGGCCGGCCCCGCTCGCGCGGCCGCTCAGGAGGTCCTCGCCGGGACCGGTCACCAGCACGGGCGTCGCCGCGTGGTTCAGGACGAACAGGTAGTCGGTGCGGGCGCCGCGCCGGCGGACGACCTCGACACCGGCGGGGGGCCGGCGGCCCAGCACGGGCTCGACCCCCGCCTCGGCGCAGCGGTCGGCGAGGTAGCGGTCCAGGTCGGGGCCCCGCAGCCGGGTCGAGAGGTAGTGCGCCGTCCCGGCCCCGCTCCTCGCCCGCGTGGCGGCCGGTCCGCCGGCCAGCGACCCGCTCTCGTAGGTGAGCACGGTCTCCGCGCCTCCCGGCTCGACGTGCTCGGACCACGCGTGACCGCGGGACCCGCCGGAGAGGGCCACGGGTTCCTCCTCGGCCAGGGGGTGCAGCTCGTCCACCCGGACCCCCAGGAGGTCGCGCAGCCGCCCCGGGTACCCGCCGCCGACGACGTGCAGGTCCTCCGCGGCGTACCCCGTCAGGCACCCGACGACGAGGACGCCGCCCGCCTCCACGAACTCCTGCAGCGAGCGCACGGCGGCGTCGCCCAGGACGTACATCGAGGGGACGACGACCAGCCGGTAGGCCCGCAGGTCGGCGCCGGGGCGGGCGAAGTCGACCGCGATCCCAGCGCCGTGGAGGCTGCGGTGCACGTCGCGGACGGCCTCGGGGTAGGTCATCGCGTCGCTCGGCAGGACCTGGTGCTCCAGGGCCCACCAGCCGTCGGCGTGCCACAGCACGGCGACCTCCGCGAGCACGGTGCGCCCCTCGGCCGGCGGTTCCGCGACCTCGGCGAGGCGGCCCAGGGCCGCACCGAGGGAGCACGCCTCGCGGAACAGGCGGGTGTCGGCGCCGGCGTGGTCGAGCACGGCCCCGTGCCAGGCCTCCGAGCCCGCCGAGGGGGCCCGCCACTGGAAGTACATCGCCCCCTGCGCACCTCGGGCCACGTAGGACAGCGAGTGCCGGGTGAACTCCCCCGGTCGGCGGGTGGCCCGGCGCCCCCGCAGCGGGACGGACGTGGGCGACTGCTCCATGAGCAACCAGGGACCTCCACCGGCCCACGACCGGGCGAGGTCACCGGCGTAGGCGACGAAGGCCTCTCCATCGGGGCCGGTGTCGTCGAGGTAGTGGTCGAGGGAGACGACGTCCTGCTCCGCCGCCCAGCTCCACTGCTCGAGGTGGTTCCAGGTGGGCAGCATGAAGTTCGTGGTGACGGGTGCCGTCGAACCGGCCGCGCGGACGGCCTCGCGCTGCTCGCGCAGCCTCTCGAGCATGGCGTCGGAGCTGAAGCGCCGGAAGTCGACGGCCTGCGTCGGGTTGTGCAGGTACTGGGTGGCGCGGGGCGGCAGCACCTCCTCCCACGTCGAGCACCGCTGGCTCCAGAACGCCGTCCACCACGCGTCGTTCAGCGCCTCGAGCGTGCCGTAGCGCTCGCGCAGCCAGTCGCGGAAGGCGGCGGCGACGTGGTCGCACCAGCAGAGCGTCCCGTACTCGTTGTGCAGGTGCCAGGCCTGCAGCGCAGGGTGCCTGCCGTAGCGCTCGGCCAAGGCCGTCGCGATCCGCACGCACGCCGCGCGGTAGGCCGGGGCGGAGTGGCAGTAGGTGTCGCGCGAGCCGTGGACCTTGCGGGTGCCGTCCGCCTCGACGGGCAGGGCGTCGGGGTGGGCCGAGGAGAACCACGGTGGCGGCGAGGCGGTCGGTGTCGCGAGGACGACACCGATGCCGTTGCGGTGCAACAGGTCGAACACCTCGTCCAGCCAGTCGAAGGTGAACTCGCCCGGCCGCGGTTCGAGCACCGACCACGAGAACACGCCGACGGTGGCGGTCGTCGTCCCGGCCGCGCGCATCAGCCGCACGTCCTCGTCCCAGACCTCGCGGGGCCACTGCTCGGGGTTGTAGTCGCCGCCGAACAGCAGCCGCCCGGGGGCGAACGGGGCCGAGCGCTGGGACATGTCGCCTCCTGGACCGGGCGCTTCGCCGTCGAAGCGCTTCGATGAGGAGTCTCCCGAGGCCGGGAGGCGGTGTCAACGACGGGACGCCCGGCGCGGCGTAGGCTCGACGACCGTGCCCACCCCCTACCCCGCGCTCCTCGTCGCGGGGTTCCGGCGGTTCTCGACCTACCGCGCGGCGACGGCGGCGGGAGCGCTGACGAACACGGTGTTCGGTGCCGTCAAGGCAGCCGTCCTGGTCGGCACCGTGGCCGCCGCGGGCGGGAGCGTCTCCGGGTACGGCGCCGCGCAGGCGGCCACGTTCGCGTGGGTCACCCAGGCGCTGCTCGCCCCCGTCGCCGTCTTCGCCGACGACGAGCTCGCGCAGCGGGTCCGGACGGGCGACGTCGCGGTGGACCTGGCGCGCCCGGTGGACCTGCAGCTCGCGGCCTGGGCCGACGACCTCGGCCGCGCGGCCTACACGGTGCTGCCCCGGGGCCTCCCGCCGCTCGCGGTCGGGGCCCTGACGACGGGCCTGGCGCTGCCGGGGCGCGTCGACGGCTACCTCCTCGCGGTCGTCGCGCTGGCGCTGGGGGTGTCGATCTCCTTCGGCTGCCGCCACCTCGTGAACCTCTCGGCGTTCTGGCTGACCGACGTCCGCGGCCTGACCACGCTGTACACCGTCGTGGCGACCGTGCTGACGGGGCTGTCCGTGCCCGTGGGCTGGTTCCCGCCGTGGCTCGCCGTGCTCGCGGCGGCCACGCCGTTCCCCTCGATGCTGCAGGCGCCCGTCGACGTGCTCACGGGCCGGGTCGCGGGGGCGGAGGCGCTGCGGGTGCTCGCGACGCAGGTCGCGTGGCTCGGTGCCGTCCTGCTGCTCGGCCGCGTCGTCCTCGCCCGCGGGTCGCGCCGGCTGGTGGTCCAGGGTGGGTGAGCCGTCGCCGTACCGCGCCGTCCTCGCCTCGCGGGTGCGGGCGCAGTTCTCCTACCGGGTGTCCTTCGCCTCCGACGTCGTGGCCAACGTCGCGGTGGGGGTGAGCGAGTTCGCCGTCGTCTACGTCGTCTTCAGCCGGGTCGACACCCTCGGCGGGCTGGACGTGTGGCAGGCCGCCCTGGTGTTCGCGCTGGCGAACCTCACGTTCGCCCTGGCCGACCTCGCCGTCGGGCACCTGGACCGCCTCCCGCGGCACCTGCGCGCGGGGACGCTCGACGCGTTCCTGCTGCGACCGGCGTCGCTGCTCGGCCAGCTCGCCACCTCCGAGGTGTCCCTGAAGCGGCTGGGCCGCGTGGGCGTGGCCCTCGCCGTCCTCGTCGTCGCCCTGCCGCGCACGGACGCCCCGGCGGACCTGCGGACGGCAGCGCTGCTCGTGACCGCCACGGTCGGGGGGACGGCGGTGTTCGCCGCGGTGTTCGTGCTCGCCGGCGCGCTGCAGTTCTGGCTCGTCGAGGGCGCGGAGGCCGTGAACTCCATCACCTACGGGGGTTCCAACGCCGCCTCCTACCCCGCGAGCGTGTTCCCCGACCCGCTGCGGTGGGCGTTCACGTACGTGGTGCCCGCGACGTTCGTGGCGTACCTGCCGGTGCTCACCCTGCTGGGGCTGCCGGGGCCGGCGGGGTCCCCGTCGTGGCTCGGGTGGTGCTCGCCCGCGGCCGCCCTCGTCGTCGCGGGCGTCGCGGGGCTCGCGTGGCGCGCGGGCGTCCGTTACTACACGGGGGCGGGGTCGTGACGCGGCGGACCTCCCCGGAGGTGGTCCTCGAAGTGCGGGACCTCGTGCGCGACTACGTGGTGCGCCGGCCCGTCGGCCGGTTCCGGCGCGAGCGCCGCGTGGTGCGCGCGGTCGACGGGCTCTCCCTGCAGGTGCGCGCGGGGGAGGCGGTCGGGTTCATCGGCGCGAACGGCGCCGGCAAGTCGACGACGGTCAAGCTCCTGACCGGCGTCCTGGTCCCGACGTCGGGCACCGTGCGCACGTGCGGGCTGGAACCGTCGCGGCAGCGGCGGGAGCTGGCCCGGCGCATCGGCGTCGTGTTCGGCCAGCGGAGTCAGCTGTGGTGGGACCTTCCGCTCGCGGAGTCGTTCCGCCTGCTGGCCGCGATCCACCGGCTGCCCCGGCCGGCGTGGGAGCCGCGGCTGGCCGACCTCGTCGACCGCCTCGACCTCGGCGGGTTCCTGACCACCCCCGTGCGGCAGCTGTCCCTCGGGCAGCGCATGCGCGGCGAGGTCGCGGCCGCGCTGCTGCACTCCCCCGGGGTGCTGCTGCTCGACGAGCCGACCATCGGCCTCGACGTGCTGGCCAGCGAGCGGCTGCGGCGGTTCCTGCGCTCGGAGCGGGAGGAGCACGGCACGACGCTGCTCCTCACGACGCACGACATGGGCGACGTGCAGCGGCTCTGCGACCGCGTCCTCGTGGTGGACGGAGGGCGCCTGGCCTACGACGGCGACCTGCCGGGGCTCGCGCGGCGGGTCGGGGCGCAGCGCGTCCTCGTCGTCGACCTGGCCGCGCCCGGCCCGCCGCTGCACGTCGAGGGGGCCACGGTGCTCGCGGTCGAGGGCGACGGGCTGCGGCAGCGGCTGGCGTTCTCCCCCGAGCGGACCACCGCAGCCGAGGTCCTCGCGCGGGTCGCGGCCGTCGCCGACGTGCGGGACCTGTCGGTCGAGGAACCCGACGTCGCCGACGTCGTCCGGCAGCTCTACGCCGCGGCGGCGCAGGAGCAACGCCGGGCCGGTGACCGCGAGTCGTGACCTTCAGGTCACTCACGGTCGACGTTCAGCCGGAGCCCTGGTGGGACGTCACCCGTCCGCAGTAACCTCCGGCCCCCAGCGGGAGCCGATGGAGGCCCCCGCGCGGAGAGGAGCGCGTCATGACGCACCTTCGACGATCAGCACTCGCGATCACGCTCGCGGCGGTGGCGGGGGTCACCGCCGCGGCACCGGCGGCGGCCGGCCCCCCGCCGACAGCGACATCCCCGGCCACCGCGCCGGTGACCGTCCTGGCGCAGGGGCTCGACGACCCGTTCGGGCTGTCCTACGCCCACGGGAAGTTCTACGCGGCCGAGAACGGCAGCGGCGAGGTCAGCGGCTTCGTGCCCGGGGGCAGCGGGCCCGTGGTGCGGGCGAGCGGCTTCTCGGGGCCCGCAGGCGTCGACCGGACCCCGAGCCGCCTGCTCACCGTGACCGGCGAGGGCGAGGGCCCGGGCGGTTCCACCCTGTTCGTCTCCTCGCCCGGCAGCCCCCCGCGGCCGCTGGCCGACCTCGGGGCGTACGAGCTGGCCGAGAACCCCGACGGCCAGCGGCAGTTCGGTGACGACGGGGCACCGCTGGACGCCCTGAGCAACCCCTTCGCCGTGCTCGGCGGGCGGGGCGGCCACGAGCGGTTCGCCTACGTGGCCGACGCGGGCGCCAACGCCGTGCTCGCGGTCGACCGCGACGGGGCGGTCAGCACGTTCTTCGCCCCGCCCGTCGTGACCTCGGGCGCCTGCGCGGGGGTGCCGAACAACGACCCGGAGCACACGGGGTGCGACTCGGTGCCCACGGGCCTGGCGTTCGGGCCCGACGGCACCCTGCTCGTCTCCGCGCTGACGGGCGAGGTCGCCGGCGAGGGGCGCGTCTACGTCCTCGACGCGCGCACCGGTGCGCTGCGCCGCACCATCACCGGCCTAGACGGTCCCACGGGGGTGGCCGCCGGGGACGACGGCGCGGTGTACGTCTCGGAGCTGCTCGAGGGCGCCCCCGCGGGAGCTCCCGAACCCGGTTTCGACGTCAGCACCGTGGGCCGGATCGTCCGCGTCGCCCCCGACGGCGCGCGCTCGGTCGCGCAGGTCACCATGCCGCTCGGTCTGCGCTGGGCCGACGGCGCGCTGCACTCCACGGCGTGGAGCGTCGCGGGCGGGTTCCTGCAGCAGCGGGGCCTGGGGCAGGTCGTGCGGGTGGACGCGCGGGCCTTCGTCGCGCAGGACTGAGGGTGCGGTTCCGGACCGGGGTGGGGCCGGCCCGGGACCGCAGCTCCCGCAGCAGGTCCCGGCCGGGGCGGCGTCCGGCCCGGCCGACGTCGACACCCGGGCGGCCGACGGCGCTGACGGGCCGGTGGGTGGTGCTCCCCCGGGGGCGCCGCCCACCCCTCGCGCGGGCTCAGGTCGTGGAGAGCTCGAACTCCCCGTGCAGCCGTCCGGACACGGGCGTCCAGCCGACCACCGTGGTCTCGGCGATGATCCCGCCGTGCACCGCGAACGGGTCCTCGGCCAGGGTGCGCCGCACGGCGTCGGCGTCTTCGGCCTCGAACACGAGGACGGCACCGTCGGCATCGGTCGGGCCGGAGATCACGAGCTGGTCCCCCAGTTCCCCGAGCCAGTCGCGGTGCGTGGGGCGGACCGCGGTCCGGGTCTCGGAGTCCGCGGTGTAGGCGTACGTGGCGACGAAGTAGGGCACGGGCGCGACGCTACCGCCCCCGCGGCGACCGCGCCCGCCTCCCGGCCGGACCGACGGGACGACGGGGGCGGACCCCCGGGTGCACCGGTGGGCCCGCCCCCGCGCTCCCGCGGTCAGCCCTTGACGGCCCCGGAGGCGAGGCCGGCGACGTAGAAGCGCTGGAGCGCGACGTAGAGGATCACGCAGGGCACCATCGCGACCACGGCCCCGGCCACCAGGTAGCCGAAGTTCACGGCGCCGTAGGCGCCGGCCTGCAGGTTCACCAGCGACAGCGGCAGCGTGTAGAGCCGGTCGTCGGTGAGGAACGTCAGGGCCCCGAGGAACTCCGTCCACGACGCCAGGAAGGCGTACAGCGCCGTCGTGGCGATGCCCGGGACCAGCAGCGGCCGCAGCACCGAGACGAGGGAGCGCAGGGTGCCGGCGCCGTCCACGCGCGCCGAGTCCTCGATCTCCGAGGGGATCGACTCGAACGCGTTGCGCATGACGAAGACGCCGAACGGCAGGTTCACCGTGGAGTAGAAGAGCACCAGGCCGAGCCGGGAGTCGGTCAGGCCCATGGCGTTCATCTGCAGGTACAGCGGGGTGATGATCGCCTGGAAGGGGACCATCATCGTCACGACGATCAGCCCGAACAGGACGGTCCCGCCGCGGAAGGAGAACCGTCCGAAGCCGTACCCGGCGAGGGTCGCCAGGACCGCCGTCAGCACGGCGGTGCCCACGGAGACGACGAGGCTGTTGCCGACGGCGCGGACGATGTCGGCGTCGCCGGTGAACAGGGCCGAGAAGTTCTCCGTCGTGAACTGCCGCAGCGCCGCCAGCGTCGGCGTCGTGGCGACGATCGCGTCGTTGGTCTGGAACGAGCGCAGCACCGACCACAGCAGCGGGACGAGGAACACGATCGTCGCGAGCGTGCCGCCCACGACGTACAGGGTCACCTTGGTGCGGCTCTCCGCGCGCGCGCCGCCGCGGGACCCCACGTGCGGGGTGCGCCGCGAGGGCGGGGCCGGTCGGGCCGGGACGGTGGCCGCCGAGGCCGCCGGGTCGGTCGTGGTCACGGGGGCCTCAGTCCTTCTCGCGCAGGAGCCGGAACTGCACCGCGGTCACGAGGCCGATGACGACCACGAGCACGATCGACAGGGCGGACGCCGCCCCGAGCTGCAGCTGCACGAAACCGCGCTGGTAGATGTACATGACGACGGTCTGGGTGTCCGTCCCCGGCCCACCGCGGGTCAGGACGTAGAACTGCGTGAACGCGAGCAGCGAGCCGATGACGCTGATGACGAGGCTGATGGCGATGGTCGGCCGCAGGAGCGGGATGGTGATGCGCCGCTCCCGCTGCCACCAGGACGCACCGTCGATCTCGGCCGACTCGTAGACGTCGCGGGGGATCCCCTGCATGCCGCCCATGAGGAGCACCATGGTGAGACCCGACACGGCCCAGACGATCATGACGATGATGAGCCCCGTGGCCAGCGGGCCGTCGGCCAGCCACGCGGTGGTGCCGTCGGTGAGGCCGAGCGCCTTCAGGACGATGTTGACCGCGCCCGACCCGGGCTGGGCCTCCAGGACCATGAGGAAGCTCAGCGTGGTGAGGCCGATGACGTAGGGCAGGAAGAAAACCGTGCGGAAGAACGTCGAGCCCCGCCGGTTCGAGCGCACGACGACCGCGAGGACGTAGCCCAGCACGAGGATCGGCAGGGTGACGATCGCCGTGTACAGGACCGTGTAGCCCACGGACTTCCAGAACACCGGGTCCTGCGCCACACCGACGTAGTTGTCGAACCCGGTGAACCGGTAGGACCCGATGAGGGGCCAGTTGGTCAGCGACATGTAGACGGCGAAGACGAGCGGCGCCAGCACGAAGACGGCGACGAACACGAGCGCCGGCAGCACCAGGAGCAGCCCCTGGCGGGGCGGGTGCGTGAGCGAGTGGCCCGTGGGGCTGACCGAGCCCCCGCGGCGTGCGGCGACGGGCCGGTCCGCGACGGCGCTCACAGCTGCGCCTGCTCGAGGATCCGGTCGAAGTCCTCCTGGCCGGCCGTCAGCGCCCCGTCCAGGTCGCCGTCGAACACCGCCCGGCGGAACGCCGCGATGAACGGCGAGTCGGCCTGGTTGAACAGCAGGTTGTAGGCCAGCGTCACGGGAGCGTAGCCCGCCTCGATGTCCTCCAGCGGCGCCACCGCGAGCGGGAACTCGCTGCGGTACTCGGGGGTCGCCGCGTCCGAGCGCACGGGGATGTAGCCGCCCGCGGGCAGGTTGACCTGCTGCTCCAGCTCGAGCGCGAACCGTGCGAACTGCCAGGCACCCGAGGCGTTGGGGGCCCCGCGCGGGATGCAGAGGTTGTCCCCGCCGTCGAAGAAGGCGCGCCCCCCGTCGGGGCCGGGGAGCAGGACGACTCCGGTCTTGGCCTGCACCTCCTCGCTCGCCGTCAGGACGGCCACCGAGTAGTTCCCGGGGAACAGCCCCACCGTCCCCTCACGGAAGTCGGTGCCCCAGCGGGAGCCGTCACCGGAGAAGTTGGCCTGCGGCATGATGCCCTCCTTCCAGAGGGTCTGGTAGAGCTGGAACGTCTGCCGGAGCGGTTCGTTGTCGGCGATCGACCCGCGCTGCGCGCCCACCTCGCCGACGATGTTGGGGGCGTCCGCCGCCCACAGGTGCGGCTGGACGACGAAGCCGAGGATGCCGGAGGAGTTGGCGTCCAGGCTCCAGCCGTAGGTGCCCCCGCCCAGGCCGTGGATCGCGCGGGCCGCGTCGAGCAGGCCCTCGAAGTCCTGCGTGGACTGCGCCGGGTCCAGCCCGGCGCGCTCGAACAGCTCCCGGTTGTAGAAGAGCATCGAGTTGTCGGCGATGTAGGGGACGCCGTACACGCGCTCCGCCCGCGTGGCCAGGCCCAGGTGCCCGGGACTGAGCGCGTCGCGGAACGGCAGGGCGTCGACGAGCGGGGTGAGGTCCGTGAAGGAGTCCCGGTAGATGAACAGCATCGAGTTGATGTCGTCGATGTCGACGATGTCCGGGACGTTCCCGCCGCGGATCGCCGTCGCCAGCTTGGTCACGTACTGGCCGTCCAGGACCGGCGTCACCTCGACGGTGACGCGGGACTGGCTGGCGTTGAAGGCGTCCACCACCTGCCGGACGCCGACGACGGTCGCGGCGCGGCACCACAGCCGCACCGTGCCCTCGGCGTCCTCGCCGAAGCCGGCGGCCGTGACGTCGGCCTCCGGGAGGGTGGAGGCGCAGGAGGGCAGCAGGGCGGCCAGCCCCGCCAGGCCTCCGAGGGCCAGGACGTTCCTGCGGCGCAGCTCCATCGCGTGCTCCGTTCTCTCCTCGCGTCAGGCGCGCGGGAGCCAGACGCGCATGGCGCCCAGCTCGCGGTTGGCCCACGCGTAGTAGGGGACGGCGTCGACCGGTTCGGCCGCGCCGGTGGAGGCCACGGGCGGTTCGTCGCCCGCCGGCCGGTAGAGCGGTCCGGTGGCGGCGCCCGCGGCGCGGCGGACCGGGAGCCGCAGGACGGTGACCCCGCCGAGCAGGTCGGGGCGGTGCTCGGCCGCCGCGGTCCGCAGCTCGGCGACGCGCACCCGGACGTCGTCGGCGGGCAGGTCCGCGGGCAGGTCCGGCTGCTCGACGCAGTAGACGAGCGGGCCGCGCTCGACGACGACGGCCCCGCGGACGGCGTCGACGCGGGGGTCGGCCTCGACCACGCGCACCGGCATCGGCAGGACCAGCTCCAGGACGTCGCCCGCGGCCCAGCGCCGCGCGACGCGCAGGTACTCCCCCGCGCTCACGGGGACGGGCGACCCCGCGACCGTGGCCGTGGCGCCCTCGGCCCACGCGGGGACGCGCACGGCCAGCTCCCACTCCTGCGTCCCCGGCGCGGTCACCTCCAGGCGGACGGTCCCGTCCCAGGGGTAGTCGGTCGTGACGTCGAACCCGACACCGCCCGCGACGTCGGCGCGGACCGTCCCCGTCGCGAACTGGTGCAGCTGGACGCCCGCGCCGGAACTCGTCGCGAGGTAGGCGTCGAGGCTCGCGAGCGTCCGCATGATGTTCGGCGGGCAGCAGGCGCAGTCGAACCAGGGCCGCCGGCCGTTCGCGACGCTGCGCTCCTCGTCGGGGTGGGCCCCGTGCCGCAGCTGCAGCGCGTTGACGTAGAAGTACTCCGCCCCCGCGAGGGAGACGCCGGGCAGGAAGGCGTTGTAGAGCGTGCGCTCGACGAGGTCGGCGTAGCGCGCCTCGCCCGTGGCCAGCAGCATCCGCCACGTCCACTGCACGCTGCCGATGGCGGCGCAGGTCTCGGCGTAGGCGCGGTCCGGGCCGAGCTCGTGGTGGTCGCCGAACTGCTCCATGTCCCAGCGGGCCCCGATGCCGCCCGTGACGTAGGTCTTCGTGGCGAGCATGCCCTCCCACTGGGTGGTCAGGGCCGCGAGCAGCTCCGCGTCGCCCGTCTCGGCGGCCACGTCGGCCGCACCCGCGGTGAGGTAGACGGCGCGAACGGAGTGACCCTCGACGGTCGTCTGCTCCCGCACCGGGACCCGGTCGGAGAAGTAGGTCGGGGCCTTGCCGTGGCCCTCGACGATCCCGTGGCCGCGGGCGTCCACGAACCAGCGCGCGAGGTCGAGGTAGGCCTGCGTGCCCGTCTCGCGGTACAGCTCGACGAGGCCCATCTCGACGACGGGGTGGCCGTCGACGTCGACCGTGCGGCCCTCGCCGAAGGTGGCGACGAGGTGGTCGGCGAGCTTGACGGCGACGTCCAGCAGACCCGTGTCCCCCGTGCCGCGCGACGTCGCGACGGCCGCCTGGAAGAGGTGGCCCGCGCAGTAGTGCTCGTGGCTCCACGGCAGGTCGGTGTACCGCGCGCCCTGACCGCGGACCTGCTGCACGGAGTCGAGGTAGCCGTCGTCGGCCTGCGCCGCGGCGACCACCTCGGTCACCGCGCGGATCCAGCCGAGGACCTCCTCGTCGGGTTCGCGGGCGTACTCCCAGGCGGCCGCCTCGAGCCACTTGTAGACGTCGGAGTCCATGAAGATCGGGCCGCGCGGTTCACCGGTCGCGGTGCCCGCGGCGATGCGGAAGTTCTGCAGGTTCCCGGCGGTCTCGAGCTTCTCGTACCCCGTGCGGATCGCCTGGCGGCGGTTGGCCTCCTGCCGCTCGGCCCAGAACCCGCCGGCGATGCGGGCGGCCCCGAGGGGAACGGGGCGCAGCGCGACGGCCGCGCCCGGCGAGGGGGCGGCGGGGGCGACGGCCGTGCGCCCGGCCGAGGTGGTGGTGGTCATCGGGCTCTCCATCGAGTCACGGGCGACGGCGTCCGTCGCGGAACTGACGGAACACGTTTTCTGCGCTGACCGTAGGGCCGCTGCACGACAGCGTCAAGGCCCCGAACGCGTCCGAGGTCGTCCCGCACGCTGCTGGGCGGGGTCCCGGCGGGCCGCTACCATGACGCCCTCGCGACGAGGGGGCGGCACATGACGGAAATCGGCGTTCCGGCGCGGATCGTCGACGTGGCCGCGCTCGCGGGGGTGGCCCCCGGTACGGCGTCGAAGGCGCTGAACGGCACGGGGCAGCTGCGCGCCGAGACGCGCGAACGCGTGCGCCGGGCCGCCGAGCAGCTCGGCTTCACCCCGGACTCCCTGGGCCGCGGCCTGTCCTCGGGCCGCAGCTACACCGTCGGGCTCATCACGACCGACAGCTTCGGCCGGTTCTCCATCCCCGTCATGCTCGGCGCGGAGAACGCCCTGGGCGCCGGCGAGATGGTCGTCCTGCTCTGCGACAGCCGCGACGACCCCGTGCGCGAGCAGCACTACCTGCGGACCCTGCTGGCCCGCCGCGTCGACGGCATCATCGTCACCGGCCGCCGCACCGACCCGCGGCCCCCGGTCGCCGCCCCCTCCCACGTGCCCGTCGTCTACGCGTTCACGCCGTCGCAGTCGCCCGACGACACCTCGCTCGTGGTCGACCAGGCGGGCGGGGCGCACAGCGCGGTCCGCCACCTGCTCGACCTCGGGCGCACGCGCCTCGCCCACGTCACCGGGCCCGAGGACCACCACGCCGCCCGGGTGCGGCACGAGGCCGCCACCGCGACCGCGGGCGACGCCCTCCTCGCCCCGCCGCTGCACGGGGAGTGGAGCGAGCGCTGGGGCCGCACGGCCGCGGAGATCCTGCTGCGCCGCCACCCCGACGTGGACGGGATCACCTGCGGCAGCGACCAGATCGCCCGCGGCGTGTGCGACGGGCTGCGCGACGCCGGGCGCCGCGTCCCCGACGACGTGGCCGTCGTGGGCTTCGACGACTGGGACGTCATCGCCCTGGCCTCCCGGCCCCCGCTGACCACCGTCGCCCTCGGCCTCGAGGCCCTCGGCCGCCGCGCCGGGCAGCTCGTCCTCGACGCGGTCGCGGGCCGGCCCGGCGCGGGCACCACCACGCTGCCCACGCGCCTGGTGGTGCGCGAGTCGACCGTGGGGCGCTGACCCCGGGCTCCCGGGGCCGTCGCCGGCACGGGCGGGCGGCGGCACGGGCGCGCGGGGCGCATCGTCGCGCAGGCCAGGGCGAACACCTGGCTCTCGCCCGAGGACAGCTCGTCGGGGAACTGCCC
>NZ_JAAALN010000430.1 GCF_009906795.1 Kineococcus siccus
GGCGGGTGGCGGGCGTCGCGTCCGGGTCAGCCGGTGTAGCTGGAGACGAGCGCCTTCACGATGAGTCCCCAGCCGTCCACCATGACGAAGAGCAGCATCTTGAACGGCAGCGCGATGGTCACGGGCGGCAGCATCATCATGCCGAGGGACATCAGCGCCGCGGAGACGACGATGTCGATCACGAGGAAGGGGATGAAGATGACGAACCCGATGATGAAGGCCGACCGCAGCTCCGACAGCGCGAACGCCGGCACCAGGGTCGTCAGCGGCACGTCCGCCCGGTCCTCGGGCAGGTCGCGCTTGGCGGCCTGCGTCATGAGGGCCAGCTCCTCGCCGCGGGTCTGCTCGAGCATGAACTCCTTCAGCGGGGCGGAGCCGTCGGTGAAGGCGACCGTGGCCGTCTTCTCGCCCTTGAGGTAGGGCTGGACCGCCACGTCGTTCATGGTCCCGAGCGTCGGGGCCATGACGAACATCGTCAGGAACAGCGCCAGACCCGCGAGCACCTGGTTGGGCGGGGTGCTCATGAGGCCCAGCGCGTTGCGGGTCAGGCCCAGCACGATGATGATCTTGGTGAAGCAGGTCGTCAGCAGCAGCAGGGCGGGGGCCACGGACAGGACCGTCATCGCGATGAGGATGACGATCGACTGGCTGGGCTTGCCGCCCGCGCCGTTCACGCCGTTGATCCCGATGGTGACCTGGCCCTCGGCGGGCGCGCCGGGCGCCGCCGAGGGCCAGGTCACCATCGGGATCAACGGCGTGAAC
>NZ_JAAALN010000431.1 GCF_009906795.1 Kineococcus siccus
CCGCCGGGGGGGCCGGGGGTGGGCGGCTGCGGGCCCGCTGGCGGCGTAGCCGCGTCGTCGTCGTCCCGCTGGCCCTGGTCGTGGCGCTCGGGCTGCTGCTGGCGCTGACGGCCCCCCGCACCACGCGCGACGACCTGGCCCCCACGTCGGTGGCTCCCGGCGGCAGCCGCGCGCTCGCCCAGGTGCTGCGGGCGGAGGGCGTCGAGGTGCAGGAGGTCCGCACCTTCGCCGCCGCCGGCCGGGCCGTGCGCGAGCGGGGCGCCGCGACCACCACGCTGCTCGTCACCGGACCCGACCTGCTCGACCCCGACCGGCTGCGCGAGGTCGGCCGCCTCGTCGCCGGGGGCACGGACCTCGTGCTGCTGGCCCCCGACGCGGTCGTGCTCGACGCCCTGCAGCTGCCGCTGCGCGTCGCGGGCGTCGACCCCGCCGACGTCCGGGAACCGCGCTGCGACGCCCCCGACCCGGCCGCCGCGGGTCCCGCGCTCGCGGGCGGCAGCCTGTACGCGCCGGCCGTCGAGACGGGTGCGACGGCGACGGTCTGCTACGGCGGCTCCTACGCACGGGCCGCGGCGGGCGCCGGCACCGCCGGCACCGTGACGGTGCTGGGGCAGGAGGCCCTGCTGACCAACGACCGGGTCGACGAGGACGGCAACGCGGCGCTGGCGCTGCGCACGCTCGGGGCGCAGCCGCGGCTGGTCTGGTACCTGCCCAGCCCGACGGACGTGGCGGGGGGCGGCACCGTGCCGGTGACCTCGCTC
>NZ_JAAALN010000432.1 GCF_009906795.1 Kineococcus siccus
ATCGGCACGACCGCAAGAATGTCGGTCAGCCGTGACCGCGCGCGGACGGTGTCATGACCGCGAGATCCCCGCCGCCCGGCTGCATGTGGAGACTCAGATGGTGACCACGTCCAGGAGGTGGTCAGCGCCCTTCAGATCGGCCGCGTTGCGGGTGTAGAGGCGGGCGTCGTGGGCGTGTGCGGTGGCCGCGATGAGGAGGTCCATCGTCCGAGCCCGCGGTTGGCGGCCGGCAGCGACGACTGCTGCGGCCAGCTGGCCGTAGCTCGCGGCGACGGCCTCGTCCAGCGGCAGCGCGTCGAAGCGTCGCTGCAGGATGGACAGCCGCCGCAGGCGTTCGGCGCGGACTGTGGTGTCGGTGGTCACGAGCACGCCGAAGTGCAGCTCGGCCAGGGTCGCCGTGCTGATGGCCAGTTCGCCGGGCAGTGGGCCGATGTCGGTGGCGATGACGACGCTGGTGTCCAGGACGGCCCTCACTGCCGCGCCCACGGATCGGTGATCTCGGTGTCGATCAACTCGCGGTCCTGCTCCCAGGTCGGGTCGCCCGGGCCGGAGAACAGCTCTTCGACGTCGGACCAGGTGCGCCAGGAGCGTGTGTTCGCCGGGACCAGGCGGGCACTGGCCCGGCCGGCGACCGTGATGGTGACTTCTTCCCCGGCCTCGACGCGACGGACGAGGTCGGAGGCTTGTTGGCGGAGTTCACGAAGCCCGACGGTCATCATGGCGACAGGATAGCACTTGTGCTACTGGCGGGTTCGGCGC
>NZ_JAAALN010000433.1 GCF_009906795.1 Kineococcus siccus
GCCCCACCCGCCCCCGGACCGCGGCTCAGGACGTCACCCCGGCCAGCACCGCACCGTGGCGGTGCACCGCCTCGGCGGCCCAGCGCAGGGCGAAGGCGCGCAGCGGGGTGCGCCGCCCGCGCGGCAGGCCCTCCCCGCGCTCGAGGGCCGCGTCGAGGTCGCGGTCGGTGCGCAGGCTCCCCGCGAGGCGCGCGCCCACGAGGTCCGCGACGGTCTCGGCCGCGACGTCGGCGCCGACGTCGCGCACGAGCAGGCGCACGGTCTGCGGGCTCCGCAGCGCGGGGCGCACGCTGTCCAGGACGCAGCAGGCCGCGGCCGCGGCACGGTAGGTCGCGGGCACGACGAGGAGCACCTCGTCGCAGTGCGGCAGGACCGTCGCGAGCGCCGCGGGGTCGCGCCGCGGGAGGTCCACGACGACGAGGTCGTGCAGCCGCTGCGCGGCGGTCAGCACCGACTCCAGCGCGGCCGGGCCGGGCGCCCCACCGCGGCGGCGGTCGCCCGCGAGCAGCTGCAGGCCCTGGGCGACCGAGACGGTGGCCCGCAGCACGTCGGGCCGCAGCCGGCCCGAGACGCCCGCCAGGTCGGCCCAGCGCAGGCCGGGCAGCTCGTCGGCGCCGAGCACGAGGTCGAGGCCACCGGAGAGCGGGTCGGCGTCCAGGAGCAGGACGTCCGCCCCCTCCTCCGCGGCGGCCGTCGCGAGGGCGGCCGCGGAGGAGGGGGCGGAC
>NZ_JAAALN010000434.1 GCF_009906795.1 Kineococcus siccus
GGCGTCCCACCCGGTGTCGCCCAGTTCGCCGAGGGCGGGTGGGCCGCCGGGCCAGTCGTTGCGGGTGGTGCGGCGGGTGTGCACGGTGCCGGCGATGTCGTCGAAGGTGCTGTCGGGGTTCAGCGGGTGGCCGGTGACGGCGGCGACGTCGGCCCAGCCGACGGGGTCGAGGTCGGCGTCGGTGGCGGGGTGCAGCAGGCGGGCGGCGGCGGAGAAGCCGTGCGGGGCGCCGGGGCCGGGCGCCTCGAGCGTGGACAGCCAGGCAGCGGTGGGCGCGGTCGCGCTGTGCGGGGCCGGTTGCAGCTGCTGTTCGTCCGCAGGGTCAGTCTGCGCGTGCGTGGCTACCTTCGAGGTCAGGTGTTGAGGTGATCAGCGAAGGCGGACAGGTCGTCGTCCTCGTGCACGGGCCACGCCTCGAGCGCCGGCGCGGCCAGGACGGCGTCGATCAGGTCGACCGGGCCGGCGACGAGGGTGGAGTCGAAGTCGATCTCGGTGGCCAGGCACCAGGAGCGGTCCGCCGGCCACGACAGGTTGGGTGACTGCGGGTCGAACCAGTCGTCGGTGACCTGGTGCCCCATGCCGAGGGCGGCGTGCAGGGAACCGGTGAACAGCAGGTACTCCCGTCCCGGCAGCGACAACCGGGAGGCGTCCAGGGCCTGCTCGAGCACGTCGGGTGTGGCCGCATGGCTCGGCACCGGCAGTTCAGGGC
>NZ_JAAALN010000435.1 GCF_009906795.1 Kineococcus siccus
CCGCCCGATCATGTCACCCGGCGGGGGCGCCGGGTGACATGATCGGGCGGTGTCCGAGATCGAGCTCCCGAGCGCGCGGCGACGGCCGAGCGCCCGGGAGAAGGTCCTGGACGCGGTCCGGGCGCACGAGCACGTGAGCCGCGTGGAACTGGCCTCGCTGACGGGCCTCACCGAGGCGTCGATCTCGACGACCGTGCGGCGGTTGCTGCGCGACGGCGTCCTGGTCGAGACGGGCCGGACCCCGACGGCGGGCAAACCCCGCACGATGCTGCGGCTGGACCCCGGCGCGCGGTTCGCGGTGGGCATGCACATCGACGCCGGGACCACGACGCTCGTGCTCACGGGGCAGACGGGTGGGGTCATCTCCCGCACCGCCCTGCCGCCGCGGGCGGACGCCGCGGCGCTGCTCGCCGACGTCACCGTGCTCATCGAGGCCTCCGGTCTCGACCGCGACCGCTGCCTCGGCATCGGGCTCGTGTGGACGGGTCGGTCCGCGACGGTACCGCCGGAGCTGCTCGCGGGCCTGGCCGCCGGGACGGGCTGGCCCGTGCTCGTGGAGAACGACGCCACGGCCGCGGCGGTCGGTGAGTACTGGGTGGCCCGGCTGGACTCCCGCCGCTCGTTCATCGCGCTGTACATGGGCTCCGGCATCGGGTCGGGGATCGTGCTGGACGGCCGCCCCCTGCGGGGGCGGGGTTTCGGGG
>NZ_JAAALN010000436.1 GCF_009906795.1 Kineococcus siccus
GTCCTCGTGGCCCCCGTGGAGGCCTTCCGCGACCTCACGGGCGTCGACCTGCACCGCGGGGCGATCGCCTCGATGCACCGCCCCGCGGCGCGGTCGGTGGCCGATCTCGTGGCGGGCCTCGGCCCGGGTCCGCGCCGGCTCGTCGTCCTCGAGGACGTCGTCGACCACACCAACGTCGGGGCCGTCTTCCGCTCGGCCGCGGCCTTCGGTGCCGACGGCGTCGTCGTGAGCCCGCGCTGCGCCGACCCGCTGTACCGGCGCAGCGTCCGCGTCTCGATGGGCACCGTCCTGCACCTGCCGTGGGCCCGCGCGACGTCCTGGCCCGGTGACCTGGAGCTGCTGCGCGGCAGCGGGTTCCGGGTCGCCGCCCTGGCGCTGGCCGAGGACGCCGTCGATCTGGGCGACGTCGAGGTCCCGCCGCGCCTGGCCCTGCTGCTCGGGACCGAGGGCGACGGGCTCAGCCGCCGGGCCCTCGGCGGCGCGGACCTCGTCGTGCGCATCCCGATGGACCCGCGCGTCGACAGCCTCAACGTGGCCGCGGCCAGTGCGGTCGCCCTGTGGGAGACGCGCCCCCGCGCCCCGCGGGCGCCGGGCCCCTAGCGTGACGCCGTGACCGGTGACCGCGGGGCGACGCAGCCGGTGCGCCGCGTGGCCGTCCTGGGGGCCGGGGCCTGGGGCACCGCCGTCGCGGGCC
>NZ_JAAALN010000437.1 GCF_009906795.1 Kineococcus siccus
GGGTCAGGGGGCCGCGGGGACCACGAGGGTCTGCACCTCCTGCACGCGCAGACCCGAGGAGCGGGTCTGGGTGATGTCGCGCAGCGGAGTCCACGCGCCGTCGTCGGCGTCGCGGAACTCGATGCGCCAGGTGGCCGTGAGCCGCACCTCGACGTTCTCGGGCGCCCCGAAGTCCGCGCCGGCCGACGTGCGGTGGTAGTCGAACGAGCAGATGCCGGGTCCGGTGCGGTCCAGGGCGCCCGGGGCGAGCACCGTGCCGGGGCCGGCGCAGGTGACGGGCGCCCGGCCGGGTTCGCCCGGGTCGACGCTCAGCGACAGCACCCGTGCCCGCATCTGCACGCCGGCCTTCTCCAGCACGGGCGGCGGTGTGCGGTCCTCCAGCGAGAAGGAGACGACCTGCCGCACGCGGGGGACCGCCGACGGCGACGTCCGCACGTCGCTCGTGACGATCCGCCCGACCCTCTCGTCGGCGAGCTCGGCGAACGCGCGCTGCCCGTCGGTCAGCTCCCACCAGAAGGGCGGCCGGGTGCCCGGCGGGTCGTCCGGGGAGAAAGGGACCTGCGAGGTCCTCGTCGAGACCCGACCGAGCGGGACCCGCGTGACGGGGTCGAAGCTGCCGACGAGGCAGACCTGGGTCCACACCACGGCGGGCCGCTTGGTCGGCGTCGGCGCGGGCGGCGGCACCGGGGG
>NZ_JAAALN010000438.1 GCF_009906795.1 Kineococcus siccus
CCGCCGGTGCCCGTGGCGGGCCTGTCGCTGCGCGCGGTCCGCGTGCTGCGCGCGGACGGCTCGGCCGTGCTGGACGGGACCGCGGTCGCCGGCGCCCCCGACGGGGAGGGGGGCGTCGACCTCGACGTCGCCCCCGGCGAGCTCGTGGCGCTGGCCGGCGCCTCGGGCGCCGGCAAGTCGACCCTCGCGCGGGTGGCGGCGGGCGTCCTGGTCCCGACCGCGGGCACCGTGGGGCACCCGCTGGGCGCCGCCGCGGTCGCGCACCTGCCGCAGCGGCCGACCTTCCCGTCCGCGACGACCGTGCGCGAGGCCGTCGAGGGCGGTCGCCCGGCCGCCGCCGCCGACGTGCGGGCCGTGCTCGCCGACGCCGCCGCGGACGACCTCGAGCCCGGCACCGCGCTGGGCGAGGCCGGGGCCGGCCTGTCGGCCGGGCAGCGCCAGCGCGTCGCCCTGGCGCGCACGCTGCTCGCGGTGCGGCGCGGTGCCCACCGCGTCGTCCTCGACGAGCCCACGGCGCACCTCGACGCCGACGCCGAGCGCCGGGTCGTCGCGACGCTGCGCGGCCTCGCCGCGGCCGGGTGCGCGGTCCTCGTCGTCGCCCACCGGCCCGCGCTGCTGGCCGCCGCCGACCGCGTCGTGCTCCTGACCCGGCCCGCGGC
>NZ_JAAALN010000439.1 GCF_009906795.1 Kineococcus siccus
GCGGCCTGCCGTCCGGCCTGCCGGGGTGGGTGGCGTCGGCGCTGCGGCCCGCGGTGTCCGCCGTCGTCGTCCTGCTCGCGCTCGGCGGCCTCGCGGTCGCGGCCGCGCTCGTGGTGCACCGCGACGAGGTGCTGCTGCTGCACCGCGCGCTGCAGCCGGGCGTCGTGGGCGGCGCGCTGCTCACCGCGGGTCAGGCCCTGCTGCTGCCCACCCTCGCCGTCTGGGGCCTCGCCTGGACGAGCGGCGCCGGCTTCGCGGTCGGCGTGGGCACCTCGGTCGCCCCCGGCGGCACCGTCCTGCAGACCCTGCCCACCGTCCCGGTGCTCGGGGCGCTGCCGCAGCCCGGCGCCACCCCGGCGGGCGCCTGGGCCGTCGTCCTGCTGCCCGTGCTCGTCGGCGCCGGGGTGACCCTGCTCGAGGGCCGGCGGACGGGCGGCGGTCACGGGCTGCTGCGGCGCTGCGGCACCGCGGTCGTGACGGCCGCCCTCGCCGGCGGCGGGGTCCTCCTGCTGGCCGCCGCGGCGGGCGGTGCGGCCGGCGGGGGCCGGATGGCCGACCTCGGGCCGGCCGCGCTCACGACGGCCGCCGCGGTCGCGGGCGAGCTCGCCGCGGGCGGCCTGCTCGCCGTCCTGCTGGCG
>NZ_JAAALN010000043.1 GCF_009906795.1 Kineococcus siccus
CATGAGGACCCCGCGCCCGCCGGCCGCGCGCATCAGGTGGTACGCGCCGACCTGCGGGGCGAGCCGGCCCGCGACCTCGCTCATCGGGGCGAGCAGCGGCAGCGAGCGGTCGGGCAGCTGCACGGTCTCGTAGGCGATCGCCGTCGTGCCCGACGCGAGCAGCGCGTCGGTGCAGGAGCGCGACGCCGCGAGGTGCAGGTAGGTGAACAGCACCTGGCCGGAGCGCAGGCGGTGGTGCTCCTCCTCGACGGGCTCCTTCACCTTCAGCAGCAGGTCCGCGCTGCCCCAGACCTCGTCGACGTCGGCGAGCACCTTGGCGCCCGCGTGCTCGAAGTCGGCGTCGGGAAGGGAGCTGCCGAGGCCGGCACCGGCCTCGACGAGCACCTCGTGCCCCTGCACGACGAGCTCGTGGACACCCGCCGGCGTCAGGGCGACGCGGTACTCGCGGTTCTTCACCTCGCGGGGAACACCGATGCGCACGACGGGACCTCCAGGCTGGGCGGGTGCGGACCCGACCAGCATGAAGATCGATCGCGCAGGCCGCAACGAACCCGCAGATCCTTCGGTAGCGTCGACCTGTGGACGCGAACGGTGCGGGAACCGGCCCCGCGCGGGGCCCGGCACCGAAGAACCTGCGGGCCGTCGTGGACCCCGTCGACCGCGCGATCCTGCGCGTCCTGGCCGAGGACGCGCGGACGACGAACCAGTCCCTCGCGCAGCAGGTGGGGATCGCCGCCTCGACGTGCCTCCTGCGGGTCCGCGCGCTGCGCGAGTCCGGGGCCATCCGCGGGTTCCACGCCGACGTGGACCCGGCCGCGCTGGGCCTGGAGCTGCAGGCGATGATCGCGGTCCGCCTCGCGGCGCACGCGCGCGGCAGCATGGGCCCGTTCGTGGCCCGCATCCGCCGCCAGCCCGAGGTCGTCGACGTGTACTTCGTCGCGGGCGCCAACGACTACCTGCTGCACGTCGCGGTGCCGGGGACCTCCGACCTGCGCGACTTCGTGGCCGAGCACCTCAGCCGGGACCCCGACGTCGCGCTGACCGAGACCAGCCTGATCTTCGAGCACACCCGCGCGGTGGGCCGGCTCTGACGTCGCGCCCCTGACGTCGCGCCCCGAGGTCGCGGCCTCCCCCGCCCACCGCGAGGATCGGTCGTCCGACCCGCAGCGAGGAGGCCGACCGTGCCCGACCCGACCACCCCCCTGGCGACGCGCCGCCTCGGCCGCTCCGGCCTGGAGGTCAGCGCCGTCGGCCTGGGCTGCTGGGCCATCGGCGGCGCGATGGCCGCAGGCGACCAGCCGCTGGGCTACAGCGGCACCGACGACGCGGAGTCCACCGCGGCCCTGCACCGCGCGGTCGAACTGGGCGTGACCCTGCTCGACACCGCCGACGCCTACGGCGCGGGCCACAGCGAACGGCTGCTCGCCCCGGTCCTCGCGGCGCACCCGCACGTGCGGGTCGCGACCAAGTTCGGCAACACCATCGACGAGCAGGCCCGGCAGCTGACCGGGACCGACGTCTCGCCCGACTACGTGCGCCGCGCGGCGGACGCGTCCCTGGGCCGGCTGGGGCGCGAGCGCCTAGACCTCTACCAGGTGCACAGCCCCGACATGTCGGGCGAGCAGGCGGCCGACCTGGTCGAGGCGCTCGAGGGCCTGGTCGAGGCGGGCAAGGTCGCCTGGTACGGGGTCAGCACCGACGACCCGGAGCTGCTGCGCCCCTTCGTGTCCGGCCCGCACTGCACGGCCGCCCAGGTCCAGCTCAACGTCTTCGACGCGAACCCCGCGATGCTCGAGGCCTGCCGCGCGGACGACCTGGGCGTGCTGGTCCGCTCACCGCTGGCCATGGGTCTGCTCGGCGGCCGCTACGACGCCACGACGCAGCTGCCGGCGCACGACGTGCGCGGCCGGCAGCCGGAGTGGCTGCGGTGGTTCGCCGACGGCCGACCCGCGCCGGACTTCCTCGAGCGCCTCGACGCCGTGCGCGGCGTCCTGACCTCCGGGGGCCGCACGCTCGCGCAGGGCGCCCTGGCCTGGATCTGGGCGCACGACGCCGGCGCCGTGGCCCTGCCCGGCTTCCGCTCGCGCGCGCAGGTGGAGGAGAACGTGGGCGCGCTGGTGACCGGCCCGCTGAGCGAGGCGGAGCACCGGGCGGTCGAGATCGCGCTCGGGCGGGACGGGGGCTGACGGTCCCGCTGCCCGCAGGGTCGAGGCAAGCGGTTGCCCAGTCCGTACCGGGGCCCGGGTGCAGCGGAACTGTCAGCCCGGTCGCGCGATCACGTCCGGGGAGGGGTCACCAGCAGAGGCAGAAGGGGTGGCCGGCCGGGTCGGCGTAGACCTGGAAGCCCTCCTCGGCGTCGAGGTCGTCGGCGGCCTGCAGCAGCCGGGCCCCCGCGGCCACGGCGTCCGCGTGCGCGGCCCGGACGTCCTCGACGACGAGGTCCAGGTGCACCTGCTGCGGGTCGCCGTCGGGCCACCGCGGCGGGACGTGGTCGGGCGCGAGCTGCACGGCGACGCGGTCCTCGCCGTCGACGGAGACCGTGTGCCAGGCGTCGCCCGCCTCGACCGTCCCGCCCAGCAACCGGGCCCAGAACCCGCTCTCGGCCGCGAGGTCGGCGGCGTCGAACACGACCAGCTGGCGAAGGATCCGCATCCGCTGGATCGTTCCACGCGCGACCGCCGCCGGGGAAGGTCAGCCGCCGAAGGACCGCGCGACCAGGGGCAGCGCGGCCGTCATCACGAGCGCGTTGAGGACCATCGCCGCGCTCGACCACCCGCCCGCGACCTCGGACTCGGCGAGCGCGCGCGAGGTCCCGATGCCGTGGGAGGTGAGGCCGATCGCGAAGCCGCGGGCCCGCGGGTCCCGCACGCGCACCAGGCTCAGCAGGGCGGGGCCGACGACGGCGCCGAGGACCCCGGAGACCAGCGTCAGGACCACGGTGAGGGTGGCGACGGCGCCGATGGTGTCGGCCAGGGTGAGCGCGACGGGCGTGGTGACCGAGCGGGGCAGCGCCGTGCGGACGAGGTCGTCGGCGACGCCGAGCACCTCCAGGGCCCCCACCGTGACGCCGACGCTCACGAGGCCCGTGACGAGCAGGGTGACGAGCACGGCCGAACGCGCGACGAGCAGGGCCCGACCCTCCCGCAGCAGCGGCAGGGCCAGCGCGACGGTCGCCGGGCCGAGCAGGAGCGTGAGGACGGAGACCGACGCCAGGTACTCGCGGTAGCCGATCCCGAGCACCTCCAGGGCGACGGCGACGACGACCGTGGCGACGAGGACGGGGGCGAGCACCGCCGGCCGGCCCAGGCGGCGGTGCAGCTCCCCCGCGCCGAGGTAGGCGAGCAGCGTCAGGGCGAGGCCGAAGGCGGGGGCGTGCACGAGGGCGGTCACGCGGGAGGGGTCCCGCGCCGGGCGCTGCGCCGCAGCAGCGCCTGCAGCACGACGCCGGCGACGACGAGGCCGGCCGCGAACGAGCCGGCGACCGCGAGCGCCAGCGGGCCGGCGGCCGAGGCCAGGCGCGAGGACTCGGTGACGATGCCGACCCCGGGCGGCACGAACAGCAGCTGCAGGTGCCGCAGCAGCGGGTCCCCCGCGGGCTCGACGCGCCGGCGCAGGCCGCGGTGCCGCGCGCCGAGGGCGACCAGGAGGACCAGCCCGACGACCGCGCCGGGCACGGGGAGGTGCAGCACGGAGACCAGCAGCGTCCCCAGCAGCTGCAGCGCCAGGAGCACCCCGAGGGCGGCGAGCCCGGCCGGGACGTGCGCTCCCCAGCCGCGCTCGGACGGGTCGCGGGCGGCGGGTGCGGACACGCGGGACAGGGTGCCAGCCCGCGGTCCCACCGGCCGACGGACGCCCTTGCCTGTGGTCAGACCACAGCGGTACCGTCGTGGCGACCGCACGCCGCCGTGGAGGAGACGCCCCATGCCAGGAGTCCAGCGCCAGATCCCCAAGTGGTCCGAGCTGAAGCCGCTGATGCGCCCCAAGCCCGTCGAGCTGGACGCCACCAAGCGGCGCCTGGACGCGGCGCTGACGATCGCCGACCTGCGGGCCGTGGCCAAGCGGCGCACCCCGCGCTCGGTGTTCGACTACACCGACGGCGCGGCCGAGCGCGAGATCAGCCTGGGCCGCGCGCGCCGGCTCTTCGCCGACCTGGAGTTCCGCCCCGCGATCCTGCAGGACGTGTCCACGATCGACACGACCACGACGATGCTGGGCAAGCCCGCGGCGCTGCCGTTCTCCTTCGCCCCCACGGGGTTCACGCGGATGATGCACCACGAGGGCGAGCGCGCCGTCGTCCGCGTGGCCGAGCGCAACGGCATCCCCTACGCGCTGTCGACCATGGGCACGACGTCGATCGAAGACGTGACGGCGGAGGCCCCGGACGCGCGCAAGTGGTTCCAGCTCTACGTCTGGAAGGACCGCTCGGCGGGCGAGGACCTCATGGCCCGCGCGAAGGCCGCGGGGTTCGACGCGCTGCAGCTCACCGTGGACGTGCCCGTCGCGGGAGCCCGGCTGCGCGACACCCGCAACGGGTTCTCGATCCCGCCGGCGCTCACGGCGAAGACCGTGCTCGACGCGTCGCTGCACCCCGCGTGGTGGATGAACCTGCTGACCACGGAACCCCTGACGTTCGCGTCGCTGAACGCGTGGGACGGCACGGTCGCGGAACTCCTGGACAAGCTGTTCGACCCGACCATGACCATGGCCGACCTCGAGTGGCTGCGCGCCTCGTGGGACGGCCCGCTCGTCATCAAGGGCATCCAGACCGTCGACGACGCCATCAAGGTGACCGAGGCCGGCGCGGACGCGATCGTGCTGTCCAACCACGGCGGCCGCCAGCTCGACCGCGCGCCCGTCCCGCTGCGGCTGCTGCCCGACGTCAAGGACGCGGTCGGCGGGCGCACGGAGGTGTGGCTGGACACGGGCATCACGAGCGGCGCCGACGTCGTGGCCGCGATCGCCCTGGGCGCGGACGCGACGATGGTCGGGCGCGCCTACCTGTACGGGCTGATGGCGGGCGGTGAGCGCGGCGTGCAGCGGGCCGTCGACATCCTGCGCAAGGAGGTCGTGCGGACGATGCAGTTGCTGGGCGTCAACCGCATCGACGAGCTGGGCCCGCAGCACGTCCGGCTGCCCTGAGGCGGTGCGCGGTCAGGGCTCCGCGGTCAGGGGGAGGAGACCCGGCGCCGGACCGCACCGGTCGTGACCGCCTCGCGGTCGAGCGCTCACACGTTCACCCCGAGGACGGCGACGCCCAGGCCCGCGGCGACGACGACGGCGGCGAGGGCGGCCCACCGGAGGGGTCGCCGCGTCCGACCGACGGGTTCGAGCCCCACGCCCACACCCAGGAACAGGAGCATGCCGCCGAAGAGGATCGACGGGCGGTCGTGCGCGCGGGCCAGCGACCAGACGCCGACGAGCACGCAGAAGAGGGCACTGCCGACGGTCCACCGGTCGACCGTCCTGGGAGGAGGACCACCTCGGCCGCGAGCTGTGTTGGCCATGCCGGTGATGGTCTCAGGCAACCGTCGGAGGCACCACCCCTCAGACAGGTCCTCAGGCGAAGACCTCGCCCGTGAGCAGCTCGTAGGCCTCGACGTAGCGGGCGCGGGTGCGCTCGACGACCTCGGCGGGCAGGGGCGGCGGGGGCGCGTCGGCCGACCGGTCCCAGCCCGAGGCCGGCGACGTGAGCCAGTCGCGGACGATCTGCTTGTCGAAGCTGGGCTGCGAGCGCCCCGGTTCCCACTCCGTGAGCGGCCAGTACCGCGAGGAGTCGGGCGTGAGGACCTCGTCGCCCAGGACGGTGCGGCCGTCGTGGCGGCCGAACTCCAGCTTGGTGTCGGCGAGCAGGATCCCCTGCGCCGCAGCGACCTGCTCGGCGCGCCGGTAGACGGCGAGGGTCAGCTCGCGCAGCTCGTGCGCCGCGTCGGCCCCGACGGTGGCGGCCACCGCCTCGAACGGGACGTTCTCGTCGTGCTCGCCGAGGCGGGCCTTCGTGGCGGGGGTGAAGATCGGCTCGGGCAGCCGCGAACCGTCCACGAGCCCGGCGGGCAGCGGCACCCCGCACACGGCGCCGCCCGCGCGGTACTCCACGAGCCCCGACCCCGTGAGGTAGCCGCGGGCGACGCACTCGACGGGGAACATCTCCAGCCGCCGGCACAGCATGGCCCGCCCGGCGACGGCGGCGGGCACGTCGGTGGACACCACGTGGTGGGGCACCAGGTCCGCGAGCAGGTCGAACCACCACAGCGACAGGGCCGTGAGCACGCGGCCCTTGTCGGGGATCGTGCTGGCCAGGACGTGGTCGAAGGCGGAGATCCGGTCGCTCGCGACGACGAGGACGACGTCGCCCGCCTCGTGCTCCCCGTCGGGCAGGTACAGGTCGCGCACCTTGCCGGAGTAGGCGTGCCGCCAGCCCGGGAGCTCGACGGGCGTCACCTCGAGGCCGCTCACGCCGTCGCCGCCTCGAGCGCGATGTCGCGGCGGAACCGCGAACCGGCCAGGTCGATCAGCCCGACCGCCTCGTAGGCCGCGGCCCGGGCCTCGCCCAGGTCGTGGCCCGTGCCGAGGACGGAGAGGACGCGCCCGCCCGAGGCGACGATCCCCGTCCCGTCGGGGGCGAGCCTCGTGCCGGCGTGCAGGACGGCGGCGCCGTCGACGCGCCCGGCCGCGTCGAGGCCGTGCAGCGTCCCCCCGAGCTGCGGGTCCTCGGGGTAGCCGGGGGCGGCGAGCACGACGGTCACGGCCGCCTCCTCCCGCCAGCGCAGGTCGGGCTGGACGTCGAGCGCGCCGGTCGCCGCGGCGTGCAGCAGTCCGCCCAGCGGGGTCGCGAGGCGGGCGAGCACCACCTGCGTCTCGGGGTCGCCGAAGCGGACGTTGAACTCGATGACCCGCACGCCCCGCGACGTCAGGGCGAGGCCGCAGTAGAGGACGCCGCCGAAGGGCGTGCCCCGCTTGGCCATCTCCGTCACGACGGGCTGGGCGATGCGCTCGACGACCTGCTGGGCCAGGTCCGCCGGCGCCCAGGGCAGGGGCGAGTAGGCGCCCATGCCGCCGGTGTTCGGGCCGGTGTCGCCGTCGCCCGCGCGCTTGAAGTCCTGCGCCGGCGCCAGCGCGAGCACGGCCTCGCCGTCGGTCAGGCAGAACACGGACACCTCGGGGCCGTCGAGGAACTCCTCGACGACGACGGGTCCGTGCTCCAGGCAGCGCCGCGCGTGCGCCAGCGCCTCCTCGCGGTCGCCCGTGACGACGACCCCCTTGCCCGCGGCCAGCCCGTCGTCCTTGACGACGTGCGGCGCCCCGAAGGCGTCGAGGGCGTCGGCCACCTCGGCCTCGCTCGTGCACAGGTGCGCCATGGCGGTCGGCACGCCCGCCGCGGCCATGACCTCCTTGGCGAAGGCCTTCGACCCCTCCAGCCGGGCCGCGGCCGCGGAGGGGCCGAAGCACGCAGTGCCCGCCGCCCGCACCGCGTCCGCGACGCCCGCCACCAGCGGCGCCTCCGGGCCGACGACGACGAGGTCCGCGCCGAGGCGCGCCGCGAGGGCCGTCACGGCCCCCGGGTCCTCGACCGCGACGGGTTCGCAGGGCGCGACCCCGGCGATCCCCGCGTTGCCCGGGGCGGCGACGACGCGGTCCACCCCCGGGTCGTCGAGGAGGGCCCGCACGAGTGCGTGCTCACGGGCTCCGGAGCCGATGACGAGGACGTCCACGTCGACGGAGCCTAGAGGTCGGGGACCAGCGCGGGCGCGCGCCGCGGGCGCGGTGGTGCGGGAGGATCACGACCGTGCCCCGCAGCGTCCCGGTCCCCCTGGCGGTGCGCCGCCGGCTGCGCGCCGGGGCGCGCCGCTTCGACGGGTCGTGGTGGCAGATCCTGCAGTGCGGTCTCGGCGCGGGCGTCGCGTGGATCCTGGCGCAGGTCCTGTGGGGGCAGCCCTACCCCGTCTTCGCGTGCTTCGCGGTCGTCGTCTGCCTCGGGGTGTCGAACAACCAGCGGCTGCGCCGGGTCGGGGAGCTCGGCGTGGGCGTCTCCCTGGGGGTCCTCATGGGCACCCTGATCGCCCGGGCGATCGGCCACGGCGCCGTCCAGATCGCCGTCATCGTCGTGCTCACCATGGCGATCGCCCGCTTCCTCGACGGCGGCAACCTCATCGTCAACCAGGCTGCGCTGCAGTCGGTCTTCATCCTGGCGCTGCCGCCGGCGCCCGGTGGGGGCCTGGGGCGCTGGCTGGACGCCATGACCGGCGTCGCCGTCGCGCTGGCCATCGCGGCCGCGCTGCCCGCCGACCCGCGCCGCGACGTCCGCGGCCGGGCGCTGGCCTACGCGGGCCACCTCGCGGACCTGCTGGAGGACGCCGCCCGCGCGGTCCGCGACCACGACGCGGGGGTCGCCGAGGCCACGCTCGCGAGCGCGCGGGGCACGCAGTCCGAGCTCGACGGCTGGGCGACGTCGGTGGCCGCGGGCGAGGAGGTCCACCGGCTGTCGCCGCTGCGCCGCCGCGGCCGTCCGGAGCTCGTGCAGCAGCACGACCTGCTCGACGGCATGGACCGCGCGACGCGCAACATCCGGGTCGCGCTGCGCCGCATCACGACCGCGCTCGAGTACGGCGAGGAGCTGCCCCCGGCGCTCGCGGGCGCCTTCGAGCAGCTCGCGGCCGCCGTGCGCGCGCTGGGGGAACCGGCCTGGGAGGGCGAGACGATGCCGCCGTCGGTCGCGGGCCTGCAGGAGCTGGCCGTCCAGCTCGGGCCGCGCACGCTGGGCGCGACGACGCTCTCCGCCACGGTCGTCGTCGCGCAGCTGCGCTCCGCCGTCGTCGACCTGCTCCAGGCGCAGGGGGTGCCGCCCGAGGAGTCGCACCGGCTGCTGCCGCAGTGACGCGCCCCGCACGGGGGAGCCGTCACCGGTGGTCTCTGGAAAGATGCCCGCCATGAGCACGCTCGCCCTCGAAGGGGCCTCGACGACCAACGGGCCCATCACCAAGTACGCCCGGGCCGTGGGGGGCTTCCTGGTCCTGCTCGGGGTCCTCAGCCTCGTGCCGGGGATCACCACGAACTACGCGGGGATGGGCTTCTACTCCTCCGAGGCGCAGCTGTTCGGGCTCTTCACGACCTCGATCGTGGCCAGCGCCGTGTACCTCGGGACGGGCGCGTGCTGCATCGCCTTCTCGACGTCGCCGCGCCAGGGCCACAAGACGGTCGTCCTGACCGGGCTGCTGTTCATCGTCGTCGCGGTCGGCGGGGCCGGCCTCGTCGTGAACCCCTCGCCGCCGCTGCCCGTCAACGAGGCCAGCAACTGGCTGCACCTCGTCATGGGCTTCCTCATCCCGATGGGCGCCGCCCGGGCCCGCGCCAAGCACGTCGAGAAGTACGGCGTCTTCTGAGCCGGAGCGCTCCCGAGGCCCTGCGGGCCGTCGTCGTCGACCTCGACGGCACGCTCTTCGACCACCCCGGGGCCTCGCGCGACGGGTTGCGGGAGTGGACGTCCGGGCTGGGCGTGACCCTCACCCCCGCGCTCTCCGACGCCTGGGCCCGCGCCGAGGACCGGCACCACCGCGCGTGGCGGGAGGGGCGGGTCCCCTTCGACGAGCACCGGCGCCGCCGGTTGCGCGAGTTCCTGCCGCTGGCCGGGCTCCCCGTGGGCGACGACGCCCGGCTCGACGAGCTGTTCGCGGCGGGGTACCTGACGGCGTACCGCCGGCACTGGCGCGGCTACGACGACGTGGAGGCCGGCCTCACCGCCGTCGCGGACGCCGGGCTGCGGATCGCGCTGCTGACCAACGGCATGCCGGAGCAGCAGCACGCGAAGCTGGCGGCGCTCGGCCTCTCCGGCCGTGTGGGGCCCGTGCTGACCGCCGGGGGCCTCGGTGTCGCGAAACCCCGCCGCGAGGCCTTCGCGGCCGCGTGCGCCGCGGTCGGGACGCCGGCGTCCGCCACGCTGCACCTGGGCGACGACCACCCCGTCGACGTGGCCGGCGCCCGCGCCGCCGGCCTGCGCGCCGTCCACCTCGACCGCACGGGTACCGGCCCGCCCGGCGAGACGGAGCGCCTCGCCTCGCTGCACGAGCTCGCGACCTACCTGGACACCGCCCGGCTCAGGCGCTGAGCGGCAGCCACAGCTGGACCTCCTCGCGCAGGTCGTCGGCGGCCAGGCGCAGGGCCCGCGGGTGGCGGCCGTACTCCCGCCACCCGAACCGCTCGTAGAAGGCCTCCGTCCCGGTGCCGCCGCGCACCGTGAGCACCAGGTGGTCCAGCTCCCAGTCCTCGCGGCCGCAGCGCGCCACCTCCGCCATCAACCGCGCCCCCACGCCCGTGCCGCGGGCGGCCGGCGCCGTCTGCACGCGCGTCACGCTGCCCCAGTGACCGGCGATGCGGCGCTCCGGGCGGGTGAGCGAGAGCCAGCCGGCGAGGTCGCCGTCGACGTGCGCCGTCAGCAGCCCCGCCCGCCGCGGTGCGAGGCCCGCGACGAGCGCCGTGAGCGCCGGGGCGACGTCGGCGGCCGCCACCGGCAGGTCGGGGAAGCCGACCGCACCCCCCGCGTTGCTGACCTCCACCCAGCACGTCAGCACCTGCTCCCGCAGCGCCGGGGACACCTCCTGCGGTGCGCAGCACCAGGTCAGCTCGACGTCGGTCACGCCGGGAGCCTCGCGCACCCGGCGTCGCCGGCGCACGCGGGGTGGCGGCACGGACGGTGACGCGTCCACCGAACGGGTGCCGACCGTCCGGGGGACGCCCCTCACGCTCCGCGGCCGGACGTGCGCATGCTGGTGGGGCCGGGTGCGCGTCGGTCCACGACCGCGCTCCGGAGCCACCCGACCACGAGCGCGGCCCGCTGCCCGGGCTGCGCCCAGCACCACCAGGAGCCCACGTGACCGCAGTCGACGTCCAGCGCCTCACCCCTGCCGTGGCCGACCACACGCGCGACCCGTTCCGCGCGCCCACCGTCGAGGTCCTGGCCCCGCCGCAGCCCGGTGACCTGCTGGACACCCGCACGGCGCACGGCCTGTTCGAGCAGATCGGGTGCGCGACGGCGGAGGGGCTCTACACCTACCAGCTCCCGCTGTCGCAGCGGGCGAGTGCGCGCACCGCGGTCCTGGACCAGCCCGTGACGATGTTCTCCAGCTACGGCTACCTCGGGCTCAACGGCCACCCGCGCGTCGACGCGGCCGCGCAGGCAGCCGTGGCCCGGTACGGCACCACCCCCGGCGGCGTCCGCCTCCTGACCGGCACGCTGCAGCTGCACCAGGAGCTCGAGACGGAGCTGGCGCGGTTCCTGGGCACGGGTTCCGCGTCGACGTACGCGTCGGGCTACGACGCGAACCTCGCCGCGATCGCGTCGCTGTTCGGGCCCCGCGACCACGTCCTGCTCGACCAGTACGCCCACCGCAGCCTGGCCGACGCGGCCGTCCTCTCCGGGGCGCGCACGGAACGCTTCCGGCACAACGACCTCGCGCGCCTCGAGGCCCGCCTGGCCGACCTCACCTCGGAGGGACCGGCGCGGATCCTCGTCGTCGTCGACGGCGTGTACTCGATGGAGGGCGACCTGGCGCCGCTGCCGGAGCTCGTGGCGCTCAAGCAGCGCTACGGCGCGTTCCTCCTGCTGGACGAGAGCCACGCGTTCGGCGCCATCGGTGCGACCGGCCGCGGCACCTGCGAGGCCACCGGGGTGGACCCGCGCGACGTCGACCTCATCACGGGCTCGCTGGCCAAGGCGGTCCCCTCGTCCGGGGGTTTCGTGGCCGGGAGCGCTGCGCTGCAGGTGTTCCTCCAGCACGGCAGCGCCCCCTACGTGTTCTCGGGCGCGCTGTCGCCCGCGAACTCCGCCGCGATCCTGGAGACGCTGCGGGTGGTCGACGACGAACCGGGGCACCTGCGGCGCCTGCACGAGAACACCGGCCGGCTCGTGCGCCTGCTCACCGACCTCGGGCTGGACCTCCCCCCGGGCAGCGGGAGCAGCCCCGTCGTGCCGCTGCTGCTGGGCGACTCCCGGCGCACGCAGCAGTGGGCGGCGTGGCTGCTGGAGTTCGGCATCGCGACGAGCGCGGTGCTGCACCCGGCCGTCCCGCACGGCCGCGGGCGCCTGCGCCTGTGCGCCACGGCGGCGCACACCGAGGCGGACTTCGCGCTGCTCGAGGCCGGGCTGCGCGCCTGCCTCGCGCGGGAGGCGCTCGCCTGACCCCGCTGCCGACGTCCCGCAGGTCCCCCTGCGTGACGACGGCGGCGGTCAGGGGGTGGGGACCGGGGGGCCCGGTGCCGCGTCCGCCCCCAGGTCGGCCAGCAGGTCGCCGAGCGCGCCGTAGCGCTCGGCGACCTCGCCGAACGGCAGCTGCCGCAGCGATCCCGGGTCGTCGAGCTCGTCCCACGTCCGGGGCGCTGCGGCGCAGGGGTTCTCGCGGCCCCGCGGGGAGTAGGGGGCGATCGTCGTCTTCGCGGTGTTGTTCTGGCTCCAGTCCAGCAGCACCTTGCCGCCGCGCAGGACCTTCGTCATGCGGCTGACGACCAGCGCGGGGTGCCGGGCCTCCAGCTCCTCGGCGAGGCGCTTGGCGTACTGCCGCACCAGCTCTCCGTCCTGGTCGCCCGCGAGCCGCGCGTACAGCTGCATGCCCTTGCTGCCCGAGGTGACGGGGTGGCAGGTGAAGCCGTCCTCGGCCATGCGCTCGCGCACGAGGTGCGCGAGCTCGGCGCACTCGGCGAGCCCGGCGCCCTCCCCCGGGTCGAGGTCGACCACGAGGCGGTCCGGCGCGAGCACCGCCCCGTCCTCGGTGACCTGCCACTGCGGCACGTGCAGCTCCAGCGCCGCGAGGTTCACGAGCCAGACCAGGCCGGCCAGGTCCTCCACCAGCGGGTAGACGACGGTCTCCCGCTTCTTGGTGCTGCCGGGGGAGTCGACCTCGACGGTGCGGACCCACTCGGGCACCCCGCGCGGCACGTTCTTCTCGAAGAACGTGGGGCCGCGGACCCCGTCCACCCACCGCTTGCGGGTCACGGGCCGCCCGCGCAGCTGCGCGAGCAGCGCGGGCGCGACGGCCTGGACGTAGCCGATCACCTCGGCCTTCGTCGTCCCGGTCGCGGGGTACAGCACCTTCTCCAGGCGCCGCAGCACCAGCCGGCGCCCCTCCACGTCGACCACCTGCTCCTCGGCGGAGACCACGGCTCACTCCTCCCGGACGTCGTCGGGTCGCAGGTCGCTGCGCACGCCGCGCAGCACGGGGTGGCGCAGCCGACCCCCGGGGGTCCGGCCGAGGTGGCGCACCTCGACCACGGTGGTGGGGGCGACGAAGCGCGCCCCCGCCGCGTCGGCGCGCGGGACCGCCACGGCGGGCCGGTCGACGTCGCCGCCTCGCAGCGCGGCGCGCAGGTCCTTCTCCATCGCCGCCCCGAGACCGCTGCCGGCACGGCCCACGAACCGCAGGGCGCCGTCCGCGCCGGGCACGGCGAGCAGGAGCGCGCCGATCCGGTCGGTGTCCTGCGTCCCGCGGCCCTCCACGCCCCGCCAGCCGACGACGACGCAGGACTGCAGCAGGCGGTGCGCGTGCTTGACCCAGTCGGGGCTGCGACGGCCCGGCTGGTACTGCGCCTCGCGGCGCTTGGCGACGACGCCCTCCAGGCCCTGCTCCTGCGTGGCCGCGAGGAGCACGTCCGCGTCGGGGTAGACGGGCGAGACCTGCCACGCGGACCCGCTGGGGTGCAGCCGGTCCAGGGACTCGCGCCGCTCCTGCCACGAGCGGTCGAGCAGCTCGACGCCGTAGAGCCGCAGGACGTCGAAGGCGATGAGCGTCACGGGCGTGCGGCGCGCGGCCAGGGCGGCCTGCCGGGCGTCGCGCACGTGCATCCGGTCGGCGAGCGCCGAGAAGGAGGGGACGCCGTCGGCGAGGGCGACCACCTCCCCGTCGAGCAGCACGTCGGCGTGCGCCTCGGCGAGGGCCGCGAACTCCGGGAACGTGGCGGACACGTCCCGGCCCGTGCGCGAGCGCAGGACGACCGCGCCCTCGTGCACGTCGGCGAGCACGCGCATCCCGTCCCACTTGACCTCGTAGGCCCACCGGTCGCCGTCGCGGGGCACCCCGGCCGCGGGCGCGGGGGTCGCGAGCATCGGGAGCACGTCCCCACTCTGCTGTCCGGCCCGGGTCCTGACCAGTGGGCCGCCCGGGCGGCGTGACCGCGCGCGGCGGGACAGGTTAGCCTGACCTCACCACGACGAGAGGGGGCGGCCATGGCCGCGAGCACGGCCGTCCGGACACGCGTCGCCGACGCGACCGAGCAGGCGCCCACCGACCCCGCCTACCGCCTCTTCGACGTCGCGGTGCGGCGCGTCGAGCGCGTCGGGGCCAGCTTCGTCCGCCTCACCTTCGGCGGTGAGCAGCTCGCGGCCTTCGGCGCGGGCGGTCACGACCAGCGGATCAAGGTCCTGCTGCCCCGGGGGGCGTTCGACGCCGCGCTCGCGCCCGCCACCGACTGGTACCTGTGGTGGCGGGCGCTGCCCGACGCCGACCGGCCCGTGATGCGCACCTACACGGTCCGCGCGGTCCGTCCCCACCTCCGCGAGCTCGACGTCGACTTCGTCCTGCACGGCGTCGCGGACGGGCACGCGGGCCCGGCGTCCGCGTGGGCCGCCGCGGTGGCCGTCGGCGACCGCGTCGTGCTGGCCGGCCCGGGGGCGGCGGGCACGGGGCGGATGTGGGGCGTGGAGTGGGCGCCGCCCCCCGAGGCCCGGACGCTGCTGCTCGCGGCCGACGAGACGGCCGTGCCCGCCGTGTGCGCGGTGCTGGAGTCCCTGCCCGCGGGCGTGCGCGCCACGGCGCTGCTCGAGGTGCCCGAGGTGGGCGACGTCCTCGAGGTGCGCTCCGACGCCGACCTCACCGTCGAGTGGCTGCCGCGGGCCCGGCCGCAGGGCGCGCACCCGCACGGTGAGCGGCTCGTGGCGCGCGTGCAGGAGGTCGCGGGCCGCCTGGTGGACGAGCAGACCCGCGCCCCGCAGCCCGGGGACGACGACGACACCGAGGCCGAGGCCGACGACACCGCCCTGCTGTGGGAGGTGCCGGAGCACGCGGTCGCCTCCGGCCCGGAGTGCCTGTACGCGTGGCTCGCCGGGGAGGCGGGTGTGGTCAAGCAGCTGCGCCGCCACCTCGTGCGCGAGGTCGGCGTGCCGCGGCAGAGCGTGGCCTTCATGGGCTACTGGCGCGAGGGCCGCCGCGAGGGCGAGTAGCCACCCCCGGCACGCCGGCCCGGACGAGGACCGCACGACGACCGCACGACCCGAGGAGCCGCAGGTGCCGAACCCGTTCCGCCGCAAGCCCGTCCCGGACCCCGGCGCCCCCGTGCGCCGGCAGCGCCGCGGCGTCGTGCAGCGCGTCGAGCGCCTCACGCCGCAGATGGTGCGCGTCGTGCTGGGTGGCAGCGACCTCGCGGACTTCACGGCGCCCGAGGCCGACTCCTACGTGAAGCTGGTCTTCCCCGTGCCCGGCGTCGCCTACGCCCAGCCGCTCGACGTGGCGGCGGAGAAGGCCTCGCGGCCGCGGGAGGAGTGGCCCGTGCTGCGCACCTACACGGTCCGGGCGGTCGACCCCGTCGCCGGCGAGCTGACGATCGACTTCGTGCACCACGGCGACGCGGGTCTCGCCGGGCCGTGGGCGGCGGCGGCGCAGCCCGGCGACGAGATCTGGCTCATGGGCCCCGGCGGGGACTACTCGCCGTCACCCGGCGCGCCGTGGCACCTGCTGGTCGGCGACGCGAGCGCCCTGCCGGCCATCGCCGCCTCGCTGGCCGCGATGCCCGCAGGGGCCACCGCTGTCGCCGTCGTCGAGGTGGCCTCGGCCGCCGAGCAGCAGGTGCTCACGAGCCCCGCGGACCTGCGCCTGCACTGGGTGCACTCCCCCGCCCCGGACCCCGACGCCCTCGCCGCGGCGCTGCGGACGCTGGACCTGCCGCCCGGAGTGCCGCACGCCTTCCTGCACGGCGAGGCCGACAGCGTCCGGCAGGTGCGGCGCTTCGTCCGCACCGAGCTGCAGGTGCCCCGCGAGCTCACCTCGGCGTCGGGCTACTGGCGCCGCGGGCGCACCGAGGAGGGCTGGCGCACCGAGAAGGCCGGCTGGAAGGCCGCCGTCGAGCAGGACGACGCGGCCGCCACCGCGTGACCCGCTGACGTCAGCGGGGTCCGGTCAGCGGGGCCCGGTCAGCGGGCGGCGGCCACCGCGGCGTCGTCCTCGCCGAGGAGCTGCCACGGGCGCACGACCAGCACGAGCACGGCGGCGCCGAGCGTGAGGCTCGCGAGGATGACGACGCCCAGCGCCCTCGCGTCGTTGCCGAGCAGCCCGACGAGCGGGGAGACGATCGCGCCGACGCCGAACTGGACGGCGCCGAGCAGCGCCGCGGCCGCGCCGGCGGTCTCGCCGTGGCGGGACAGGGCCAGCGCCGGGGCGTTCGGCAGCGCCAGGCCGGCCGCGAACAGGGTCACCCACAGCGGGGCGACGACCCCGGCCAGGCCGCCCGTGCCCGTGGTGGCGAGCACCAGCAGGACGAGGCCCGCGAGCAGACCCACTCCGGTGCCCGCGACCAGGACCTGCGCCGGCGCGAAGCGGCGCAGCGCCAGCGGGTTGAGCTGCGTCGCCGTGATCAGCCAGACGGCGCCGGCGCCGAAGAGCAGCCCGAACTGCTGCTGGTCGAGGCCGTACTGGTCCTGGTAGACGAACGAGGCGCCGGCCACGTAGCTGAAGAGCGCGGCCATCGTCAGCCCGGCCACGAGGACCAGGCCCAGGTAGGTGCGGTCGCGCAGCAGTCCGCGGTAGGTCTCGAGGCTCGTGCGCAGCCGCAGGGGTCGCCGCCGTGCGGGCGGCAGGGTCTCGCGCAGCGCGCGCCCGCCGACCAGCAGCAGGAGCACGCCGTAGACGGCCAGCACGACGAAGATCCCGCGCCAGGACGTGAACCGCAGCACCTCACCGCCCAGCGTCGGGGCGAGCACGGGGGCGGCGCCCATGACGAGGAACAGCCGGGACAGCATGGTCGCGGCGGCCCGGCCCTCGTAGAGGTCGCGCACGATCGCGAGGGCGACGACGGCCCCGGCCGCGGTGCCCACGCCCTGCAGCACGCGCAGGACGCCGAGGACGGCGATGTTCGGGGCCAGCACGACCAGCAGCGAGGCGAGGACGTGCAGGGCGGTGCCGGCGATCAGCGGCCGCCGCCGTCCGAGCGCGTCGGAGAGCGGCCCGATGACCAGCTGCCCGAGCGCGAGGCCCACCAGCGTGCCGGTGAGGGTGAGCTGGACGGCCGCCTCGGTCGTCTCGAGCTCGGTGACGATCGTCGGCAGGGCCGGCAGGTACATGTCGATGGTGAGCGGACCGACGGCGACGAACGCCCCGAGGACCAGCGCGTTGCGCGCCTGGCTCGGGGGCGCCGGCTCGGTGGGAGCCGTCGCGTCGGTGGCGGGGAGGTCCGTGAACGAGGTCATGGCGGTCTTCCGTCGCGGGGGCTGGGCGACCGGGCAGAGGGAGCCCGTGGCTCCCCGTCCACGCGGCTCCGGCGACAACCCGCCCGACGCCCGGATCCATTCCCGGACCGTCCCCCGGACGGCTCCGCGGGAGTTCAGGCGGCGGTCGCGAGCAGCGCGTCGCAGGCCGCGAGCAGCGCCCGCCGCAGCGGGGCCGCGCGCTCGGCGAACTCCCGCTGCGCGCGCACGTAGGCGGCCTTGCCCTCGGGCGTCTCGATCGCCACGGGCTCCAGGCCGAGGGAGGTCACGTCGTACGGCGAGGCCCGCATGTCCAGGACGCGGACGTCGCGGGCCAGCTCGTAGCAGTCCAGCAGCAGCTCGCCCGGGACGGCCGGCGACAGCTTCATCGCCCAGCGGTAGCAGTCCATCGTCGCGTGCAGGCAGCCCGGTTGCTCCAGCGCCGCCTGTGTGGACCGCGTGGGCTGCAGCTCGTTGCGGGGCACGGCGGTCGGCGTGAAGAAGCGGAACGCGTCGACGTGGCTGCAGCGGATGCGGTGGCCCTCGACCACGGCGTCGGTGCCGGCGTGCCCGAGGCGCAGGGGCAGGCCCGCGTGCCGCACCTCCTCGGGCGTGGCGCGGTGCACCATGGCCCACTCGTGCAGCCCGAAGCAGCCGAGCTGGGCGGGACGGGCGAGCGTCCCCGCCAGCACGGCCCGGGCCTGGCGCACCGTGGCCGCGCGCCCGGCGGCGAGCGCCGCGCCGTCGACGGCGACGCCTGCGGCCGTGCGGCGGTAGTGCGCCCACCCGGCGCGCTCCTCGGCGGCGGGGCCCGTCCCGCGCAGCTCCACCCTGAGCCCGGGGTGCCAGCGCCGCAGCCGTCCCGGCGCCCAGCTGTAGTAGGTGTGCAGGAAGTCCTCGACGGGGTGCGCCTCGTGCCGCTGCCGGCGCTCCCGGACCGCCGCGGTGAGCGCGTCGGCCCGCTGGGCGTGCGCCGCGGCGCGCCCGGTCCACTCCGCCTCGTCGAGCGATGAATCCCGCGCGGGGGCGGAGTCTGAGCCGTACGGTGGTGATCCAGTCGTCCGAAGGGGTCCAGCATGCGCGCGATCTGGAAGGGCGCGGTGTCCTTCGGGCTCGTCAACGTGCCCGTGCGGCTCTACGCCGCGACCGGCGAGCACGACATCCGCTTCCACCAGGTCCACCGTAGCGACGGTGGCCGCATCAAGATGAAGCGGACGTGCTCGCTGGACGGTGAGGAGATCGGCTACGACCAGGTCGCGAAGGGCTACGAGAGCCCGGACGGCAAGCTGGTCGTCCTCACCGACGAGGACCTCGCGGACCTGCCCGTGGCCAGCGGGCACGAGATCGACGTCATCCAGTTCGTCCCGGCGGACCAGGTCGACCCCGTCCTGCTGGCCAAGCCGTACTACCTCGAGCCCGAGGCGCGCGCCGCCAAGCCCTACGCGCTGCTGCGCGAGGCCCTGGCCGAGACCGACCGCATGGCCGTCGTGAAGGTCGCCCTGCGCCAGCGCGAGACCCTCGCGGTGCTGCGGGTGCGCGGCAAGGCGATCGTGCTGCAGACGATGCTGTGGCCGGACGAGGTGCGCGAGGCGGAGTTCGAGGTCCTCGACGCCGAGGTCGAGCTCCGCCCGCAGGAGATGCAGATGGCCGCCTCGCTGGTGGAGTCGCTCGCGGCGGACTTCCACCCCGAGGAGTTCGAGGACGAGTACTCCGTGGCCGTGCGCAACCTCATCGACGCGCGCCTCGAGGACGCGGACGCCGCTCCCGCCGCCGCGGCCGAGGACGACGGCGGCCGACGGGGCGGGGAGGTCGTGGACCTCCTCACGGCGCTGCAGCGCAGCGTCGAGCGGGCTCGTGGCGGTGGCGCGACGCCCCCGCCCGCCGAGGTGTCGCAGGACGCGCCGGCCGAACCCGCGCCGCGGACGGCGACGAAGCGGACCGCCGGAACGAAGAGCGCGGCGAAGACCACGGCGAAGACCACGGCGAAGAAGACGACCACGGCCGCGAAGGCGACCACGGCACGGAAGACGGCGACGAAGAAGACGGCGACGAAGAAGGCCGCGACGAAGAAGGCCGCCGCGGGGACGACGACCGCGGAGAAGCCGGCCCCGCGGAAGACCGCCGCGCGCAAGTCCGCCTGACGACGGGCCCGGCGGGGTCTCGCCGCGGTCAGCCGACGACGTCCTCGTGGTTGTGCAGCATCCGCCAGCGGCCGTCGTGGCGCACCCACACGCTGGTGTTCCGGACGTGCTCGTCGGGGCCGCCGGCGAGGCGGACGGTGAGCCGGTGCCGCAGGACGGCCGTGTCGCCCAGCACGTCCAGGAGCGGTTCGCTCGCCTCGATCGCGGTGACGGCGGGGCCACCGGCCGCCGGCGGGCGCTGCGCCCGCAGTCGCGCGAGGCCGTCCAGGCCGCGCACGAGCGGGTCGGCCGCGGAGTCCCACAGCGTGACGTCCGGGTGCAGGTGCGCGTCGCCGCGCGCCGGGTCGCCCGTGAGGTAGCCGGCGTAGACCTCGTGCAGCGCGGCCCAGACGGCGGCCGCGTCGGGGTGGTCGAGGTCGTCGGTGCGCACGCCCGCAGCCTGCCACCCCGCCGTGGTCGTGCGGACGGCTCACGCACGACCACGGGCGGGCGTGCCGTCAGCGGCGGGCGCCCTCGCTGTCGGGCAGGGTGACGACCTGCTGCCCCGGGGTGAGCTTGACGAGCTTGAGCGCCGGTTCGCGGCGCAGGTCGCGGACCAGCGCGACGCACAGCGCGACCATCACGAGCAGGAACGGCGTCGCGACGATGATCGTGACGTTCTGCAGGGCCACGAGGCCCCCCGCCTGCAGCAGCACGACGGCGACCGCACCCGTGAGCACGCCCCACATCGCGATGAGCCAGCGCCGGGGCTCGTCGGCGCCGAACGAGCACAGCGACGCCATGACGATGCTCGCGGCGTCCGCACCCGAGACGAAGAAGATCGCGACGAGGAGCACGACGACCACCGACGTCAGGGTGGCCAGCGGGTACTGCCCGAGCACGGCGAACATCTGCGACTCCTGCGCACCCTGGCCGAGGACGTCCAGCGCCCCGGTCATCTGCAGGTGCATCGCGGTGCCGCCGAAGACGCCGAACCACAGCAGGCTGACCAGCGTCGGGACGAGCATGACGCCGACGACGAACTCGCGGATCGTGCGACCGCGGGAGATCTTCGCGAGGAAGGCACCCACGAAGGGCGTCCACGAGATCCACCACGCCCAGTAGAAGATCGTCCAGCCGGACAGCCACTCACCGCCGCCGAAGGCCCCGGTCCGCACGCTCATGCCCGGCAGCGCGGCGAGGTAGTCGCCGGCCGCGTTCGGCACGAGGTCGAGGATGTAGACGGTGGGGCCGACGACGAAGAGGAAGAACAGCAGGCCCAGCGCGAGGACCATGTTGGTGTTCGAGAGCCACTTGACGCCGCGCTCGATGCCGCTGACGGCCGAGACGACGAAGCACAGGGTGAGCACCGCGATGATGGTGATCTGCACGCCCGTCCCCGTGGGCGTGCCGAACAGCTCGGTCAGCCCGCCGTTCATCTGGGCCGCACCCAGACCGAGCGAGACCGCCGAGCCGAAGATGGTCGCGAAGATGGCGAGCACGTCGATCGCGCGGGCCGCCCCCTTGGCGCGGGGGCCGCGCAGCAGCGGCGCGAAGGCCGCGCTGAACCCGCCCTCGCGGCCCTTGCGGTAGCTGGAGTAGGCCAGCGCCAGCCCGACCACCGCGTAGATCGCCCACGGGTGCAGGCCCCAGTGGAACAGCGAGTAGTTCATCGACATCGCCGCGGCCGCGTCGGACCCGGCGGCGACGCCCGCCTCGGGCGGCGTCATGAGGTGGGTCGCCGGCTCCGTGACGCCGTAGAACATCAGCCCGATGCCCATGCCGGCCGAGAACATCATGGCGATCCAGGACGCCCGCGAGTGCTCGGGCCGCTCGTCGTCGCGGCCGAGGCGCACGGTGCCGAGGCGGCTGAAGGCCAGCACCAGGGCGAGGACGACGAAGCCCGTGGCCCCGATGACGAACGCCCAGCCGACGTTGGTCGTGATGCCCGTCAGCAGCGCGGCCGACGCCGTCGCGAGCTGCTCGGGGACCGCGACGCCCACCACGAGCAGGACGAGCACGACGGCCAGGGAGACGACGAGCACGGGCCGGTCGACGGCGCGCCGCCGCCCCGGTGGTGCGGCCCCGGGTGGACCCGTCGCGGCGGTGCGGTCCTGAGGTTCCCTGACGGCCATGAGCGGTCCTTCCGGCGGCTGGCGCCCGCCACGGTCGTGGCGTGCGCTCGTTGCAGCGGTGCTGCGGGGTCGAGCGGTGCTGTCGGTCGAGGTGGGCTGTGGGGTCAGCCTCTCAGGCGAGCCGCTGCTCGACCCAGGCGTGGAAGGCCCCGATGTGGTGCTCGGAGGGCACCAGCACCCCGCCGTCGCGGTAGACGCGCGAGGACATGCCCGGCTGGCACCGCTCGCAGGCGTCGAAGTCCTGCTCGTTGACGCGGTGGAACAGCTCGACCGAGCGCTCGACGTCGCGGCCCGACGCGACGACGTCGGGCGCGTACAGCCAGTCGCACACGACCGTGGTGCGGTCGACGGCGGTCGGGAACATGCGGTGCACGATGACGTGGTCCGGCACGAGGTTGACGAACACCGTGGGCTTGACCGTGATGGCGTAGTAGCGGCGGTCCTGCTCCTCGGAGATCGTCGCGAGGCGCTCGAACCCCTCGGAGCCGTCCACGGTGAAGCCCTGCACCTCGGCGCCGAACTCGGCGCCGTGCCCCACGAAGTACTGCGCCGCGTAGCCGTCGGCGAACTCGGGCAGGACCTCGGTGAGCTCGGGGTGGATCGTGGCGCAGTGGTAGCACTCCATGAAGTTCTCGATGATGAGCTTCCAGTTCGCCTTCACGTCGTAGGTGATGCGGCGGCCGAGCCCCAGCTGCTCGACGCCGTAGGCCTCGATCGCGGCGAGGTCGCCGAGGCGCTCGACGACGGCGCCCTCGACGTCCGCCTCGAAGCTCGGCGGCTCCTCGGCCAGGCACAGCCACACGTACCCCAGCCACTCGCGCACGTGCACGGCCCGCAGCCCGTACTCCTCGCGCCCGACGTCCGGCATCTTCGTGAGGTTCGGGGCGGCGACCAGCCGGCCGTCGAGGTCGTAGGTCCAGGCGTGGTACATGCACTGGATGTTCCGCCGGACCGTGCCCGACTCCTCGGCGCACAGCTGCACCCCGCGGTGCCGGCAGACGTTGAAGAACGCCTTGACGGCGCCCGTGCGCGTGCGCGTCACGAGGATCGACTCGCGCCCCACCTGCACGGTCTGGAACCGCCCGGGGGCGTCCAGGTCGGCGGCCCGCACCGCGCAGAACCACATCTGCTCGAAGATGCGCTCCTGCTCGAGCGCGAAGACGCCCGGGTCGGTGTACCAGTGGCCACCCAGGGTGGGCAGGAGGCCCTCGGACAGCGGGGCCCTCGTGGTGTCGGTGCTCATGGGACTTCACCTCGGACGTCGGGGATGCGGGGTGGAGCGGGGCCGGGGCGGTG
>NZ_JAAALN010000440.1 GCF_009906795.1 Kineococcus siccus
GCCTGCCGCCACAGCTCCCCGTCGCTGGGCGCGGCTCGGTCCGCCATCTCGTTCACATCCCCCTATGCCCGCAGCCGTGACCGAGTTCCCGATCATGAGGGACGAGTCCTCGAACGTCCTCAATTCGACATGTGAGGACGTCGCCGGCGCCCCTGGTCGCGCGCTCAACGCGGCATGAGCGTCACGTCGCGCGCCACGACGGGGCGCATGCGGATCGGGCAAGCTGGCTGGATGCACAGCACCTGGGATGCAGAGGCGGATGCCGCCTACGTCGATCTGCGTGGCGAGGACAGCAGTCAAGCGGTCGAGCAAGTCATGGCCTACACCGCTCCTGGTCGGTATGAGGTCATCCTTGACCTCAGCGCGGCCGGCAAGCTGCTTGGTGTGGAGGTGATCGGTGCCGAAGAAGCCCTCGACCCCGCCTTCCTGCGGACCCTGCAACGTATCGACGACGGCGCGTCGGCTGGCTGACTCCCGTTATCGCGGACAGGCACCAGTGTTCGCGACCAGCGGCTACTTGTGTACTGGACCCACGACAACGGCCCGGCCAGGCTGTGTCGAGGTGTCCGACACGACGCTCTTCCTAGCGGCTGCCCACCAGGTGGATCGGTGTGGCTCTCTCATGGCGTGCGAAGGG
>NZ_JAAALN010000441.1 GCF_009906795.1 Kineococcus siccus
GGCCCGCGACGGGGCGCAGGCCCGCCACGACGAGCTGCTGGCGCTCGTGCGCGCCGCCCACCTCGCCGCCGACGCCGCGCACGAGGCCGCGAGCACCGCGCGCGACGACGCCCGCCACCTCGCCGACGTCGCGGCGCGCGACGAGCGGGCCCGCCGGCTCGCGGGGCTGGAGGCCGCGACCGAGGACGTCCTGGCGGCCGAGCGGCGCCTGGCCGTCCTGCGCGTCGACGTGGCGCTGCTGCGCCGCGTCGAGGCGGCGGAGGACGCGGCCCGCCTGGCCCGGGCCCGCGCCGAGGCGGCCGCCCCGCGCGTGGTCGTGGAGGCCGTCGCGACCGAGGTGGGGGTCGGCGGCGACGTCGTCGCGGCGGGCACGACTCTGGAGCGGACCGCCACCGAGCGCGTCGACGTCGACGTCGCCGGGTTCGCCCGCGTCACGGTGCTGCCGGGCGCCGACGCCCGCACCCTCGCGGAGGACCTGCGCCGCGCCGAGCGCGTGCGCGACGAGGCGCTCGAGGACGCCGGGGTCGACGACGTCGCCGCGGCGCGGGCCGCGCACGAGGACCGGCGCGACGCCGAGGCCGCGCTGGCGCTCGCGCGGCAGCGGCGCGCGCAGCTCACCGCGGACGGGGCGGGCGAC
>NZ_JAAALN010000442.1 GCF_009906795.1 Kineococcus siccus
CTCCCGCACGCGCCACCCCCGCCCCCGCTCGCGCGGCTCTCGTCGTGCCGCCACTCTCGGCGCGCGGTGCGCCCGCGTCAACGCGGGGCGACCCGTTCCGCGACCCGCCCGGGCCCGCAGCCGGTCTTGACTCGTTCAAGAGAAGTCACCACGATGGTGGGCGTGCCGGAACCCCAGGACCTCGAACGCGCGCTGCGCGGTGCGGGGCTGCGGGTCACCCGGCCGCGCGTGGCCGTGCTGGACGCCGTGCACGCCCACCCGCACGCGGAGACCGAGGCGCTCATCGGCGCCGCCCGAGCCCGGCTCGGGGCGCTGTCGCACCAGGCCGTCTACGACGTCCTGCGCGTCCTGACCGACAGCGGCCTGGTGCGCCGCATCCAGCCGCAGGGTTCCGTCGCGCGCTACGAGGCGCGCGTCGGCGACAACCACCACCACCTCGTGTGCCGGTCCTGCGGCGCCATCTCCGACGTCGACTGCCCCGCGGGCGAGGCTCCGTGCCTGCTGCCCCCCGTCGTCGACGAGGGCTTCCTCGTCGACGAGGCCGAGGTCGTCTACTGGGGCCGGTGCGCGGCGTGCGCCGCCGCGCCGGTCGCCGCCCCGGCCACCCCCGACC
>NZ_JAAALN010000443.1 GCF_009906795.1 Kineococcus siccus
GGCTCCGACCGCGTCCGACGAGCCGGCCGGCGACGTCGCGTACGCGAACTGCGCCGCCGCCCGGGCGGCGGGGGCCGCGCCGCTGCACCGCGGCGAGCCCGGCTACGCCCCGAGGCTGGACCGCGACGACGACGGCACCGCCTGCGAGTGAGGGCGTGCGGGAACTCCGTGGCCGCTCCGGTGCGCCCCGGCCTACCGTGCCTCGGGACCTGCCGGTCGCAGCGGAGGAGGAGACCCGTGGTCGTCGTGACGTTCGAGGTCGCGGTGCGCGACCTGCGCCCGGAGGACGTCGCGGGGTGCGGCTGATCGGGCGGGGCCTCGGTGCGGACCCTCTGGCAGCTCGGGGTGCCGCCGGCCCTCCGCGGGCCTCGTCGACCGGGGTGGGCTCCGGGTAGCGTCGGTCCGTGGCGCTCGAACCCGCCCTGCTGGCGTGGCTGCTGGACACCGACCCGGCCCTGCGGTGGCAGGTCGAGCGCGACCTCGCCGGTGCGCCGGAGGAGGAGTGGCGGGTGACGCGGGCCCGGGTCGCGACCGAGGGCTTCGGTGCGCGGTTGCTCGCCCACCAGGACCCGGACGGCCGGTGGGCGGGGGGCGCGTACTTCCCCGCCCACCC
>NZ_JAAALN010000444.1 GCF_009906795.1 Kineococcus siccus
CGCTGACCACCTCCTGGACGTGGTCACCATCTGAGTCTCCACATGCAGCCGGGCGGCGGGGATCTCGCGGTCATGACACCGTCCGCGCGCGGTCACGGCTGACCGACATTCTTGCGGTCGTGCCGATCCGCACGAGTCCCGGGCCCGCTCCGAGACGCAGCGGAGAGCCAGGCACTACTCAGGAGCGAGGTAGATCCGCACTCGGTGACGATGACCGTCTGGAGCCAGCCAGTCAGCATCGCGCCGGTCCACCAACCGCCACCCCAACCGCTCGTACAGGTCGACCGCCGGCGCGCCGTCGTCAACCACGTCGAGCATGAGCTGCAGCCCCCGCTGCTCACTCCAGCGCTGAACCCGAGCAAGCAGCGCAGCACCGAGGCCAAGACCGCGGCCCCGCGCAGCCGGAGACACGAACAAGCGCGAGACGCTGACCAGACGCTCGACCGGGACCCCGACCAGTGCAGCCACCACCGGGTCATCGACCTCACCCACCACGCAGACGTGTCCCAGCACGGTCTCGTCGTCGTCGAGCCCCACCCACGCAGCAGCCAGTCCGGCAGGACTGAGCCAGCCGGCGGGATCGTGCGGCCAGCACGTCGGGTACCCGTCGG
>NZ_JAAALN010000445.1 GCF_009906795.1 Kineococcus siccus
ACGCCGCCCCCACCCGGGGCGCCCGCCCGGCGGCCTCCGACGATCCCGGGAGCCGAGCACGTGAACCCCCTGACCGAGAAGCAGATCCGTTCGTCCTTCGTCAACGCCAGCCGCCGCGAGGCGGCCCAGGCGACCCTGCCCGACCTCGCCCGCCTCGACGTCGACCGCCTCGACCTGCTCGGCTGGCGCGACCGCCGGGTACCCGCGGCGGCCTACGTCGTCCTGGAGCTCGACTCCGTCCTCACGGGCGTCCTGCTCCGGGCGGGCACCCCGCCGCGCACGCCGCGCCGCACCCTGTGCGCCTGGTGCCAGGACCTCGCCTCCACCGACGCCACGCTGTACGTCGCCCGCCGCGCCGGGGCCGACGGCCGGGCGGGGAACTCGGTCGGCACGCTCATCTGCACCGGGTTCGACTGCTCCGCCCACGTCCGCCGGCCTCCCGTCGGCGCCGAGCTGGGCACCGCGGGGGACGCGGACGCCGACCTGCTCGAGGCCGTGACCCGCGAGCGCGTCGACGGCCTGCGCGAGCGGTCGGCCCGCTTCGTGCGCGAGGTCCTGCGGGTGCGCTGACCCCGGGGCCGCTGCGTCCTCCTCGCCCGTCC
>NZ_JAAALN010000446.1 GCF_009906795.1 Kineococcus siccus
GCATCGACGGCCATCCTGATCGCCCGCTCACGCAGCTCGTCGGGATACTTCCTCGGTGCAGCCATGGAGACCATCATCCTCTCGAAGGCGTGGGTTGGTGGTCCCCATCAAACCCGGGCCTTGACACAACGCCAGCACCGCTCGGGCCAGGACGACGTGCTGACGCACGAGGTGAACGGCCAAGCACCCGCCGACCGTGCTGCTGACCAGGCCGAGAGCGGCACCGAACAACGCACCGAACGGAGCCCCGTAGAACACCCCGAGAGCCAGCTCGGATCCAGTGCTCAGCTCCTCATCGCCCAGCAGGGCCAGAGCGCCGGTGACGGCCCCGCCGGCGATGCCCAGCAACGTACCCGCCAAAGCGGTCCGACCCGTGCCGGCCCATCGCCGAGCTCGTTCAGCCTTGTCCATCGTGGAAGGCCCCTCAAGGTGAGCCACGGGGCGACCGCGGTGCGTGTCAAGCGTGGCGACCTGTCAAGGCCCGGGTTTGATGGAGGGCGTGAAGCCACGCGGGTCAGGCACCAGCCGCGACGGGGTGAGTGCTGAACTGGGCCTCGTACTCCACGGGAGGGATCATTCCGAGCTCCCCGTGTAGCCGG
>NZ_JAAALN010000447.1 GCF_009906795.1 Kineococcus siccus
CCCCACCGCCCCGCCCGCCGCAGCCGGGGACGCTGCCGGCGGGCGGGGCGGTGGGGAACAGGTCCCGGTAGGTGGGGCCGTGCTCGTCGTGGAAGACGGCGACGTGGCCGTCGAAGCGCAGGACGGCTCCCCACACCCAGGGCAGGCCCGCGAGGACGCAGGCGTCGTTGACGAGGTAGCGGGTGGCGAAGCTGTCGGAGCCGTCGAGGACGAGGTCGTAGCCGGCGAGGAGGCGGGTGGCCGTCGCGGCCGTGAGGCGCTCGCGGTGGCGGTGGACGGTGACGAGGGGGTTGGCGCGGGCGACGGCCTCCGCGGCGCTGTCGACCTTGGGGCGGCCGACGTCGGCGTCGGAGTGGACGACCTGGCGCTGGAGGTTGGACTCCTCGACGACGTCGTCGTCGACCACGCCGAGGGTGCCCACGCCGGCGGCGGCGAGGTAGAGCAGCGCCGGGGAGCCGAGGCCGCCGGCCCCGACCACGAGGACGCGGGCGTTCTTGAGGCGGCGCTGGCCCTGCTCACCGATCTCGGGGAGCAGGAGGTGGCGCGCGTAGCGGCGGCGCTCCTGCGCGGTGAGCTCGGGGCCGGGGGGCACCAGGGG
>NZ_JAAALN010000448.1 GCF_009906795.1 Kineococcus siccus
CGCCCACCCGTCCCCCCGCCCGCACCGGGGTGGTGTCGGTGGCCGCCACTACCCTGACGGGCGTGACTCCCGCTGCCGGCACCCGCTCCCGGGCCGCCACGAAGACCGCCGCCCCCGCCCGGAGGTCCGCGGCCGCCCGCGCGGCCGAGGCCCGCCCGCGGCTGCTGCTCGTGGACGGGCACTCGCTGGCCTACCGCGCCTTCTTCGCCCTGCCGGTGGAGAACTTCTCGACCACCACGGGGCAGCCGACCAACGCGGTGTACGGCTTCACCTCGATGCTCATCAACGTCCTGCGGGACGAGGAGCCCACGCACCTCGCGGTCGCCTTCGACATCTCCCGGCAGACGTTCCGGACGGAGGCGTACGCGGACTACAAGGCCAACCGGGCCAAGAGCCCCGACGAGTTCCGCGGGCAGGTCGAGCTGATCAAGGAGGTCCTCGACGCGCTGAAGGTCCCCGTCGTGGTCAAGGAGGGCTTCGAGGCCGACGACGTCATCGCCACCCTGACGACGCAGGCCGTGCGCGCGGGCTACGACGTCCTCGTGTCCACGGGCGACCGCGACGCCCTGCAGCTCGTGGGCGAGTCGGTGACCG
>NZ_JAAALN010000449.1 GCF_009906795.1 Kineococcus siccus
GTGCAGGCCACGCGGCTCGAGGACGCGCTGAGCGCCGCGCAGGCCCGCCTCGACGCCCTGAGCGAGCGCGCCACCCGGCTGCGGGCGGCCGAGGACGCCGCCCGCGCCCTCGCGCAGGCCCGCGCGAACGCGGCCGCGCTGGCCCGCACGGCCGACGACGCGGCCTCGGAGGTGCCGGCCCGCCGCGTGCCCGTCGACTACGCCGCGCTGTACGCCGCCGCCGCCGCGACCTGCCCCGGGATGCGCACGGCCCTGCTCTCGGCCGTCGGGCAGGTCGAGAGCGGCCACGGCCGCGACGTCGGGCCGTCCTCGGCGGGGGCGCGCGGGCCCATGCAGTTCATGCCCGCGACGTTCGCCGCGTACGCGGTCGACGGCGACCGCGACGGCGACACCGACGTCCTCGACCCCACCGACGCGGTCCACACCGCCGCCGCCTACCTGTGCGCCAACGGGGGTGGCCGCGGCCGGGCCGGCGAGGCCGGTGCGCTCTACCGCTACAACCACGCCCAGTGGTACGTCGCCATGGTGCAGCGCCTGGCCGACCAGCTGGACACCGCCGGCTCCCCCGCCTGAGCCCCCTCACC
>NZ_JAAALN010000044.1 GCF_009906795.1 Kineococcus siccus
GCGTGAGCTGGCTGCAGGCCAACCGCCGCACCGCGACCAGCGTCGGCAGCGAGGTCGGCGGCGACTGGGCCGAGGTCATCGCGCTCGACGACGACCTCGTCGCCGTCGTGCTCGGCGACGTCATGGGCCGCGGCGCCCGCGCCGCCACGGCGATGGGCGAGGTGCGCACGCAGGTCCGCACGCTGGCCCTCATCGACCCGCGCCCGAGCGCGGTGCTGCGCGGCCTCGACCAGTGCTTCGCCGTCAGCGGCACCGACGACCTGGTCACGCTCTTCTACGGCCTGCTGTCCGCCGACGGCCGGCTGCTCGCCGCGAGCGCCGGTCACCTGCCGCCGCTGGTCGCCGACGGCCTGGGCAGCCGCTACCTCGACGTCCCGCCCGGGGTCCCGCTCGGCGTCGCCGGGGACGAGCGCGCCGACGTCCTCGACGTCCGGCTCGGCCCGGGCGCCCTGCTCGCCGTGTTCTCCGACGGCCTCGTGGAGACGCGCACCCGCGGGCTGACGGACGGCCTCGACGCGGCGCTGGCCGTCTTCTCCACCGTCGCGCAGGGCAGCCCGGCCGAGGTCGGGCGGGAGCTCATGACCGAGCTGGGCCGCGGGGTGCTCGTCGACGACGACGTCACCGTGCTCGTCCTCCGCCTGCTGCGGGCGGGACGCTAGCCTCCCCGCGTGACGTCCCCCGGCTCCGCCTCGTCCCCGGCCGGAGCGAGCACCCCGTCCCCGACCGTCGCGGTCGTCGTGCCCGCCAAGGACGAGGAGGAGCGCATCGCCCGGACCGTGGAGTCGCTGCGCTCGCTGGCGGTCGCGGACCTCGTCGTGGTCGTCGACGACGGCTCCTCCGACGCCACCGCCCGCCGCGCCCGCGACGCGGGGGCGCACGTGGTCGCGCACCGGCGCAACCGCGGCAAGGCCGCCGCGATGCAGACGGGGGCCCGCGCGGTCGCGGCGGCGGAGGCCGCCGCCCCCCGGCCCGGCACCGGCCCCCGGCCCCTGCTGTTCGTCGACGCCGACCTCGCCGAGACCGCGGCGCGGACGGCGCCCCTGACGGGACCCGTGCTGGCCGGTGCGGCGGACCTGACGATCGCGGTCCTGCCCCGGCAGGCCTCCGCGGGCGGGGGCCGCGGCCTCGTCGTCGGGCTGGCCCGCCGGGGCACGCTGCGCGCCGCGGGCTGGTCGCCGCAGCAGCCCCTGTCGGGCATGCGCTGCCTCACCCGGCCCGCCTTCGAGGCCGCGCTGCCGCTGGCCCGCGGCTGGGGCGTGGAGACCGCCATGACGATCGACCTGCTCCGCGCGGGCCTGCGGGTGCAGGAGGTGCCCTGCGACCTGCAGCACCGCGTGAGCGGCACCGACCTGCGCGCCCAGCTGCACCGCGCCGCCCAGTACCGCGACGTCGCGCTGGCCCTGGCCCGCCGCCGGCTGCTGCTCGGTGGCGGCTGAGCCCACCGGGGCGCGGCCCCGGCTCGCCCTCGCGGCCGCCGCCGCGTCCCTGCTGCTGTGGGCGGCGGTCGCGGTCGCCGGTCCCTCGGCGGCCGCCCCGGACCTCGGCGGCGGGGTGGGCCCGCCGTTCGACCTGGGCCTGCGCCCGTCCTCGGCGCTGGTCAGCGGGCTGCTCGCCGCGTCGTGGCTGCTGGGGGGCACGTCGGTGCTGCTGGGCCTGGCCGCCGTCGCGCGCGGCTGGCGGCCCCGGCCCCGGCGGGTGCTGGCGGCGGGGGTCCTGGCCGCGCTCGTGGTCCTGCTCGTGCCGCCCGTCGGCTCCGCCGACCACCTGAGCTACGCGGCGTACGGCCGCATCGCCGCCCTCGGCGGGGACCCGTACACGCAACCGCCGGACACCTTCGCGGGCGGGGCGGACCCGGTCACCTCCGCCGTGCGCGACCCGTGGCGCTCGACGCCCTCGGTGTACGGGCCCGTCGGCACGGCCCTGCAGGCGCTCGCGTCCCTGCCCGGGGGCACGTCGGTGCGCGCGACGGTGTGGTGGGGGCAGCTGCTCGTCGTCGCGGCCTGGACGGGAGCCGCCCTCGGGCTCGACCGCGCGCTGCGGGGCCGGCCCGCCGCGCGGGCCCGCGCGGCGGTGCTGTGGACGCTGAACCCGCTGCTGCTGACGGTCGGGGCCGGCGGCGCGCACGTCGACGTCGTGGCCGGGGCGGCGGCGCTCGCCGCGCTCCTGCTCGCGCCGCGCCGCCCCGTGCTCGCGGGGGTGGCCCTCGGTGTCGCCGTCGGGACCAAGCTGCCCTACGGCGCGGTGGGGGCGGGGCTCGTCGTGGCGTGGGTGCTCGCGCGGCGCCGCGGGGACGGCCCCGGGCCCGCGCTGCTGCTGCGCGGGGCCGTCGGGGCGCTGCTCGTGCTCGTGCCCGCGCACGTGTGGGCGGGCGCGCACGCGTACGACCAGACGCGGGCCGCGAGCCGGTACGTCTCGCTGGCGACCGTGTGGCGGCCGCTGGTGGAGGCGGGCCTGCCCCGCGGTGCGCTGCTGCCGGGCACCCTGCTGCTGATGGCCGCCGTCGCCGCCCTGTGGTGGCGGCGGCTGGTCCTCGACGCCCCGCCGCAGCTCGCCGCCCAGGCCGCGGGCGTGACGGCGGTCCTGGCGCTGGGCTACCTCCTCGCCGCGCCGTACGAGCTGCCCTGGTACGACCTGCTGCTGTGGGGGCCGCTCGCGCTGTGGGCGGGTGCGGGCGCCGGGGTGCTCGACCGCCTGCTCACCGTCCGGCTGACGCTGCTCGCCCTCGCCTACGTCCCCGGGCTCGTGACGGGCATGTCGCCCGCGGTGGAGGCCGTGACGCTCGGGTACCGCAAGGAGGTCGGGCCGTGGATCGCGTGGGCGGCGCTGCTGAGCGTCCTCGCCCTTCCGCTGCTGCGGCGCCGGGCGCGTGTCCTACCGTTGCCGCGTGCCTGACGCGACCGCCCCGGACACCGCCGCACTGCTCGCCGCCTACGAGGCGGCCGTCCGCCGCCCTCACGTGAGCGCCCTGCCCACGGGGGTGATCGTCGAGGAGGACGGGCCGCTGACCCGCGTCTGGTACCCGGAGCGCGGGTTCGTCAGCGCCCCCGCGGACCTCGGGGTCACCGGGGACGAGCTCGACGCCCTCATCGCCCGCCAGCGCGACGCCTTCGCGGCCCGCGGGCGGTCGGTGGAGTGGAAGACCTGGGACCACGACGCCCCCGCCGACCTGCCCGAGCGACTGCAGGCCGCGGGGTTCGCGCCGGAGGACCCCGAGACGGTCCTCGTGGCCGACGTGGCGACCCTCCTGCAGCTCCCCGACGACGTGCCCGCCGGGCTCGCGCTGCGCGAGTCCTGCAGCGCCGAGGACACCCGCCGGGTCGCCGAGCTGCAGACCCGGGTGTGGGGCGACGACTGGTCCTGGCTGGCGGCGGACCTGTTCTCCCGCGCGCAGGGCGAGGGCCCGCTGGTCCGGATCGTCCTCGCCGAGGACGGCGACCAGCTCGTCTCGGCCGGCTGGCTCTCGCTCGTCCCCGACTCGGGCTTCGCGGGGCTGTGGGGCGGCTCGACGCTGCCCTCGCACCGCGGCCGCGGCGCGTACCGCTGCCTCGTGGCCCGGCGCGCGCGGATCGCGGCGGGCCTCGGGGTCCGCCACCTGCACGTCGACGCCTCGCCCGACTCCCGCCCCCTGCTCGAGCGCTTCGGCTTCACGGCCGTCGCCACCACGACGCCGTACGTCTACCCGCCCGCCTGAGGACGCGGCGGCTCAGACGAGCCGCAGCTCCTCGGCGAGGACCGCGAGCACGGGCAGCGGGTCGGTGTCCGGTGCGGTGAGGACCTGGGCGCAGACGTGGTCGGCCCCGGCGTCCACGTGGGCCCGCAGCCCGGCCGCGACCGCCGCCGCGTCGCCGTGCACCGCCAGGACGTCGATGAGCTCGTCGCTGCCGCCGTCGGCGACGTCGGCGTCGCCCCAGCCGAAGCGGCGCAGGTTGGCGAGGTAGTTGCGCAGGTGCAGGTAGGGCTGGTCGACCACGGGCCGCCCGATCGCCCGGGCCCGCACGGGGTCGGTCTCGAGGACCACCTTCTGCTCGGGCGCCACGAGCACGCCCGGGCCCACCTGCCGGCGGGCCGCGGCGGTGTGCTGCGGCGGCACCAGGTAGGGGTGGGTCCCGCGCGTGCGCTCGGCCGCGAGGGTCAGGGCCTTGGGCCCCAGGGCCGCGAGGACCCGGCCCTGCTGCGGCACGCCCGCCCGGTCCAGCGCGTCGAGGTAGTCGACCATCGTCGCCATCGGGCTGCGGTACTGCGCCGTCGCCTCGGGGTGGCCGATGCCCACGCCCAGCAGGAAGCGGCCGGGGTAGCGCTCCGCGAGGCGGTGGTAGGACGGCGCGACCTCCTCGGCGGGCGTCGCCCACATGTTGACGATGCCGGTGGCCACGACGATCCGCTCGGTCGCCGCCAGCAGGGCCTCGGCCTGCACGAGGTCCCCCGCGGGCGAGCCGCCGATCCAGAGGGTGCCGTAGCCGAGGCGCTCCGCCGCGCGCGCGAAGGGCGCGTCGAGCTGCGCCGCGCCGCGCCAGATGCCGTAGGTGCCGAGGTCGGGAGCGCCGCTGGGGTCCATGGGCGCCACTGTCGCAGCCGGCGCGGGCACCGGCGAAGGAGGCCCCGAGCGGGCCCGTGCCGGCCGCTGCTCCGCGGGACGTGGCGTACGGGTGGTCCGCGACCCGCGGGGTCAAGCGTGCGTCGGAGGGGCCGAGACCCTACCGTGACGGCCGGAGCTCCGCCGCCGTCGACCGCCTCGGACCACCGGGGAGGGACGCCCGGGGCACGCACCGAGGAGTGACCACGATGCCCGAGCAGAGCAGTGTCCTGGACGGGAGCGGCACCGTCGAGCTCCCGCGCGAGTGGTGGGGCGACGTCCTGCGCAGCGTCGCCGTCGGCGATCGCCGGATCGTCGTCGAGGACGCCGGCGGCCACCGCTTCGTCCTCATGTCCGAGAGCCGCTACCGCGCCCTCGAGGCGGCCCGCGCGCAGGCGCCGGTCCCGTCCTCCGTCACGCTGACCGCGCGCGAGCGCGAGGTCCTGCAGCTCGTCGGGCAGGGGTGCCCCGGCTCCGTGGTCGCCGAGCGCCTCGGCCTCGCCGCGAACACCGTCGCCCAGCACCTCGCGGCCGTCCGCCGCAAGTACGGCGTGAACTCCAGCGCCGCGGCCTGCGTCGCCGCGCGCGCCGACGGCCACATCGCCTGACCCCGCGCGCGCCCGCCGGGGGCCGGCGTGGCGCGGCGGGAGCCGTCGGCTGCGACGATGGGCGGGCCATGACCACCACACCGACCGCCTCCTTCCTCCCCGACCTGCTGCCCGCCGCCGGCACCGACGCCGCCGGTGACCCCGACGCCGTCCACGAGGCGTTCACGGACTGGGTCACCTCGCGCGGCATCGAGCTGTACCCCGCGCAGCAGGAGGCGCTCATCGAGGTGGTCTCCGGCAGCAACGTGGTGCTGTCCACCCCGACGGGCTCGGGCAAGTCCCTCGTCGCCACCGGGGCGCACGCCGCGGCCCTCGCGGCGGGCGTCCGGTCCTTCTACACGGCACCGCTGAAGGCGCTCGTGAGCGAGAAGTTCTTCGCGCTCGTCGAGACGTTCGGCGCCGACCGCGTCGGGATGATGACGGGCGACGCGTCCGTGAACCCGCACGCGCCGATCGTCTGCTGCACGGCGGAGGTCCTCGCGAACATCGCCCTGCGCTCCGGGCCGTTCGCCGACGTGGGCCAGGTCGTCATGGACGAGTTCCACTTCTACGCCGACCCCGACCGCGGCTGGGCCTGGCAGGTGCCGATCGTCGAGCTCCCGCAGGTGCAGTTCGTCCTCATGTCCGCCACCCTCGGCGACGTCACGTGGCTGCGCGAGGACCTGACGCGGCGGACCGGGCGGGCCACGGCCGTCGTGACGTCGGTGGACCGGCCCGTCCCGCTGCACTACTCGTGGGCCGTGACCCCGCTGCAGGAGACGGTCGAGGAACTCCTGCAGACCAGCCAGGCGCCCGTCTACGTCGTGCACTCCACGCAGGCCGCCGCGGTCGAGCAGGCGCAGGCCCTCACCAGCGCGAAGGTCGCCACCCGCGAGCAGCGCGACGCCATCGCCGAGGCCATCGGCGGGTTCCGGTTCGCCGCGGGGTTCGGCAAGGTCCTGTCCCGGCTGCTGCGGATGGGCGTCGGCGTCCACCACGCCGGCATGCTGCCCAAATACCGCCGGCTCGTGGAGACGCTGGCGCAGGCCGGGCTGCTCAAGGTCATCTGCGGCACCGACACCCTGGGCGTCGGGATCAACGTGCCGATCCGCACCGTGCTGTTCGCCGGGCTGACGAAGTTCGACGGCCGGCGCACCCGGCACTACCGGGCCCGGGAGTTCCACCAGATCGCGGGCCGCGCGGGCCGGGCGGGCTTCGACACCGCCGGCACCGTCGTCGTGCAGGCCCCCGAGCACGAGGTCGAGAACGCGCGCCGGGTCGCCAAGGCCGGGGACGACCCGAAGAAGCTCAAGAAGGTGCAGCGGGTCAAGGCGCAGGAGGGCTACGTGTCCTGGTCGCAGGCGACCATGGACAAGCTCGTCGTCGCCGAACCCGAGCAGCTCACGTCCCACTTCCGCGTGACGACCTCCATGCTGCTGAACGTCCTGCAGCGCCCCGGGAACCCGGTCGAGGCCATGCGGCACCTGCTGCTGGACAACCACGAACCCCGCAAGCTGCAGGTGCGCCACGTCCGGCGCGCCGTCGCCCTGTTCCGCGCGCTGCTCGACGCGGGGGTCGCGGAAGTCCTGCCCCAGCCCCTGCCCGACGGCCGCACGGTGCGCCTCGTCGTCGACCTGCAGTTCGACTTCGCCCTGAACCAGCCGCTGTCCCCGTTCGCCCTCGCGGTGCTGGACGACCTGCTGGACAAGGAGTCCCCGACGTACGCGCTCGACGTCGTCTCCGTCATCGAGAGCACGCTCGACGAGCCCATGAAGGTCCTCCTGGCGCAGAAGTCCAAGGCCAAGGGCGAGGCCGTGGCGCGGATGAAGGCCGAGGGCATCGAGTACGAGGAGCGCATGGCGCTGCTCGAGGACGTCGAGTGGCCGCAACCCCTGGCGGAACTCCTGCGCGCCGCCTACGAGGACTACCGGGCCGGGAACCCCTGGGTCTCCGACTACGAGGTGCGGCCCAAGTCGGTGGTGCGCGACATGTACGAGCGCGCCATGACGTTCGGCGACGTCGTCGCGTTCTACCAGCTCACCCGCTCCGAGGGCCTCGTGCTGCGCTACCTGGCCGACGCCTACAAGGCGCTGCGCCAGACGGTGCCCGAGGACGCGCGCACGGAGGAGCTCACCGACCTCGTCGAGTGGCTGGGCGAGGTGGTGCGCCAGACCGACTCCAGCCTGCTCGCGGAGTGGGAGCGGCTGCGCTCGGGCCTGGACGGCGAGGAGGCCGTGGAGAACGCGCTCGCGCCGCAGGAGGACGAAGCACCGCCGGTCACGCAGAACCCCCGGGCGTTCCGGGTGCTGGTGCGCAACGCCATGTTCCGGTTCGTGGAGCTCGCGGCGCTGGACCGGCCCGCGGCGCTGGCCGCCCTCGACGGCTCCCCGGCCGAGGACGTGTGGGCCGACCAGCTCGACGCCTACTACGAGGAGCACGAGTCCATCGGCACGGGCCCCGACGCCCGCGGCCCGCACCTGCTGCAGGTCGACGACGGCTCGGGCCCGGACCCGAAGGGCTCCCCCCGCGCCTGGTACGTCCGGCAGGTGCTCGACGACCCGGCGGGCGACCGGGACTGGGCGGTCGTCGCCGAGGTCGACCTCGACGCCTCCGACGAGGCGGGCACGGCCGTGGTGCGCGTCGGCGGGCTGCTGCGCCTGTGACGGGCCCCGCAGGGCCCCGGCCCCGGCGCGGCCCGTGATCTCCCTGCTGCAGCGCCGCGACGGCGGCCTCGGCGTCACCCGCGCCCGGCACCGGACGACCGCCTTCGTCTACGGCAACATCACCGTGCTCGGGGCCGTCCTCGCGGTGGGCGCAGGCGCGGTGGCGAGCGGGAGCGCGGTGCTGGCCGTCCTCGCGACCGCGCTCACGACGTTCGTCGCCCACGTCGTCGCGGACGTGGTGGCCGCAAGGGTCACCGACGGCCCGGACCAGCCGCCGCCTCCCGAGCACGAGCTGCGGGAGGAGCTGCGCGACGCCACGCCCGTCGCCACCTCCGGCCTGCTGCCCGCGGTCGTCCTGGGCCTGAGCGCCCTGGACGTGCTGCCGGTGGCGGTGGCCCAGCCGCTGGCCGCGCTCGTCGTCGTGGTCCGGCTGGCGCTGACGGGCGTGGTGGTCGAGCGGCTCAGCGGCGTCCGGCGTCACCCGCTGCGCTGTGGGGAGGTCTGGCGCTCGCGGGCGTCAGCGCCGCCGTCGCCGTCGTGAAGGCCGTCGCGACGCACTGAGACCGCCGCCACCCGCCGGCACCGGGGGGCGGCGCCGTCGCCGTAGGATCCGCGCGTGAGACAGCTGGCGGCGCCGTTCGTGGTGGCGGCCGTCGTCGCGGCCTGGTGGGTCCTGCGGCGGCGCCGGATGCCCGGCGTCACCGCCCGCGTCGTCGCCGGGGTCAGCGCCGCGGTCGTCCTCATCGTGCTGGGCTGCCTCGCGCTGGCCGTCACCGGCCTCGTCGAGGCCCTGCGCGGGGACGGCGCGGGCTGGGTGCCCGCGCTCGGGTACGGGATCCCGGCCGTGGCGCTCGGCAGCGCGGTGCCGCGGCTGGTGCAGCGCTACCGCGCCTACCGCGCCCTGGAGGCGCGGGGCTGACGGCCTGCGCCCGCCGCGCGCCTCACGGCTCGGCGTCGGCGCGCAGCTCCTGCAGGTCGAAGCGGTCCTGCACGACCTCGCGGGCCAGCTCGTCGAGCGTCTGCCCGCTGGCGTAGGCGTGGCCGCGCAGGGTGGCGAGGGCGTCGTCGCTGGACAGGTGGAGCTTGAGGTTGGCCATGCCGACGGCCACCCAGACGTCGCGCCGCCGGCGGATCGCCGGGGAGTCCAGCCAGGCGGAGGGCGAGCCGGGCGAGGGGGCGTCGCCCTCGCCCGCGTCGGGGCCGATCGTCTCCAGCAGCACCCCGGCGACGACCTCGGCGATGAGCTGCGCCGCGATGACGTCGTGGCCCTCGGGGGCGGTGGCCCCGCGCAGGTACAGGTCGAGCACGCCGAAGCGCTCCGCGCCCTGGCGCAGCGGCACGCTCAGCCCGGCGCGGTAGGGGGTGCGCCCGAGGTGCTCGGGCGCCAGCGAGGGCCAGCGCTCCTGCAGCTTCCCCGCGGTGACGGTGACCGGACGGCCCGCGGCGAAGGCCTCGAAGCAGGGCCCCTCGCCGATGGTGAACTGCAGGCGCTCGGCCGTCGCGGCGTCGTCGTCGCTGGCGCCCAGCGGCAGGCGCAGACCCGGGCCGCTCATGAGGCTGAGCCCCGCACCGTCGGCGTTCAGGACGGCGGCCGCGGCGCGCGCCAGGACGCTGGGCAGCAGCTCGCCGCCGTCGTCGGCGGCCTCGGCCATCCAGCTGCGCGTGAAGCGCTCGACCAGTTCCACCGGCTCACTCCTGCCTGGCTGACGTGGCTGCCCGGGTCTCGACAGTCGGTGCGGGCCAGGCTAGTGCGGGTCGTGAGCGCTCGCAGCCGGGCCGGGACGGGCTCAGTCGGGCCGCTCGCCCGTCGTCCGGTCGACCGCCGCGACGAGGTCCGCCGCCACCTCGAGGACGGGGCGGTCGGCCGAGCGGGAACGCTCCACGAGCCGGTCGTAGGCGCGGTCGGCGTCGCAGCCCTCCTGGGCCATGACGATCCCGGTGGCCTGGTCGATCAGCGCCCGGTTGCGCACGGCCACGTGCAGGTAGCGGGTGCGGGCGGCCTGCGCTCCCGAGCCGGCGGCGTTGACGAGCGCCACGGCGGCGAAGGTCGCGAACAGGCTCGCGAGCTGCTCACCCTCCGCGTCGACCTGGACGGGGGCGTCGACGCGGTACAGGTTCAGCGCGCCCGGCACCCGGCTGCGGGCGGGCAGCCCGACGGACAGGCTGGAGCGCACGCCGTGCTCCCGCGCGGCCGCGGCGAAGTCGGGGTAGTCCGCGTCGCGGGCCGTGTCCGCGACCCGGACGACGGTGGCCCCGCGCGCGGCGTCCAGGCACGGTCCCCGGCCCGAGGCGTACTGCTGCTCGTCCAGCGCGACGGCGAGTCCGCCGGTCGAGGCCGCGGTGCGCGCGCCCCCGCCGCCGGTGACGGTCAGCGACACCCCGTCGGCACCCCGGACGCTGCCCGCCACGAGCTGCGTCAGGCGCGCGAGCACCTCCTCCAGCGTGCCGCCCCGCAGGAGGAGGCGGCCGAGCTCGTCGAAGGGGTCGTCGCCCGGGGCCGGCGGGCTGGGCGTCGGCCCGTCCTGCGGCTGCTCCGTCTCGTCCACGAGCTCTCCGTCCAGTGCGGCGTCCACCGGCGTGCCGGTGGTCCCCGGCGGTCGCCACCGGGGTGCGCTGCGAGCTGTCGGTCCAACCCCTCCGCGGTCCGGCGCCCTCCTCGCGGCGACCGGCCTGCGGACGTGCAGTGAACAGATGCTAGCGAGCACCGCGGGCGGCCGCCGCCCGCGGCGCCCGGGCTCAGACCGTGAAGTGGGACACGACGTCCTGGAGCTCGCCGCTGAGGCGCTGCAGGCCCTCCGCGGTCGTGCGGGCGGTGTCGACGGTCGCCGCCGCGGCGGCCGCGGAGCTCGAGATGTCCTCGACGTTGTCGGCGATCTGGGTGGACCCCTCCGCCGCGCCGGCCACGTTGCGGCTGAGCTCCGCCGTCACCGCGCTCTGCTCCTCGACCGCGGACGCGATCGCGACCTGGTAGTCGTTCACGCGGCCGATGACGGCCTGGATCTGCGCGATGACGTCGACGGCGAGCTCGGTGTCGCCCTGGATGGCCTGCACGCGGCGGGAGATGTCCTCGGTCGCCCGGGCCGTCTCCTGCGCCAGGTCCTTGACCTCGCCCGCGACGACCGCGAACCCCTTGCCGGCGTCGCCCGCGCGGGCCGCCTCGATGGTCGCGTTGAGCGCCAGGAGGTTGGTCTGCTCGGCGATCGAGGTGATGATCTTGATGACGCTCGCGATCTCCGCGGACGACGCGCCGAGCTGCTTGATGGTGGTGTCGGCGCGCTCGGCCATCTGGACCGCGTCGTTGGTGACGGCGCTCGCCTGCGTCGTGTTGGCGCTGATCTCCTGGATGGCCGCGGTCATCTCCTCCGCGCCGGCCGCCGCGGTGTGGGCGTTGTTCGAGATCTCCTCGGCGGCGCCCGCGACCACCTGCGACTGGGCGGCGGTGCGCTGCGTGGCCTCGGACAGGTCGACGGCGACGGCCGCGACGTCCTGGGCGGCGGTGTCGACCCGCCCGGACACCAGGCTGACCGAGCGCAGGGCCGCGGCGATGGCGTCCTGCGTGGTGGCCAGCGCGACCGCCATCCGGCCGACCTCGTCGTGCTGGTCCACCTCCGCGCGGGACGTGAGGTCGCCGGCGGCGACGGCGGCCAGGGACGTCTGGATGCGGCGCAGGGGGCGCAGCACGGACCGCAGCGCCAGCAGGCCGATCGCGAGGCCCACGGCGATGCCGGCGGCGCCGACCGCGAGGATGAGGCGGCGCCCGCTGACCTGGGCGGCGCGGGAGTCGGCCGCGCGCTGCTGCGCCCGGGCGTCCTCCGCGGTCGTGACCGTCTGCTGCGCCGCGGTGATGAGGTCCGACACCGGGTCCAGCCGCTGCTGCTTGAGCACCGCGAACTCGTCGAAGTCGGCGGCCGCGGAGGCGAAGAGCGGGTCGGCGTAGGTCGTGCGCGCCGCGCGGTACTGCGCGACGAGGTCCTTGACCTCGGCCCACGCGGCGGGAGCGGCGGAGTCGAGCGTGTCGTAGGTGGCGACGGCGTCGTCCATCGCGGCGTCCTGCGACGTGAGGAACCCCTGGTAGGCGGCCTTGACGTCGGTCGAGCGCGTCGCGGCCAGGCCGGCCATGGCCAGCTCGGTGTTGTTGCGGGCGGCCGAGAACTCCCCGAGGGCCCGGATCGCCGGCACGCTGCTGGCCGAGATGGCCTCCGCGCGGTCGGCCGCCTGCCGGGACACCTGCACGCCCGTGACCATCGCGGTCAGGGTCGCCAGGGAGACGGCGATCAGTGCCGCCAGGACCTTCGTCCGGATGCTGAGGTCCCGGAAGCCCCGGACCCGCTGCCGCGCCTCGCTGCTGGACGCCATGTCGTGCTCCACTCGTCGCTGTCGTGCGGTCCCGCGCCGTGCGGGGGGACCGTGGTGCGCGCGACGACGTTGGCGGCACCGGTTGCATCGGCGCCCGCGGGCGGTCGCTTGAGCGTTGCAGCGCCGGACGCGGCGGCAGGTCAGCGGGGGGCGGTGCCCTCGGGCGAGAGCAGGTGGGCGACGCGGAAACCCAGCAGCTCGCGGAGCACGATCGACGTGGCGGTGCGGCGGATCCCCCTGCAGCGCAGGATGCGCTGGGTGATGTCGTAGATGTGGTCGGCGTCGCGCGCGGCGATCTGGATCATCAGATCGCTCTCGCCGGACATGCCCAGGCACTCGACCACCTCGGGGATGCGGGCCATCTCGGTGATCATCCGGTCGAACTCGTCCTGGTCGACGTCGGCGGTGACCACGGCCCGCAGCGGCAGCCCGAGGTGCGCCAGCGGGACGCGCGTGGAGTGCGGGTGCAGCGCTTCCACGCCGCCCAGCCGCTCGAGGCGGGCCTGCACGGTGCCGCGCGCGAGCGAGAGGTCCTGGGCGAGCCGCTGCACGGTGGCCCGCGGGTCGCGGTCCAGCGCCAGCAGGAGGCGCCGGTCCGTGGCGTCGAGGGCGGCGTCGGGCGTGGTCATCCCGATCACCTTAGGGCCCCGATCGATGTCCGCTCTGATCGATCCGACCAGTCGTCGTCGCACCGGTTGCCCACCTCGACCGGGCTGCGGTGTCATCGCTGCCATGGACGCCCTCCCCGCCGCCGCCTCGCAGGCCGCCACCGTGACCGTCGGCGCCTACCTCGCGCGGCGGCTGCAGCAGCTCGGCGTGGCCCACCTCTTCGGCCTGCCCGGTGACTTCAACCTGGCCCTGCTCGACGAGCTGCTGGCGGACGGCGCCCTGCGGTGGGTGGGGTCCGCGAACGAGCTCAACGCCGGCTACGCGGCCGACGGCTACGCGCGCGTGCGGCGCGGGGTGTCGGCCGTGGTCACGACGTTCGGCGTGGGGGAGCTGTCGGCGGTCAACGCGACCGCGGGCAGCTACGCCGAGGACGTGCCCGTCGTGCACGTCGTGGGGATGCCCGCGACGGCCGCGCAGGCCTCCGGGGCGCTGCTGCACCACACGCTCGCCGACGGCGACTTCTCCCACTTCGTGCGCATCGCCGCCGAGGTGAGCGCCACGGCCGTGGTGCTGCGCGAGGGCTCGGCCGCCCGCAGCATCGACCAGGCGCTGCTGACCGCCGTCGGCACCTCCAAGCCGGTCTACCTGGGCGTGCCCGTCGACGTCGCGCGCTCGCTGGTCCCCGCGGGGGCGCTGGCCCGCCCGCTGCGCGTCCTGCGCAGCGACGCGGACACGGCCGCGGAGTTCGCGCGCGCCCTCACGGAGTTCCTGGCCGGTGCCCCCGAGCTGACCGTGCTGGCCGGGCCCCGCCTGCACCGGCGCCACCTGGAGGACCGCGTGCGGGCGATCGCCGCGCAGCCCGGCGTGGCCGTGGCGACCCAGTCGGCGTCCAAGGCGATGCTCGACGAGTCGCACCCGGCGAACCTGGGCGTCTACGCCGGCGCGCACACGACGGTCGCCGCGACGCGGGAGCGCGTGGACGCCGCCGACCCGCTCGTCCTCGCGGGCGTCGCCCTCACCGACCTCCTCACGGGGTCGTTCACGCACCGCTTCGACCCCGGCCGCGCGGTCGACCTGCAGCTCGACCACGCCCGCATCGCGGGTGACGTGTTCTACGGCGTCTACCTCGACGAGTCGCTGCGGATCCTCGAGCAGGTGCTGCAGGCGCGCGAGCTCACCGCGGCCCCGCCCGTGCCCGGCCCCGTGACCGTCGACCGCCCGGCGGTCCCCGTGCCCGGGGACACCCCCCTGCGGCACGCGGAGTTCTGGCCCCTGCTGCAGGACTGGCTCGCCCCCGGCACGCTGCTCGTCGCGGACGCCGGCACGGCGTTCTACGGGGCGCTCGAACTCACGCTGCCCGACGGCAGCGACCTGCTGGGGCAGCCGGTCTGGTCGTCGATCGGTTACACGCTGCCCGCGACGCTCGGGGCCGTCCTCGCACGCCCCGAGCGCGAGACCGTCCTGGTCGTCGGCGACGGTGCGGCCCAGCTCACCGTCCAGGAGCTGGGCCGGCTGCTGACGTGCGGGGCCGCACCGACCGTGCTGGTGCTCAACAACGACGGGTACACCGTCGAGCGGCAGATCCAGAGCCCCGAGGCCGTCTACCAGGACGTGCTGGCGTGGAACTGGACCCAGCTGCCCGCGGCGCTCGGCGCTCCCGGCACGGCCACCCATCGGGTCTGCACGGGGGCCGACCTCGTCAAGGCGCTCGGCGAGGTGCGCGCGGAACCCGGCCGCCCCGCGCTCGTCGAGGTCGTGCTGCCGCGCGACGACGCCCCGGAGCTGCTGCGCCGCATCGCCCGCAGCCTCAGCTGAGGTCGGCGCGCTGCCGGCGGTGCCAGAACACGCGCTGCACCGCGAGCGTGCCGACCGCGGCGGCGACGATGCACGTGAGGTTCACGACGAGCTGCACGACCGCCCCGGCCGCCGTGCCGTACTGGCCGGTGACGGCGCCCGCGGCGATGTCGGCCGCCGCGGGCACGGTGGTGACGCTGATGAACACGCCCACGAGCGGACCCGACTTCGCGGACGTGAGCGACAGCGTCCCCGCGATGCCGGCGAGGAGCGCGACGATGACGCTGAAGGCGTCGGGTGCCGCCACGAACGAGGTCAGGGGCCGCCGGCCGTCGAGGAACTCCTGCGGCACCAGACCCACGGCGTTCAGCGCGGCGACCGCGAGGGCGGTCACCGCGACGGCCAGCGGGAACCCCAGCAGGATCGCCCGCAGCGGCCCGGCGACGAGGTCGCGGCGCCGGCGGACGACGGCGATGGCCAGCGCGGCGAGCGGCCCGAACTCCGGGCCGAGGACCATGGCGCCCACGATGAGGACCGTGCTGTCGGTGAGCAGCCCGACCGCCGCGATGAGCGTGGCCAGCACGAGGAACGCGAAGTAGCTGAGGGAGTTCGTGGCGCCGCCGTCGGCGGCCACCGCGAGCTGGTCCCACACCACGGCGTCGTCGCCCTCGCCCGGGGCCTCGTCCTCCGCGCGCCGCACGTCGCGGCCGATCGCGGTCTCGATGTTCTCCAGCACGATCGACCCGTGCTCGCCCACGCCCAGCGCCTGGAGGCGGCGCAGCACCCCGTCGGTGGCCTCGCGCGCCACCTCCGCCTGCAGCAGGTCGCCCGCGGGCGCGAGCGCGGCGCCGGGCAGGGAGACCACGTTCGTCGCCCCGGGTTCGTCGTGGAGCAGGGACAGCACGGCGGGGGTCATCGCGGGTGGGCAGACCACGCGGACGTGCACGACGCTCACGCGCGGCCGGGCCCGGTCGGGGGGAGTTCCACCCGACCATCCTGACCGGCGCGTGTGCCCGCCGGGGACGCGGGTAGGGACCGGGCGCCCGTGGTCCGGGCCCGAACCGCAGGAGGACGTCATGGCACGACCCGGTGCACCCGCCGACTGGTACCCGCTCCGGCTCAGCACACCCGTGAAGCCGCACGTGTTCGGCGGGCACGCCATCGCGCGGACCCTCGGCCGGCGCGGCCTGCCCGACTGGAGCGTCGCCGAGACGTGGGAGTGCAGCGACGTCGACGGCACCGCGGGTTCCGTCGTGGACGGGCCGCTGGCCGGGACCTCGTTGCGGCAGCTGGTGCTCGACCACCCGGAGGAGCTCGTGGGCGCCGGCTGGTCGGGGGAGTTCTTCCCCGTCCTCACCAAGTTCATCGACGCCACGGGCACGCTGCCCGTGCACCTGCACGCCGACGACGCCACGGCGCAGCGCCGGGAGGGCCAGGAGAACGGCAAGACGGAGGCGTGGCACGTCCTTGCGGCCGCGCCGGGCGCGACGGCGCTGTGCGGCGTGCGCGAGGGCGTGACGCGCGAGCAGCTGCGCGCGGCGCTCGAGGCGCAGGACGCCGACGCCGTGCTGCGGCGGCTGCCGCTGCGGGCGGGGGAGACCGTCCACGTCCCCGGCGGGACGCTGCACAGCTTCGGGCCCGACACGCTGGTCTACGAGATCGAGCAGACCTCCGACGTCCAGCAGCACGCGATGCGCTGGAACATGGAGGACGGCTCGCCCGTGCCCGACGAGGAGTGGCACGCCAACCTCGACGCGCTGCTCGCCGAGGTCGACCTCGCGCCGCGCCCGCACCCCGTGCCCGCTCTGGGGTTCACGGTGGCCGACGGCGTCCGGCGCACGTTCCTCACGGCGTGCCCGTCCTTCGCCCTCGAGCGCTGGACGGCGGGGACGACCGCGCCGCTGCGGCACCGGTTCGCCACGGCGCAGATCGTCTCGAACGTGGGCGCCCCCGTCCTGCTGCGCAGCGGCGGCCACGAGGTCCACCTCGGCGGCGCCGAGACCGTGCTGCTGCCCGCGGCGCTGGGCGAGGTGGAGGTCGCCGGGCCGGCGGACGTGCTGCTGGGGTACCTGCCCGACCTGGACCGCGACGTGCGGGCCCCGCTGGCCGCGGCCGGCTTCTCCCCGGAGGTCGTCGCGACCCTGGGCGAGGTGTCCGCCGCCGCCTGAGCGCGCGTCAGCCGCCCGGCGACAGCGCCGCCTCGTACGCGGCGCGCAGGAGCCGCAGGCGGGCGTCGTGGTCGGCGGGCCACGTCGTCCAGCCGGGCGGCTCGCCGCGCAGGGCGCGCTCGAGCTGCTCCAGCTGGAGCTGCCACGTCGCCAGCGACAGGGGGACCCAGGCGTCCTCCCCCTCGAGCTCGTTCGTCAGCGTGAGGCGCGTGCGGGCGACGAGGCCGCCCGCGTCCAGGGGCTCCAGCTGCCAGCGCAGGACGCCGTGCTCGGAGTTCGTGTGCTCCAGCAGCCGCGGCGGGTCGAGCGCGACGACCTGCCCCGGCCACCACTCCAGGCCGTCGGGCGGCCCGTAGAGCCACATCAGCGAGAACTCCCCGCCGGGCCGCAGGTCGGCGCGCAGGTCCGCCCACCACTGCCGCGTCACCGCCGGCACCGTCAGCGCGGTCCACAGGGTCGCGACGGAGTGCGGGTACTCCCGCACCCAGTGCAGGGTGGCGCGGTCACCGCCGTGCAGGACGGCACCGCCGATCAGCTCGGGCGTGCTCACGGCGGCCATCCTCGTGCACGCGTGCCCCGGGTACCGTCGGCCCGTGCCGACCGCGCAGCACCGCGACCCCCGCTTCCTGGCGCTCGTCGCGACCGGCGGCGCGCTCGGCACCCTGGCCCGGTGGGGCACGGCGCACGTCCTCCCGCCCGCCGGCTCCTGGCCCCTCGCGACGTTCGCCGTCAACGTCGCCGGGTCGTTCCTGCTGGGGCTGCTGCTCGAGGCGCTGCTGCGCCGGGGCGCCGAGGACGCCGGGCGGGCGGCCCTCCGGCTCGGGCTGGGCACCGGGTTCTGCGGGGGGTTCACGACGTACTCCAGCTTCGCCGTCGAGGTCGACGGCCTGCTGCGCGACGGTTCCGCCGGCGGGGCCGCGGTCTACGCCCTGGGCACCGTCGTCGCGGGCCTGCTGGCCGCGCTCGCGGGGGTCGCGCTGGCCGGCGCCCGGCACCGCGAGAGCCGCGCGTGATCCTGCTGGTGGCGCTCGCGGGCGGGGCGGGCGCCGTCGCGCGCTTCGTCGTCGACGCCGAGCTGCGGGCGCGGCGCGCGGGGACCTTCCCGCTGCCCGTCCTGCTCGTCAACGTGCTCGGCTCGCTGCTGCTGGGCCTCCTGACCGGCCTGGTCCGCGACGGCGCCGACGACGCGTGGCGGCTCGTGCTCGGCGTCGGGTTCTGCGGGGGGTTCACGACCTTCAGCACCACGACCGTCGACACCCTCCGGCTGGCCCAGCGCGGCGAGGTCGGGCGGGCGGTGGGCAACGCGCTCGGCACCCTGGCGCTCACCCTGGCCGCGGCTTGCGCCGGGCTGCTCCTCGCCGGGTCCGTGGGCTGAGGCGCGCCGCGCGCTCAGAGGGTGACGGCCAGGCTGGCCACGGCGGCGGCGAGGAGCAGGTTGACCGCCGCGGCCGGGATCGACCGCCGCACCGTCCGGGCGCCGCCGAAGCGGGCGTAGACGCGCTGCAGGCGCGGCGTGAGGCGCTGCCGCCAGATCGTCCCGGCGAGCAGCAGGAGCAGGCACGGCACGCAGTAGACGAGGCTGTAGAGGGCGAGCACGACCAGGCCGGAGCCCGCCGGGACGTCGGCGGCCGTCAGCCGCTCGATGGCGACGAGGTAGGGGAAGGCGTTGGGCAGGTCGGCCCCGGTGACGAGGACGCCGACGGGCGCGGCCGTCCACGGCCCGAACCACCGCGGCAGGACGACGGCCTTCCGCTCCCGCGTCCGGAGCCGCCGGACGCCGCTCACGGCGAGGACCAGCGCGGCCAGCGACAGCGCGCCCCGGCGGATCCACGTCGACGCGCCCTCGACGGCGCCGCCGACCGCGTCCGCCCCGAGGAACAGCCCCGTGCCCACCACCAGGACGGTGAGGTAGGCGCCCGCCACGTAGGCCAGCGCGGTCGCCCCGGGCCGCCGCGACGGCGCCAGCAGGATGAGCGTGACACCCGCGACGGTGGCCGGGTTGAGCGAGTCCAGCGCGGCGAGTCCGGCGATCGCGGCGAGGAGCGACGAGGTGAGCACGAGACGACAGTAGCTCATATGAGACGATGGCGTCTCACCACGCTACGCTGGCGGGGTGACGACCGCCCGTCCCCCCCTGTCGCCGACGCTCGCCGCGGACCTGTTCCCCGACGGCCTCGCCGCCCGGGTCGCGCAGCACCTCTCGCTGCTGCCGGCCGCCTCGATGGAGGAGCTCGCGAAGGCCGCCGGGACCAGCCGGGCGACGCTGTTCCGCCGCTTCCCCTCGCGCGCCGCGCTGGTCGCCGAGCTCTGCGAGGCCGCGGCGCACGGGTACCTGCAGGCGGTGGACACGGCGCGCCCCGAGGACGGCCCTCCGGCGCAGGCGCTCGAGCGCGTCGTCGAGGCCGTCGGCCACCTCGCCCCGGTCGCCGGTCTGCTGGGCCTGCAGCCGCTCGCGGAGCACGTCGAGGCCGCCCTGCTGGAGCAGGCGGCCGACACCGAGGAGCGGCTGCGCGCGCTGGTGCGCCGCGGGCAGCGCGACGGCTCCTTCCGCGTCGACGTGGACCCCGAGTGGGTGCTGACGATGCTCACCTGGATGACGGTGGCCGTGGCCGACAGCCTCCGGCTGGGCCGGCTGACGCCCGCGGCGGCGCAGCGCCACCTCGTCGCGACGCTCACGGGCGCGGTCGTCGTCCCGGCCGTGGGCGGGGGCGGCTGACGTGTCGGACCCGTGCGCCACCATCGCGGCAGCCGCGGTCGACCGACCGCCCCGGGAAGGACACGCCATGTTCCTCGGCCTGCGCACGGTCATCCACCCCGCCCCGGACCTGGCGGCCAGCACCGCCTGGTTCCGCCGCGTGCTGGGTGAGGAGCCGTCCTTCGACGAGCCGTTCTACGTCGGGTTCGAGGTCGGCGGCTACGAGCTCGGCCTCGACCCGGCCGCCGACCCGGCCGACGGACCGGTGTCCTACTGGGGCGTCCCGGACGCCGCGGTGGCGCTCGCGGAGCTGCTCGCCGCGGGCGCGGCGCCGCACGGCGAGCTGCGCGACGTCGGCGGCGGCATCCGCCTCGCGACGGTGCGCGAACCGGGCGGGGGCGTCCTCGGCGTCATCGAGAACCCCCACTTCGCGCTGCCCCAGGCGGCCGCGGCGCCCACCGGGCCCGGTCGCTGACCCCGTGGTCGTCCTCAGCACCGGCGAGGTCGACCTCGGCCTCACGCTCGCGCCCCTGGGGATGCTGAGCCGGGACCCGACGCTGCGCCTGGGGCCCGGCTCGATGACGCGCGCGACGCTCACCCCCGAGGGCCCCGGCACCCTCGCGGTGACGTGGACCGCGGGGCACCCGGAGGCCGAGGTGCGCACGTCCGGCCCGGGCGCTGACTGGCTGACGGCACGGGCGCCCGCGCTGCTCGGCCTCCTCGACGACGCGGCCGGCTTCGCCCCGACGGCGTCGCCCGTGCGGGAGCTGTGGCGGCGCCACCGGGGCGACCGCATCGCCGCGACGGGGACGCTGTGGCACGACCTCGCCTTCTTCGTCGTCCAGCAGCGCGTCGCCCGCGCGGACGCCGCGGCGCAGTGGGCTCGGCTCGTGCGGGCGCTGGGCACGCCGGCGCCGGACGCACCCGAGCTGGTGGTCCCGCCCGCCCCGGCCGTCGTGGCCCGGTTGCCCTACGAGGCGTTCCACCGCTTCGGGATCGAGCGCCAGCGGGCCCAGCACCTCGTCGAGGCCGCACGGTGCGCCCACCGGCTGCACGCCGACCCGGCCCCGGACCGCGGGGCGGTGCTGGCGGCGCTGGCCGGCGTCCGCGGGGTCGGCCCGTGGACGCGCGGCTGCCTGGACACGTTCACCTTCGGCGCCGCGGACACCGTCATCACCGGCGACGCCGGCATCCCGTCGATGGTCGCGTGGCTGCTCGCGGGGGAGCGGCGCGCCGACGACGCGCGCATGCTCGAGCTCCTCGAGCCCTACCGCCCGCACCGCTACCGCGTCGTCCGCCTGGCCTTCGCCGGCGGGAGCACACCGCCCCGGCGCGGCCCGCGGACCGCCCCGCACGAGATCCGGGGACGGTGAGCGCCGCGCCGGCGGACCGGTTCGACCACGTCGAGGTGGCGTCCACCACGGAACTGCACGACTGGCTCCTCGCCCACCACACCCAACGGGAGGCGGTGTGGCTCGTGACGTGGAAGAAGGCCGTGCCGGCCCGCTACGTCCCCCACGAGCAGGTCCTCGACGAGCTCGTCGCGTTCGGCTGGATCGACGGGATCCGGCGGCGCATCGACGACGAGCGCACCCGGCAGCTCGTCAGCCCGCGGCGCACGCAGCCGTGGGCGCGCAGCTACCGCGACCGCGCGGAACGGCTCATCGCGGCCGGGCGCATGCACCCCGCCGGTCTCGCCGACGTCGAGGCGGCCAAGCGCACCGGCGCGTGGGAGGCGATGACGGACGTCGACGACCTCGTCGTGCCGGACGACCTCACCGCGGCGCTGCGCGAGCACCCGCCCGCGGAGGCGTTCTTCTCCGCCTGCCCACCCTCGACCCGCCGCAACGTCCTGCGCTGGATCGCCTCCGCGAAGACCCCGGCCACGCGCGAGAAGCGCGTCCTGCGCACGGCTTCCGACGCGCAGCAGGGGATCCGGGTCAAGAGCAACGGGTGACGGGCGGGCGCCTCAGCGCCGCGCCTCCTCGCGCAGGGGCCGGACCGCGGGGGGCACGGCGTCACCCGTCACGGCCGGGAACTCGCACGTGAAGCTGCCGGTGTACCCGGCGAGCGGGCCGAACCGCTCGTTGGTGATGCGCACGTCGATCGTGAACCGCTGCCGCTCGTCGTCGTAGCCCTCGGTCAGCTCGGCCCGCCCCGACAGCAGCATCGGGAACCGGAACGCGACCGGGCCCTCGTAGAAGCGCTGCGCCCCCGAGACGATCCGGAGGCTGCCGTCCGCCAGCACGGACGGCACCAGGTCGACCGCCAGGTGCTGGTGGGTGCCCAGGTAGTCGAGGACCCGCCCCGGCCCGTCGGCGACCAGGGTCGCGTCGAAGCGCCGGCGGCGTCCCGGGGCGATCTCGAACGTCCGCACGACGGTGACCGTCTCGCGCCCCAGGGAGTCGACGTAGGCGTAGTTCTCCACGCTGAACGGGACGTCCGTCCCCGCATCCGGCACGAGGATGTTCCGCCAGGCGCCCAGGTGCAGGAACGGCAGCGTCCACGACGGCCCGTGCCAGACGCGGTCCATCGTGCCGCGCCCCACGCAGGAGTACCCCGCGGCCGTGGACACCCCGAACCGGCGGCGCAGCATGGGGTGCAGGTCCGCGGCGCGCTCCCCCAGGGCGCCGAGCACGACGCTGCCGGCCGCGGCGGCGAGGCCGGTCACGCCGGCCGCCCGGCGGGGACCGGGACCCCGTCGAGCGTCGCCGGGGCCGTCGCGGAC
>NZ_JAAALN010000450.1 GCF_009906795.1 Kineococcus siccus
CCTCGCAACCCTCGACCTGGAGGTCGCGGGTGCCCTCACGCCGGCGCACGCTCACCGCGACGTAGCCCGGGGTCAGTGAGGTGATGAGCCGGTCGCAGCGCTTCGACAACGCCTCGACCGGCACCCCATCCTCGGCCCAGCCGATCGCCTCGCCGAGGAAGCGGGCGAGCACAGCAGGCCGGTCGGCGGGGTCGACGACGGGGTCACCTTCGACGACGTGCACGTCGATCAGCCGCCCGGCGGCGTCGCGGACCTCGGTGATCGCGGCGACCCGCCGGTCCAGGCGGGCGGCGCGGCTCTGGATCGCGTGCGCCTGCGAGGAGGTGATCCGTCCTTCGGCCACGGCCCGCCACACCGGGCCGCGGTCGGTGGCGTCGTACCAGGCCGCCCACACCACGGCCAGCGCCGCCGTCCACGACAGGCCCGCGGCATCGGCGAACTCCGCCGTCACCAGGTCCACGGCGGCGTGGACCAGGTCCACCGGGCGCCCGGCCACGGTCAGCCCCGTGTCCTTCAGGGCCAGCAGGTCGGGGTGCTCGGAGTCGCGCAGTTCCCGCACCCGCTGCGCCAACC
>NZ_JAAALN010000451.1 GCF_009906795.1 Kineococcus siccus
ACTCCGCCACGAGGTCGTAGTAGCGGCGCAGCCCGTCCTCCCCGGCCTCCACGAGCGCTGGCGCGTCGCCGAAGCGGGCGGCGAGCGCCGTGAAGACGGCCGGGTCGCCGCGGCGGGCGGCGAGCCGCACGGCCTGCTCCTCGAGCGCCTCGCGCACCTCGTAGAGCTCGTCGACGCCCACGGCCGAGACCGCCGTGACCACGAGGCCGCGGCCCGGCAGCGGCGCGAGGAGACCGTCGGTGAGCAGCCGCGCGAAGGCCTCGCGGACGGGCGTGCGCGAGACGCCGAGGCGCACGCTCTGCTCGACCTCCGCGAGGACCGCGCCGGGCGCCAGGACACCGTCCAGGACGTCGGCGCGCAGCCGGGCGTAGGCCCGCTCGCTCGCGCGCACAGCCCCGCCCTTCGCCGTCGAGAGGGTCTCTGCATGCACAGCACCCCGGATCGCCGCCGATCTTCGCACGGCGCTGCCGGGGTGGCCAGGGTTGTGCATGCACAGGAGGTGAACGGCGGGGGCCGGTGCGGTCGACCGCGGGCGCCGGGCATGATTCCGGCGGTGAGCACCCGCGACC
>NZ_JAAALN010000452.1 GCF_009906795.1 Kineococcus siccus
CGTCAGCCCCGCCCCAGCCAGCCCGCGAGCCGGACGTGCGCGGGGGCGTCGGCGGGCACGTCGACGACGGGCCCGAACGGGACCGGCCCGCCGCGCGGCTCGGCCGGCAGGAACTGCCGGGACGACGCGAGCGCGGCCTCCGCGAGGTCCTCGTCCAGGAGGTCCTCGCGGTCGACCGCGACCGCGAGGTCCCCCGCGTGGGCCGTGAGCTCCTGGACGTAGGCGAACCCCGCGAACGGCGCGGGCATCGGCCCCGCCGGGTGGATCAGCGTGCGCCCCAGCACCTCGTCGTCGGCCCAGGCCGCGGTCAGCGCTGCGGCGCCCGTGCGGAACGCGTCGGGCCAGGCGTCGTCGGGCACGCCCGTGACGAGCGAGCGCCGGTCGCCGGGGTCGCCGCCCCCGGCCATGTGGGCGACGCGGTGCGTCACGGCGACCAGGTGGGACAGCAGGTCGCGCACGGTGAACTCGGTACAGGGCGTCGGCCGGTCGAGGTCGGCCGGGCCGACGACGTCGACGAGCCCGCCGACGAGGTCGAGGGCCGCCTGCAGCGC
>NZ_JAAALN010000453.1 GCF_009906795.1 Kineococcus siccus
CCACCCGCACCGTCCACCGCTCGCGAGAACCCCGAGGCCCGACATGCCCCCCAGCACCGCGACCCGCCGACCGGCTCCGCGCACCCCCGTGCGCCTGCCGCGCCGGGCCCTCAGCCGCCGCGCCCGCGGCGGAGAGCTCCTGCAGGGCCTCGCCGCCGGGGTCCTCCTGCTCGCCGTGCTGGTGGGGGTGCCGCTGGCGCTCGCCGGTCTCGTCGGCAACCCGCTGCCGAGCACGGGGCCGTCCCGCGGGTGGCTGGACGCCGAGCTGACGGCGTCGGCCGTGCTGGACGTCCTGGCCGTGGTGGTGTGGGGGGTGTGGCTGCACTTCGTGGTCTGCGTGGTGGCCGAGCTGCACGCCTGGGCGCGCGGCGGAACGGGCCGCCGGGTGCCCTTCGGTGGCGGCAACCAGCTGCTCGCCCGGCGCCTCGTCGCGGCCGTCCTGCTGCTGGCGGCCGGGGCGGTGTGGGTGCCCGGGACGGCGACGGCCGTCGGGACCCTGCTGGACACCGCGCCCGTGAGCGCGACGACCAGCGTCAGCGCGGCCGCGG
>NZ_JAAALN010000454.1 GCF_009906795.1 Kineococcus siccus
TCCTGCCCGCGGAGGCGCTGGTGCACCAGGCCCCCGGGGACCTGCCCCCGGCGCACGTGGCGTTCGCGGAGCCGTTGTCGTGCTCGCTGCACGCGGTGGAACGGGCCGGGATCGGCTTCGACGACGTGGTCGTGGTCGCCGGGTGCGGGCCGATCGGGCTGGGGATGGTCGCGGGGGCGGCCGCGAGGTTCCCCGCGAAGGTCATCGCCCTGGACGCGCTGCCCTCGAAGCTGGCGCTGGCCGAGAAGTGCGGGGCGGACCTGACGATCAACATCGCCGAGCAGGACGCGGTGGAGATCGTCAAGGAGCTCACCGGGGGCTACGGCGCGGACGTGTACCTCGAGGGCACCGGTCACCCCTCCGCGGTGGCGCAGGGCCTGAACCTGCTGCGCAAGCAGGGCACGTTCGTGGAGTACAGCGTGTTCAAGGACCCGGTGAGCGTGGACTGGTCGATCATCTCCGACGACAAGGAGCTGAACGTCCTGGGGGCGCACCTGGGGCAGAACACGTGGCCCGCGGCGCTGCGGATGATCGCCTCGGGCCG
>NZ_JAAALN010000455.1 GCF_009906795.1 Kineococcus siccus
CGGGCGTGGCGCAGTCGGCGGCCGGCACGGCCGACGCGGTGCGCAACAGCCAGGGCGTGGCGTCCGACCTGACCCGCACCTCGGAGGAGCTCAGCGCGCTCGTCGCGACGTTCCGGTACTGAGGCGGTGCCACGGGGCCGGGGCGACGGCATGATGGGGCCGTGTCCCTCCTGTCGTCCGTCGCGCTGGTCCTCGCCCGACATCAGGCGGACTACCTGGATTGAGGTGACTGGGCGCCGTTCGGTGACCTCGATCCCCAGCGGAGGCAGCGCTAGCTCGGCCCATCCGAGGCGGCGGTCGCGCGCGTGGGTCGCGGCGGGAGCACCACGGTGAGCGCGTGCATCAGCTCAGCCGGTAGAGGGCGACCAGTAGCGGCGCAGTTGGTGATCTCCTCGGCGACGTCGCGGACCTTGCGGTTGGTGTGCTGGGACACCGAGCGCAGGGCCTGGAAGCCCAGATCGGCGTCGCAGGGCATCAGCAACATGATCATCCCGACGGCGTGCTCGATGCGGGGCCGGTTCGCCAGTGCGGTCG
>NZ_JAAALN010000456.1 GCF_009906795.1 Kineococcus siccus
GGGGGTTCGAGTCCGTTGAAGCGTGGAAAGCGTCTGGTGTGATCGTGGGAGGTGCTGGGCACACTGTTGGGTCCTGAGGGACCGGGCCATGAGGTGGCCTTCGCCGGCGCGTGAGCGTGGGTGGGGGTTGTTGGTCTGGGAACTTGTTCGGGGCTTGGCCTTGGTATCCATACCGGTCGCTGGTTCGGGTGTGGTGGCGTGGACGTTGTGGGGTGTGTTGTCTCCTGCGGGGTCTTGTCGCTGGCGCGTCGAGGTGGTGGTGTCTGGTGGGTGCTGGTGGGGTTTGAGCGCCTGGTTGTCTCTTGAGAACTGCACAGTGGACGCGAGCATCTCACGATGCATCGCTTGGAGGGTTCGGTCGTTGTTCTCCTGCTTTCGGGTGGGGGGTGGTGGCTGAAGTCGTTCGGGTGGTGTGTTGTGGTAGTGATGATTTCTTGGTTCGTTGTGGCCTGATATCGAGTGTCTTTGGACGCGTTGGTTTTAGGTGTTGTGTAAGTGTGTAAGGGCGC
>NZ_JAAALN010000457.1 GCF_009906795.1 Kineococcus siccus
GGGGGTTCGAGTCCGTTGAAGCGTGGAAAGCGTCTGGTGTGATCGTGGGAGGTGCTGGGCACACTGTTGGGTCCTGAGGGACCGGGCCATGAGGTGGCCTTCGCCGGCGCGTGAGCGTGGGTGGGGGCTGCTGGTCTGGGAACTTGTTCGGGGCTTGGCCTTGGTATCCATACCGGTTGCTGACCTGGTGGATGTGGTTCGCGTGGTGGGGTGTGTTGTCTCCTGTCGTGTGGATCGCTTCGGCGGGTAGGTGGTGTCTGGTGGGTGCTGGTGGGGTTGGAGCGCCTGGTTGTCTCTTGAGAACTGCACAGTGGACGCGAGCATCTCACGATGCATCGCTTGGAGGGTTCGGTCGTCGTTCTTCTGCTTTCGGGTGGGGGTGGTGGCTGAAGTCGTTCGGGTGGTGTGTTGTGGTAGTGATGATTTCTTGGTTCGTTGTGGCCTGATATCGAGTGTCTTTGGACGCGTTGGTTTTAGGTGTTGTGTAAGTGTGTAAGGGCGC
>NZ_JAAALN010000458.1 GCF_009906795.1 Kineococcus siccus
GCCGCAAGAAGGGGGCCACCGCGACGCCCGACGCGACCGCGCCCGACACCCCCGCGACCGACGCCCCCGCGGCCCACCCGTCCGGTGCGGCGCACGAGGTCCCGACCGGGCTGCAGCCCGTCCCGGGCCGTGACGCGGCGCCCGTCCTGCCCGACCTCGCCGCCCTCGCGGGGGAGGCGTTCACGCCCGTCGCGACCGGCGACGGCGGCGCCCTGATGCCGCGCCGCACCCCGCCGGCTCCGCGCAGCTCCGCTGCGGCGCAGGACATCCTGCCGCGGTCGGGCCGCAAGCCCCGGCACGTGCGCGACTCCCCGGTCCCCGAGCGGACGTCGGCCGAGGCGTTCTGGACCGCGCGCCACCGCCCGACCGCCACCGACGCCCTGCGCGTCGACGGCCGGCCCACCGAACCCTTCCTCCCGCCCGTCGCCCCGGCCCCGCTGCCCGTGCGCGAACCGTCGCGCGCCGCGGCACCGGCCGCCCCGGGGAACGACGTCGCCAC
>NZ_JAAALN010000459.1 GCF_009906795.1 Kineococcus siccus
GGCAGGTGCTGCTCGCCGACGGCGGCGGCGCGCAGCACCCGCAGCCGGTCCGGCACCGCCGCGCCGCCGCCGTCGGCGAGCAGCACCTGCCCGGCCGCCCCGGCGGCGCCCGTGCACAGCAGGTCGACCGCGCAGCCCAGCAGCCGCCGGTCGCGCTGGCGCTCGGCCCGTTCGCGGTCCGCGACGAGGCCGAGGAGCGCGACGGCCGTGGCCGCCGTGCTGCGCACCGCCCGGGGCAGGGTGGCGGCCGCGAGGACGAGGAACTCCTGCGGCCGGCCCTGCACCCCCACCGGGAGCACGAGCAGCGCGCGCTCCCCGCTCGTGTCGGCGCTCGCGGTGTGGCTGCCGCGGGCCCGCATCCGGGCCACCGCCGCGGCGGCCCCGGGCGGCGGCTCGGCGCCCGGTGGGCTCGCGCACCGCACCGCGGCCCCCGCGTCGAGCAGCCACGCGGCCCCCCCGACGGCCGCGGCGAGCCGGCGCAGCACGCGCGGCGC
>NZ_JAAALN010000045.1 GCF_009906795.1 Kineococcus siccus
CTCCCCGCCAGCCGCCGTCCCGCCCAGAGAGGTTCGTCGTGACCGAACTCGACAAGAGCACGTCCCACAGCACCAGCGAGAGCGAGAACCCGGCGATCCCCGCGCCGACCGCGGCGACCGACGGGCGTCCCCGCACCACGCGCGACTGGTGGCCGAACCAGATCGACCTGTCGGTGCTGAACAAGCCGTCGAAGGACTCCGACCCGCTGGGCGCGGACTTCGACTACGCGGCCGAGTTCGCGAAGCTCGACGTCGAGGCGCTCAAGCGCGACCTCGTCGAGGTCATGCACACCTCGCAGGACTGGTGGCCGGCCGACTGGGGCCACTACGGCCCGCTGTTCATCCGCATGTCGTGGCACGCGGCCGGCACCTACCGCATCGCCGACGGCCGCGGCGGCGGCGGCGAGGGCGGGCAGCGCTTCGCGCCCCTGAACAGCTGGCCCGACAACGCCAACCTCGACAAGGCCCGCCGCCTCCTGCTGCCGATCAAGCAGAAGTACGGCCGCAAGATCTCCTGGGCCGACCTCCTGGTCCTGGCCGGCAACGTCGCGCACGACGACATGGGCCTGAAGACCTTCGGGTTCGCGTTCGGGCGCCCGGACAACTGGCAGCCCGGCGAGGTGTTCTGGGGCCCGGAGGACACCTGGCTCGGCGACGAGCGCTACACCGACGACCAGCCGCTCGACCTCGACGAGGGTCACCTCGCGGCCGTCACCATGGGCCTGATCTACGTGAACCCCGAGGGCCCGAAGGGCCGGCCCGACCCGCTCGCCTCCGCCCACGACATCCGCGTCACGTTCGGCCGGATGGGCATGAACGACGAGGAGACCGTCGCCCTCATCGCGGGTGGCCACACGTTCGGCAAGACCCACGGCGCGGGCAACCCCGAGCTCGTCGGCCCCGAGCCCGAGGGCTGCCCCGTGCACGGCAACGGGTTGGGCTGGAAGAACGAGTTCGGCACGGGCAAGGGCGCCGACACCATCACCAGCGGTCTCGAGGGCGCCTGGACGCCCACGCCGACCACCTGGGACAACACCTACTTCGAGATGCTGTTCAGCTACGAGTGGGAGCTGACCGAGAGCCCCGCCGGGGCCAAGCAGTGGAAGCCGAAGAACCCCGAGGCGCAGGAACTCGTCCCCGACGCGCACGTCGAGGGCAAGCGGAACGCGCCGATGATGGCCACGACCGACCTCGCGCTCATGGCCGACCCGGCGTTCCGCGAGATCTCCGAGCGCTTCTACCGCGACCCGGAGCACTTCGCCGACGCCTACGCGCGCGCCTGGTTCAAGCTGCTGCACCGCGACATGGGCCCGCGCACCCGCTACCTCGGCCCGGACGTCCCGGCCGAGGAGCTCGTGTGGCAGGACCCGACGCCGGCCGTCGAGGGCGACCTCCTCTCCGACGCCGACGTCGCCGACCTCAAGCAGCGCCTGCTCACCGCCGGGCCGACCGTGTCGCAGCTCGTGCACACGGCCTGGTCGGCCGCCGCGTCGTTCCGCGGCACCGACAAGCGGGGCGGCGCCAACGGCGCGCGCCTGCGCCTGCAGCCGCAGGTCGACTGGGCCGTCAACGCGGGCGTCACCGACGTCCTGCCCGTCCTCGAGCGGGTCCGCGGCGAGTTCGCGGCGGAGACCGGCCGGACGGTGTCCCTCGCCGACCTCATCGTCCTCGCGGGCACCGCGGCGGTCGAGAAGGCCGCGGCCGACGCCGGGGTGCCGGTCACCGTGCCCTTCTCGCCGGGCCGCACGGACGCCTCGCAGGAGCAGACGGACGTGGACAACTTCCGCTGGCTCGAACCGCGTGCCGACGGGTTCCGCAACTGGATCGACCCGGGCAGCAAGCTGCACCCCGAGACGCTCCTGCTCGACCGCGCCTACCTGCTGCAGATGACGCCCAAGGAGATGACGGTGCTCGTCGGCGGCCTGCGGGTCCTCGGCGCCAACACCGGCGGCGTGGCGCACGGCGTGTTCACCGACACCCCGGGCGTCCTGTCGCAGGACTTCTTCCGCAACCTGCTCGACCTCGGGGTCCAGTGGCGCACGTCGGCCGCCGACGAGGGCGTCTACGAGGGCCTGGGCGCCGACGGCAGCGTCGTGCGCACGGCGACCGCGGTGGACCTGGTGTTCAACTCCAACTCCATCCTCCGCGGCATCGTCGAGGTCTACGCCGGGGACGACGCGCACGAGCTGTTCGTGCGCGACTTCGCCGCCGCCTGGGTGAAGGTCATGGAGCTCGACCGCTTCGACCTGCACCGGTAGTCCCGCCCATTCAGGTCGGCAGCGACCTCGTCCGGACGCCCCGGCCCGCACCCGCGGGCCGGGGCGTCCGTTCGTCAGTCGTCGGCGAGCCGGAACCGACCCCCGGCCAGCACGCCCGCGGCGAAGGCCACCGCGGGGACGAGGGCGAGGAGGGTGCTGACCAGGACGGTGCCCCCCGTGACCAGCGGGAAGTTCGAGAGCACGAGCCACAGGCAGGCGAGCAGTCCCGACACCGCGAGCACCGGCGCGAGGACGGTCGAGGCGCGTCCCCGGGACGAGGCGCCCGGGTGGCGCGCGAAGAACACCAGCACGGCGATCGACGTCGTCAGCATGAGCAGCACCATCCCGACCGTCGCGACCCCCGCCATGGAACCGAAGACGCCGACGAGCGGGTCGAGACCGAGGAGCGCCAGGACGGCCAGGACCACGGCCGCCGTCACCGTCTGCACCAGGGAGGCGGTCGACGGGGCGGCGTGCCGCTCGTGGCGCTGGGCCAGGCCCCGCGGCAGGACGCCCTTGCCGGCGAGGGTGAACTGGTAGCGCGCCAGGACGTTGTGGAAGGACAGGACGCACGCGAACAGGCTGGTCACCAGCAGCACCTGGACGACGTCGCGCAGGACCGGCCCGAGGTAGTCCTCGGTCGTGTCCAGCAGGAGGTTCCCCTCGCCGGCCAGCGTGCGCTCGGCGACCGCCACCGCGTCGGCCGCTCCCACCGCCGTGATGAGCGCCCAGCAGGAGACCGCGTAGAAGACGCCGATGACGAGGACCGCCAGGTAGGTGGCCCGGGGGATCGTGCGCTCGAGGTCGCGGGCCTCGTCGCGGAACACCGCGGTGGCCTCGAACCCGATGAAGCCGGTCAGCGCGAACAGCACCGCGACGCCGAGCTGCGGGCTGAGGACGTTCGCCGGGGCGAAGCTCTCCATCACGAGCCCGTCGCGGCCGCCACGGCCCAGGACCACCAAGTCCAGCAGCACCACCACGGCGATCTCGGCGACGAGCGCGACGCCGAGCACGCGGGCGCTGAGCTCGATGTGGCGGTAGCCGAGCAGGGCGACGACGGCGAGCAGGGCGGAGGAGTAGAGCCACCAGGGCAGTTCCGGGCCGCCGAAGTGCTGCACGAGGTCGTCGACGGCCCACCCCGCGTACCCGTACACGCCCACCTGGATGGCCGTGTAGGCGACGAGGGCGGTGAACGCCGTCCCCAGGCCGGCCCGCGACCCCAGACCCGCGGTGACGTAGGAGAAGAACGCCCCGGCCTCGCGGACGTGCGGGGTCAGGGTCACGAAGCCGACGGAGAACACGAGCAGGACCGCCGCCGCCAGGACGAACCCCGCGGGAGCGCCCACGCCGTTGCCCCCGGCGACCGCGAGCGGCACGTTGCCGCCGACGACGGTGAGGGGCGCGGCGGCCGCGATCACCATGAAGACGATGGATCCCGTCCCCAGGCGGCCCTGGAGGCGCGCCGGCGACGACGTCGTGGTCTGGGGACTGCTCACGGGTCACCTCGGGGGAGTGGCGGTGCGGCGGGGACCCAGCGAAGCAGACCGGCGGCCGCAGGGGTGTCACCGCGCGCCTCCCGCGTCCGGAACCTACGGTGCAGGAGCCGGGAACGACCGGCACCACCGTCGAGAAGGAGCGGGCATGTCCATCGCCGACAAGGCCAAGAACGTCGTCCAGCAGACCGTCGGCAAGGCCGAGGAGGCCGTCGGCAGGAAGACCGACGATGCCGAGCTCACCGCGCAGGGCGAGAAGGACCAGACCATGGGGTCGGCCCGCCAGAGCGTGGAGAAGACGAAGGACGCGCTCGACGGCAAGTGATCGACCGACGAGGGGCCGGCCCGACGAGGGGCCGGCCCCTCGTCGCGTCCGGGCGCGGTCAGTGCAGGACGTGCTCGGCGACGAACCCGCCGTCGGCGCGCGTGATGCGCCACGTGCGGACGTCCTTGCCGCCGGGGCCGCCCATCTTCTCGTGCACGGTGGCCCCCTCGCCGGAGGCTTCGCCGATCCCGACGACGTCGTGGGCGTGCTCACCGGCGCGGACGGAGAAGGACACCTCCCCGCGGAAGTCCTCGAAGCTGCGGGGCGGCGTGCCGGCGACGTCCTCGACGGCGTAGCCGAGCCCGGACACGATGGGTGCGGAGTGCAGGTCGCTCACGGGGTGCTCCAGCCTGGTGGTGAGGCGGTGGCGCCGGGCGGGGGCCCGGACGGCAGCAGTGTGGGCGCTGGCGGCCGCCCTGCCCAGGGGGGCGGGCCACCGGTTCCGCGGGTCGGGCCCGACATGCCGGACGACACGCGCCGTGAGGTCTGTCACGACGCGCTGTCGTAGACCCCCTGGGGCGCGCGCCGGGCCCAGGACTTGCGACACTGGACGTCGTGACCGCGTCCTCCGCCGCTCCGACGACGACCGTTCCAGCGACCTCCCAGGCCCTGTTCGAGCGGGCCGGCCGGGTCATCCCCGGCGGCGTCAACTCCCCGGTGCGCGCCTTCCGCGCCGTCGGGGGCACGCCGCGGTTCGTCGCGAGCGCCCGCGGGCCGTACCTGACGGACGTCGACGGCAACGAGTACGTCGACCTGCTGTGCTCCTGGGGGCCGATGATCCTCGGCCACGCGCACCCCGAGGTCCTGGCCGCGGTGACCGAGGCCGCGCAGCACGGCTTCTCCTACGGCACACCGACCGAGCGCGAGGTGCTGCTCGCCGAGGAGATCGTCGCGCGCGTCGAGCCCGTCGAGCAGCTGCGCCTGGTCAGCTCGGGCACCGAGGCGACGATGAGCGCGATCCGCCTGGCCCGCGGGTTCACGGGCCGTCCCGTCGTCGTGAAGTTCGCGGGGCACTACCACGGCCACGTCGACGCGCTGCTGGCCAGCGCGGGCTCCGGGCTCGCGACGTTCGCGCTGCCCGACACCCCCGGCGTCACCGGCGCCTCGGCCGCCGACACCGTCGTCCTGCCGTACAACGACCCGGCGGCGCTCGCCGAGGTCTTCGCCGCGCACGGCGACCGCATCGCGTGCGTCATCACCGAGGCCGCGGCGGGCAACATGGGCGTGGTCCGCCCCGACCCCGGGTTCACGGCGGAGCTGCGCCGCGTGACCCGTGAGCACGGCGCCCTGCTGGTCTCCGACGAGGTCATGACGGGCTTCCGGGTCTCCGCCGCCGGCTGGTACGGCCACGAGGGCCTGGGTCTCCAGCACGCCCCCGACCTGCTGACCTTCGGCAAGGTCATGGGCGGCGGCTTCCCCGCGGCCGCCTTCGGGGGGCGCGCCGACGTCATGGCCCACCTCGCGCCCGCGGGCCCCGTCTACCAGGCGGGCACCCTGTCCGGGAACCCCGTCGCGACGGCCGCGGGGCTCACGACGCTGCGGCTGTGCACGCCCGAGGTCTACGCGGCCGTCGACCGCACGGCCGCCGTCGTGCGCGACGCGGCCAGCGCGGCGCTGTCCGCCGCGGGCGTCCCGCACGTCGTGAACACCGCGGGCAGCATGTTCAGCCTCTTCTTCACCGGCCTGGACGCGGTGCACGACTACGACCAGGCCCGCCGCCAGGACCTCGGCGCCTTCCGGGCCTTCTTCCACGCCATGCTCGACCGCGGCGTCCACCTGCCGCCCAGCGCGTTCGAAGCGTGGTTCCTGTCGGCCAGCCACGACGACGCGGCCGTCGACCGCGTGCTGGACGCCCTGCCGCACGCGGCCCGCGCGGCCGCGGCGGGGAGCGGGTCGCTGTGACGGCGCGCACCGTCGTGCACCTCGTCCGCCACGGCGAGGTCCACAACCCCGACCGCGTCCTGTACGGGCGGCTGCCCGGCTTCCACCTGTCCGGGCGCGGCGAGGCGATGGCGGTGCGCCTGGGCCTGCACTTCGCGGGCCGCGACGTGGCGTCGGTGACGGCCTCCCCGCTGCTGCGCGCGCAGGAGACGGCGACGCCCATCGCCGACGGCCTGGGCCTGCCGCTGGGCACCGACCCGCGGATCATCGAGGCCGGCAACGCCTTCGAGGGCGCCCGCATCGACGAGGGGCGCGGATCGCTGCGCGACCCGCGCGTCTGGCCGCGCCTGGCCAACCCGCTGCGGCCCAGCTGGGGTGAGCCCTACGCCGCGCAGGCCGCGCGGATGAGCGCCACCGTCCGCGACGCGCGCGACGCGTTCCCCGGCCGCGAGAGCGTCCTCGTCAGCCACCAGCTGCCCGTGTGGGTGACGCGGCTGCGCGCCGAGGAGCGGCCGCTGTGGCACGACCCGCGCCGCCGGCAGTGCGCGCTGGCGTCCATCACCTCGCTGGAGTTCGCGGGCCGCGCGCTCGTGGCCGTCTCCTACCAGGAGCCCTGCGCGGACCTGCTCGTCGGCGCCGACCCCGTCCCGGGGGCCTGACGTGCGCGCGCGCTCCCTCGCCGCCGCGGCCGTGGCCGTGGTCGCCCTGCTCGCCGGCTGCAGCGGGGGCGACGGCCTGCCCGCGAGCTCGAGCGTCGGCTACGTCGAGGGCGACGGCACCTTCACCGAGATCCCGGCGGCCGAGCGCACGACGACCGTGACGTTCGCCGGCCGCACGGCCGAGGGCGACGACGTCGACCTCGCCGCGCTGCGCGGGAAGCCCGTGGTGCTGAACCTCTGGTTCGCCGACTGCGCGCCGTGCCGCGAGGAGGCGCCCGTCCTCGAGCGGGTCGCGCAGGAGTACGCGGGCCGCGCCAGCTTCGTGGGCGTCAACACCGGCCGCGACGACGCCGACCGGGTCCTCGCCTTCCAGCAGCGCTTCGGCGTGACCTACCCCTCCGTCCTCGACGACGACGGTGCCGCGCTGCTCGCGCTGCGCGGCGTCGCCCCGCGCGCGACGCCGACGACGATCGTCCTGGACGCCCGCGGCCTCGTCGCCGCGCAGTACGCGGGGGCGATCGACGAGACGACGCTCAGCGACCTGATCGACGGCGCCGCGGCGGGGGCGCCCGCGTGACCGGGGACATGATGCAGACCGTCGTCGGAGGGCCGCTCGCCCTCGCGGTGCCGCTCGCCGTCCTGGCCGGGCTCGTGTCGTTCCTGTCCCCCTGCGTCCTGCCGCTCGTGCCGGGGTTCCTGGGCTACGTGACCGGGCTGGGCGGGGTCGACCTCGAGGACCGGCGTCGCGGCCGGATGGCCGCGGGTGCGGCGCTGTTCGTCGTCGGGTTCTCCGCGGTGTTCGTCCTCATCAGCTTCACGGCCGGCAGCGTCGGGGCGGCGCTCGCGGTCAACAGCCGCGACCTGCAGCGCGTCCTCGGCGTGTTCGTCCTGGCGATGGCCGCGCTCGTCCTGGCGGAGCCGCTGTGGGCGCAGCGCGAGGTCAAGGTCCGGTGGCGGCCGCGGGCCGGCCTGCTGGGCGCCCCCGTGCTGGGCGCCGTGTTCGGCCTCGGCTGGACGCCGTGCATCGGCCCGATCTTCTCCGCGATCGTCGCCCTCGGGTTCTCCAGCGCGAGCCAGGGCCGCTCCACGGGCCTCGCCGTCGCCTACTGCCTCGGTCTCGGCCTGCCCTTCGTGCTCCTCGCCCTGGGGTTCTCGCGCGGCATGCGCGTGCTGGCCGTGTTCCGCCGGCACCGGCGCGCCATCAACCGCTTCGGGGGCGTCCTCCTGGTCGTCATCGGCGTCCTGCTCGTCTCGGGCGCGTTCGACGCGGCCACCCAGCTGCTGCAGGGCCCGATCAGCGGTTTCGAGCCGGTGATCTGATGGCGACCACCGACGGCACCCACCTCGACGACCTGCGCGACGGCTACCGCGACGGCGCGGACGGCCGGCCCGCCGGCGGCGCCGCGCCGCTGGCCCCGCTGGAGTTCCTGCGCTACTGCTGGCGGCAGCTCACGAGCATGCGGACGGCGCTGTTCCTGCTGATGCTGCTCGCCGTCGCGGCGGTGCCGGGCTCGACGTTCCCGCAGGAGAACAACGACCCGTCCGGCGTCGCGACGTGGAGGGCGGAGCACCCGACCGCCGGGCCGTGGGTCGACCGCCTGCAGGGGTTCCACGTGTACTCCTCGGTCTGGTTCTCGGCGATCTACCTGCTGCTGTTCATCTCCCTCGTCGGCTGCGTCCTGCCGCGCGCCCGCGTGCACCTCGCGGCCCTGCGGTCGCGCCCGCCGCGGACCCCCGCGCGGCTGTCCCGGCTGCCCGAGCACGCCGAGGCCGAGGTCGCGGCGCCGCCCGAGCAGGCGCTCGAGGCGGCCCGGGCCGCGCTGCGCCGGCGCCGCTTCCGCCTCGACGTGCACCCCGAGACCGGCGGCGGGTCGGTCGCCGCCGAGCGCGGGCACCACCGCGAGACGGGGAACCTGCTGTTCCACCTGTCCCTGGTGGGGCTGCTGATCGCCGTCGCCGCGGGCTCGCTGTTCTCCTACTCCGGCCAGCGGCTCGTCACGGTCGGCTCGGGCATGGTCGGCACGGCCGGGTCGTGGGACAGCTTCTCCGGCGGTGTGTGGGCCTCGGCCGACGACGTCCCGCCGTTCGCGCTGACGCTGGACGGCATGGACGTGGCCTTCGAGGCGCAGCAGACGACGCAGATCGGCGAGCCGCGCCAGTTCGCGGCCGACGTGACGCTCACCGACGCGCCGGGGCAGGCGCCGCGCCGCGAGACGATCCAGGTGAACCACCCCGCGGAGCTCGACGGCACGCAGATCTCGCTGTCGGGCAACGGCTACGCGCCCGTCCTCACCTACCGGGACGGCTCGGGGGCGGTCGTGAAGTCGGGGCCCGTCCCCTTCCTGCCGCAGACCGGGAACTACGACTCGACGGGCGTCGTGAAGCTCCCCGACGCGACCGACGCCGCGGGGCAGCCGGTCCAGGTGGGCCTGCGGGGCGTGTTCCTGCCCTCGGCCACCGTCGACGCGTCGGGCACCCCGGTGTCCGGGTTCCCCGACCTGGCGAACCCGCTGCTGATCATGGTCGCCTTCACGGGTGACCTGGGCCTGGACGACGGCGTCGCGCAGAACGTCTACGAGCTCGACGACAGCCGTCTGACGCAGGTGAGCGACGGACAGGGCCGCCCCTTCGCGATCCGGCTGGTGCCCGGGCAGTCGGTCGAGCTGCCGCAGGGCCTCGGCACGGTGACGTTCGACTCGGTCGAGCGGTTCGCGTCCTTCGACGTCCGGCACACGCCGGGGCAGCGCGAGGCGCTCGTCTTCGCCCTGCTGGCCGCGACGGGCCTGATCCTGTCGCTGTTCGTGCCGCGGCGGCGGGTCTGGGTCCGGGTCCGGGCCGTCGACGGCCGCCCCGGGGTGAGCCGGCTGGAGGTCGCGGGGCTCGCGCGCGGCAACGACGCCGGACTGCGCGAGGAGGTCGACGGCCTGCTCGCCGCCGTGCAGGCGGCGACGCCGGCCCCGCCGGTAGGAGACGATGGAGGTTCGCAGCACGTGGACATGACGACCGGACGCACGCCTGGGGAGGGCTCGTGACCATCGACGAGAACATCGCGGGACTGAGCAACGTCCTGCTCTACTCGGCGATGACCGCCTACCTGGGGTCGATGATCAGCTACGCCGCGGACCTCGCCGACGGCGGCAAGGAGATCCGCAGCGCGACCGCGCGCCGCGAGGCGGCGGCCGCCGCCGGCGGGGCCGCGGTGCTGACGAGGACCCGGCCCGAGGCCCCGCCGCGGCGGCGCCGCGCCGCGGCCGTCGGCACCTCGCTGTTCGTGCTGGCCACCCTGCTGCACCTGGGCTCGGTCGTCGCCCGCGGCGTCTCGGTGCACCGCGTGCCGTGGGGCAACATGTACGAGTTCGCCCTCACGGGGACGTGCGTCGTGGCGATCGCCTACCTCGTCGCGGTCGTGCGCGCGCACCGCGCGGGCCTCGGCGGCGGCCGCGACGCCCGCTACCTCGGGGTCTTCGTCACGGCTCCCGTGCTGGCCACCCTCGGCATCGCGCTGCGCACGTTCTACGTCGACGCCGCGCAGCTCGTGCCGGCCCTGGACAGCTACTGGCTGATCATCCACGTGTTCGTCGCGATCCTCGCCACGGCGCTGTCGACCATCGGGTTCTCCGCGGTGGTCCTCCAGCTCGTGCAGGAGCGCCGCGAGAGCCGGCGCGCGGCGGGCGGCGACGTCCGCGGCGGCGCCTTCATGGACGCCCTGCCCCGGTCCGTGGAGCTCGAGCGCACCGCGTTCCGGCTGCAGGCCGTCGGGTTCGTCATGTGGACGTTCACCCTCATCGCGGGCGCCGTGTGGGCCCAGGTGGCCTGGAACCGCTACTGGAACTGGGACTCCAAGGAGGTGTGGACGTTCATCATCTGGGTCGTCTACGCCTGCTACCTGCACGCGCGCTCCACGCGCGGCTGGGACGGCCGCCGCGCCGCGTACCTGGCGTGCCTCGCGTTCGGCTGCATCCTGTTCAACTACCTCGTGGTCAACATCTTCTTCCCCGGCCTGCACTCCTACGCGGGGGTCTGAGCGGTGGGCGTCGCGCTGCGGTACACCGTCCTGCGGCTGGGGATCTTCGCCCTGTGCCTCGTCCTCTTCGACGCCCTCGGCGCCGAGAGCTGGCTGGGCCTGCTGCTGGCCGCCGTCGTGTCCGTGCTGGTCTCGCTCGTGCTGCTGCGCCGGCAGCGCGAGGAGATGGCGGCCGCGCTGCAGCGGCGCATCGACGGCCGGATCGACAAGGCCCAGGGCCCGGCGGCCCGCTCGGGGTTCCGCCGGGGCCTCGACGACGACAACGAGGCCGAGGACCGCTAGCCCGGGTCTGGCGGATCAGGGTTCGACGGTCAGGGCAGCGTGCCCTCGCGCAGCGGCAGGCTGGCCAGCAGGTCGGGGCGCTCGCGGTCGAGCTCGCGCAGGTCGATGACGTCGGGCAGCCCCGCTCCGGGACCGTCCTGCTCGGCCGCGTCGGCCGCGCGGGCCAGCACGTCGAGCACCTGGCGGACGAGGAAGGGCTCCTCCGCCGCGGTCATGCGCAGGTCGGCCAGCAGCTGCGGGTCCGACGCCACGACGTGCTCCGTGCGCCGGCCCCCGGTGGTGGTGATGGCGGCGAGGTAGCGGTGCTCCCCGTCGGCCCGGACGTCGACGTCACCCATGCGTGCACCCGGTCATGGGGCACACCGTACGGCCCCTCAGCGGCGGTAGCGCTCCACGAAGTTCCGCAGCACCCGGTGCGCGACCTCGACGCGGGAGCGGCGCAGGTCCGCGAGCACCCGCTCGTGCTCCGCGGCCGGGAAGTACCCGTCGTCGCGGTAGGCGGCCACGCGCTGGACGATGCCGTCGAGGTCCAGCTCGGGGTGGAACTGGGTGGCGTAGCAGTTCTCCCGCACCCGGAACGCCTGCACGGGGCAGGTCGCCGACCGCGCCAGCACGACCGCGTGCGGCGGGGGCACCGACAGCGCCTCCTTGTGGCCGACGAAGGCCTGGAACGTGTCCGGGAGCCCGTCGAGGAGGGGGTCGGCCCGGCCCGCGTCGGTCAGCGTCACGTCCACCGCCCCGATCGGCTCCCCGTGCGTGCGGTCGACGACCCCGCCCTGGTGCACGCCGAGGGTGCCGACGCCGTAGCAGGCGCCGAGGAACGGGACGTCCTGCTCGACCACGCGGTCGAGCAGCCCGGCGAGCTCGTGCTCGACGCGCACCTGCGTCGGGCCCTTCTCCTCGGCGGGGTCGCTCGTGCAGAACGGGCTGCCGCCGACGACGATCCCCGAGAACGCGTCCAGGTCGACCGCGGGCAGCGGCCCGCGCTCCAGCCGGACGCGCACCAGGTCGCCCTCGGCCAGGCCGCCGTAGCGCAGCACGGCCGCGTGCTCCGCGGCCGCGACGTCCTCGTCGGCGCGGGTGGCCAGCAGCAGGAACGGCTTCACGGCGACAGCGCCAGGCCCAGCGCGAGCAGGGCGCCCGTCAGGAGCTCCAGCAGGCCCGTCTGCTGCAGGACGGGCACGAGGTCGCGGCCGCGCGCGCCGCCGAGGACGGTGCGCAGCGGACGCTGGGCCAGGACGCCCGCGAGCAGCACGAGCAGCACCCAGGGGTGCCCCGGAGCGGTGGCCAGGGCCGCGACGAAGGCCCCGCCCACGAGGCCCGCGTACAGCAGCCGGCTGCGGTGCTCACCCATCCGGACGGCCAGCGTGCGCTTGCCGACGGCCGCGTCGGTGGGGACGTCGCGCAGGTTGTTGGCGACGAGGATCGCGCACGCGAGGAAGCCCACGCAGAGGGCGCCCGCGACGGACTCGCCGGGGACGCGGCCGGCCTGCACGAAGGTCGTCCCCGTGACCGCGACCAGGCCGAAGAACACGAAGACGAAGACCTCGCCCAGCCCCGCGTAGCCGTAGGGCCGCTTGCCGCCCGTGTAGTACCAGGCGGCCGCGACGGCGGCGGCGCCGACGAGCAGCAGCCACCACGCCCCGGTCAGGGCGGTGACCGCGAGACCGGCCAGCGCGGCCACCGCGAAGCACGCGAACGCGGCGTCGCGCACGGTCCGCGGTTCGGCGGCCCCCGAGCCGACGAGGCGGAAGGGTCCGACGCGGTCGTCGTCGGTGCCGCGGACCCCGTCGGAGTAGTCGTTGGCGTAGTTCACGCCGACCTGCAGCGCGAGGGACACGACGAGGGCCGGCAGGGCGGTGCTCCAGCGCACGCCGTCCACGGCGGCCGCGGCGCCCGTGCCGACGAGGACGGGGGTGATCGCGGCGGGCAGGGTGCGCGGCCGGGCCGCGGAGACCCACTGGCCCGGGGTGGCCCGGCGCCGCGGGGGCGTGGCGGGCAGGTGTGCGAGGGGCTCAGACGGGTCGACCACGAGGGTCCAGCCTGCCCCGCCGTGCGCCGCCGCGCGCGGGCGGGGTCACTCGCACGGCCGGGCGCTCACAGCCCGCGGAGGAACTCGTCGTCGTCGTCGGGGGCCCGCGGCGGCCGGGGACGCCCACCACCGCGGAACCCGCCCGCGGTGCCGGGGCCGGCCTGGGGCCGCCCCGCGAGCAGGTAGGCGACCGCACCGACCGGGGGGAACAGGAGGATCAGCAGCACCCACGCCCAGCGGGGCAGGGTGCGGACCCCGTCGACGGCCTGCAGGCAGTTGACGAGGCAGTAGACCGTCACGGCGACGATCAGCAGCACGGGCAGCACGGTGCGCACCGGGGAACACCTCCTCCATCGGCACCCCCTCGTGCCGTCACCCCGAAGACGAACGGGGCGCCCCGGCTGTTCCCGCGGCGGCCACCTCCCGCAGCCGCCGCCGGTCCGGCTTGCCCGGCCCGCGCAGCGGCAGCCGGTCGAGCAGCACGAGCTGGCGCGGGGCGGCCGCGGCCGAGACGCGGGCGCCGACCAGGGAGCGCAGCTCCGCGAGCCCGGGGGCCGCCCGGCCGGCCGCGGGCACGACGCACGCGACGACGCGCTCGCCCCACTCCTCGTCGGGCACGCCGACGACGACGGCCTCGGCGACGTCCGGGTGCTCGGCGAGCGCGGCCTCCACGAGGCCCGGGGCGACCTTCAGGCCGCCCGTGGTGATGAGGTCGTCCATGCGGCCGGTCACGTGCACCCGGCCCGCGGCGTCGAGGACCGCGGCGTCGTCGGTGCGGAAGCGCCGCCGGCCGGTGGCGGTGGTGCCGAAGGCCGCGTCGCCCGGCCGGCCGCGGTAGCCGCGGGCGACGACGTCCCCCGCCAGCACGAGCCGGCCGCCGTCGAGCGCGGCCTCGACCCCGTCGAGGGGCACGCCGTCGTACACGCAGCCCCCGCACGTCTCCGACGACCCGTACGTGGTGCGCACCGCCACGCCCGCGGCCCGGGCGCGCGCCAGCAGCGCGGGGGGCGTGGCGGCCGCTCCGACGAGGACGGCGGTGAAGCCCGCGAGCGCCGCGGTCGGCTCGGGGCCGGCGTCGAGCAGCCGCACCAGCTGCGTCGGCACGAGCGAGACGAGGCGGTGCGGCGCGGTGCAGGCGGCGGCGGCCGCGACGAAGGCCGCGGGGGTGAAGCCGCGGCTCAGGTCGACGACGACGGGCTCGGTCCCGGCCCGCACCGAGCGCAGAAGGACCTGCAGGCCCGCGACGTGCTGGGCGGGCAGCGCCAGCACCCACTGCTGCGCGGCGGCCCCGCCGTCGCCGTCGACGCCCCCGGGGCCGGGGAGCAGGCGCTGCGCGGTGGCCGCGGCCGAGGCGCGCAGCGCGGCGGCACCCAGCAGCGCACCCTTGGCCGTCCCGGTCGAGCCCGAGGTCGCGACCACGACGGCGGTCGGGTCGTGCGGATCGTCCTCGCCGTCGTCGAGCGGGGTGCCGGGCCGCAGCTGGGCCGCGGGGGCGCCGTCCGCCGCGTGCGGCAGCAGCGCGTCGCCCTCGCCGGCCAGGGCGCGGGCGAGGACGGGGAGGAGGCCGAGCACGGCGTCGCCCGCCGGCACCGGCAGCGGGCTGAGCAGGCGTCGGGCCACCACGACGCCACGCTACGGGGGTCGCGGAGCCCCGGGCCGTCGACCCGACGTGTGGGACTCACGGTGCTGGAGTGACTACGGTGAGCCGCGAGACGCGCGCAGTCGGGTGAGATCGCTGGGTTGAGCGCTCCAGAGAGCCCAGTCTTCCCTTGATCGAGCGTGACCGGCCGTGCTCGGAGTGTCAGGATGGGCCGCGCTCGCCACTGGAGGAAGAGGTGTCCGTGAGCTCTGGGGTGCGTGACCGCCGCCCGGTGGCCAGCGTCGTCTTCGACGGCGCCGTGGCCGGCCTGGCCCTCGTCGTCGCGGCCGTCGCCGTCTGGTGGTTCGTGGTGGACGCCCAGAGCGGTGACCTGCGCCGGCTCGGCACCTGCCTGCTCATCGGCCTGCCGCTCATGCAGCTGCTCACCCGCTTCCCGTTCCCGCTCAGCGTGAGCCACGCGGGCGTCGAGATCCAGTTCGACGTCGGGGTGCTCGTCTTCCTGCTCTGCTTCGCGCCGCCCGCGACGGCGCTGCTCGCGTGGGTGCTGTGCAGCGTCCCCACCAACCTGCTGCAGCAGAAGAGCTGGGTCAGCCGCACCTTCAACGCGTCGATCAACGTGCTCGTCGGTCCCGTCCTGCTCGGCATGCTCGCGCTCCTGGACGCGGGGCAGGTCGTCGACGGCCGCTACCGCGCGGTGGCCCTGGACGCCGGGCTGCTGGAGGCGCTGTGCGTGGGGGCGGCCGTCCTGGCCGTCTTCGCCGTCGACTTCGGCGTCTCCGCCCTGTCGGTGGCCGTGCAGCAGCGCACGAGCCTGCGCTCCGAGCTCGCCCACCCCGGCGCCTGGCTGGGGGCCGGAGCCACCATCGCCGTCGGCGGTCTCGGTTACCTCGGCGGGCTGGTGGAGGAGGAGCTGCACACCGTCGCGGCTGCGCTGCTCGTCATCCCCCTGCTCGTGACCATGTACGCGACCCGCACCATGCGGACCACGCGCGACGTCGCCCGCCGCACCGAGGCCCTGTTCGAGGCGGCGACCGCGCTGCACACGCAGGGCCGGCGCGCCGACCTGGCCCGCGCCCTGCAGAAGCACGCCCGGATGGTCGCCGGGACCCCGTCCGCCATGGTCCGCTCGGTGCGCCCGGGGGACGACGAGATCGGGGTGCCCGTCGTCGCGGGCGACGGCGTCGTCCTCTACGTCACGGCCCCGCGCCACCGCGACCCGCAGCAGCGCCTCGCCGACCAGCGGGCGCTGGAGGCCCTGGCCTCGGTCGGGGAGGCCGCGTTCTTCCGCGTCAGCGCGAGCGAGGAGATGCACGGCCTCGCGCGGCGCGACGTCGTGACGGGGCTGCCGAACCGGCTGCAGTTCTCCGAGCGGCTGGCCGTGGAGCTGGAGCGCGCGCGCGACGCGGGGCGGCTCGAGCGCCTCGTCGTGCTCTACCTCGACCTCGACGGCTTCAAGGGCGTCAACGACCGCTTCGGCCACGAGGCCGGCGACGAGCTGCTGCGGCTGGTCGGCACGCGGCTGCGCGACACTCTGCGCGGCGGCAGCACCGTGGCGCGCCTGGGCGGTGACGAGTTCGCCGTCCTGCTGCCCGACTGCAACGACGTCGACGGGCTGTGCCGCCGCGTGCTGATGGCGCTGCGCGTGGAGGTCCGCATGCGCGGCCACGTGCTGCGCGTGCAGGGCAGCATCGGGCTCAGCCGCGCCCACCCCGGCGACGACGTCGGGATGCTGCTGCGCAAGGCCGACACCGCCATGTACCGGGCCAAGGCCACGGGCAAGAACCGCTGGGTGGAGTTCCGCCCCGAGCTGCTCGAGGAGGAGATCGCCCGCCTGCAGGTCATCGAGGACCTGCAGCAGACCCCCGCCGAGGCCTTCGTCGTGCACTACCAGCCGATCGTCGACCTGCCGACGGGCGACGTCGTCGGCCTCGAGGCGCTGGTCCGCTGGCGCCGCGACCGGGGGCGCGGCGGGCAGCCCCTCGTGGGCCCGGACGAGTTCATCGGCCTCGCCGAGCGCAGCGGGACGGTCATCGCGATCGGCGACGCCGTGCTGCGCACCGTGGCGCGCGACGCCGAGCAGCTGCAGCGCCACGCCGGCCGCCCGCTGGACCTCATGGTCAACGTCTCCCCGGTCCAGCTGCGCCACGCCGACTTCACCGAGCGCGTCGCGGCGGCCGTGCGCCAGACGGCGGCCAGCGGCTGCCGGCTGCACCTGGAGATGACGGAGAGCGTCATGATCGAGGACGACAGCGCCTCGAGCCTGCGCGACCTCGCCGAGACCGGGGCGCTGCTGACCATCGACGACTTCGGCACGGGCTTCTCCTCCCTCGGCTACCTGCGGCACCGGCCGTTCTCCTCGTTCAAGATCGACCGCAGCTTCGTGCGCGACATCGCGACCGAGCCCACGGCCCGCGCGCTGGTCGAGGGCATGGTGAAGATGGGGCAGGCGCTGGACCTGGCCGTCGTCGCGGAGGGCGTCGAGCACGTCGAGCAGGCGGAGATCCTGCGGGGCATGGGCTGCCCCCTGGCGCAGGGCTACCTCTACTGCGCCCCCGTCCCGGTCGAGGAGGTCCACGAGCTGCTGCTCGGCCGGCGGGCGCGACCCCTGAGCGCGTGAGGCCGGCGTGACGGGGGGCACCGGCGTGGCCGTCGCCCTGGCCGTCGTCGCGCTCGTGCTGGCCCTCCTGGTCGCCGTGGTCGAGCGGCGCGCGCGGGCGTCGCGGCGCCAGGTCCGCGAGCTGCAGGCCGCGGTGCACCAGCTCGAGCGCGTCGAGCACCCCGACGAGCTGGACGACCTGCTGCGCGCCTGGGTCGACCGGGGGCCCGGCGGGCCGTTCACGGGGGCCCGCGACACCCCGGCCCGCGAGGTCCTGCTGGCGCTCGCGCGGGGTTCGCGCCGCCGCGTGGAGGCGCTGCGTCAGCTGGCCGACCTGGCCGGCAGCGACCCCGTGACGGGCCTGCCGGGCGGGGCGGCGTTCAGCGACCTCGTCGCGGCCGCCGAGTCGGCGGCGGGGTCGGCGGCGGGGTCGTCGGGCGCGGGGTCGGACGGCGAGGGGGCCTGCGGGCCCGGCGTCGCCGTCCTGCACCTGGGCCTCGACGGCTTCCGCCGGTTCAACGCCGAGCACGGCCGGGCCGCGGGGGACGCGGTGCTCGCCGAGGTCGCGCTGCGGCTGCGGCAGTCGACGCGGGGGGGCGACGTGCTCGCGCGCCTCGGCGGCGACGAGTTCGCGGTGCTGCTGCGCGAGGCGGGCGCCGCCGACGACGTGGCTGCGCGGCTGCTGACGGTCCTCGCGGACCCCGTCGAGGTCAGCCCGTCGCTGCGCGCGCAGGTCGGCGCGAGCATCGGCGTGGCCACGGTCTCCGACCGCGGGCCGGACCTGATGCGCGCGGCCGAGCAGGCCATGACGGCCGCCAAGAACGCCGGGGGCGGCTGCCTGCGGGTGTGGGACCCCTCCACCGTCGACGCCCGCCGCGACGACGAGCTCGCGGCGGCCCGGCTCCAGCGCGGGCTCGCCGACGAGCTGGAGGTCCACTACCAGCCGACGGTGGACCTCGACACGGCCGCCGTGACCGGGGTGGAGTGCCTCGTGCGCTGGCGGCGCGACGGCGAGCTGGTGCCGCCCGACGACTTCATCGGCCTCGCCGAGCGGCACGGGCTCATCGCCGAGCTCGGGCGCCGCGTGCTCGCCACGGCCGTGCGGGACGCCCCGGCACTGGCGTCCGCGGCGGGCCACGACCTGGTCATCGCGGTCAACGTCTCGGGCCCCCAGCTCGTCGACCCGGAGCTGCTGCCGGCCGTGCTGACGGCGGTGCAGCGCCTGGCGCCGCAGCGGCTGGTCCTCGAGATGACGGAGAGCATCCTCGTGGCGGAGGACGCGGCCACCCAGCAGGCCCTCGACGCCCTCGTCGCCGCGGGTGCGTTCCTGTGCGTCGACGACTTCGGCACCGGCTACGCGACGCTGGCGTACCTGCGCCGCCGGCCCTTCACGGCCTTCAAGATCGACCGGTCCTACGTGCGCGACATCGAGACCGACCGGCGCACGGGAGACCTGGTCGAGGGTCTCGTGCTCCTCGCGGCCGCCACCGGCATGGGGCTCGTGGCCGAGGGCGTCGAGACCGCGGGCCAGGCGCAGATGCTGCGCCGCATGGGCGCGCCGACGCAGCAGGGCTTCCTGCACGCCCGGCCGCAACCGCTGGACGAGGTGCTGACCTCCGTCCGCCGGCTCGCGGCCTCCCTGGCGCAGCGGGCGCTCACCGGCCCGTGAGCAGCCGGCGCGCGTTTCCTCCCAGGGTCCCTTCAGGTCGGCGGCCGGCTGCCGATCACTAGGAGCAGGGATGCTGCGTGACGGATCGCGGCCCGAGCTCCGGAGACGACATGACCACGACGACGACAGCGTCCACCCCGCGCCGACGGTCCTTCCGCGACCTCGGCGTCCAGTCCAAGATCCTCGCGGCCATCGTGCTCGCCGCCGTGGTCAGCGTCACCGTCGGGGTCGTCGGCATCCAGGCCCTCGGCGCCAGCGACCGCGCCGCCGCCAGCATGTACTCCGACAGCTTCGTCGGCCTCGACCAGGCGTCGAAGCTGCGCCGGCTCACGATCCAGATGCGCCTCGACGTCGCCAACCACGCCATCGCGAACTCCCCCGAGCGGATGGCCACCTACGAGCAGGCCATCGTCAAGGACGAGACCGAGATCGCGGAGGTCGCCGACGCGTACGAGGCCCGCGGCCTCGCCCCGATCCGCGCGCAGGCGCTCGCGGACTACCGCACCGCGCTCGCGGAGTACGCGACCGTCCGCGACGAGAAGCTCCTGCCGCTCTCGCGCGGCGGTGACCTCGACGCGTGGCTGGCCACCCGCGACGCGGAGGCGCAGCCCCACGTCGACGTCATGCTGGAAGCGCTCACCACGATGATCGACCGCGAGAAGGACGTCGCCGCCGCGTCGGCGAAGACCGCTCACGACGGCTACGTCGAGAGCCGCCTGCTCATCATCGTGGTCCAGGTCGTCGGGCTGCTCGCCGCGCTGGTCATCGGGACCCTCATCGCCCGCCGGATCGTGGCCGGGCTCACGCGGGTCCAGCACGTCGCGCAGGGCCTCGAGGAGGGCGACCTCACCCGCACCGCCGGGGTCACCAGCCGTGACGAGGTCGGCATCACCGCGCAGTCCCTCGACGCCGCGCTCGTGCAGCTGCGGGACCTGGTCGTGACCATCAACGGCGCCGCGGGCGGGGTCTCGACCGCCGCGCAGCAGATGTCGGCCATCTCCACCCAGATCGCCGCCGGCGCCGAGGAGACCTCGGCGCAGGCCGGGGCTGTCGCGCAGGCCGCCGACGTCGTGTCCGCCAACGTGCAGACCGTCGCGGCCGGCTCGGAGGAGATGGGCGCCTCGATCCGCGAGATCTCCAGCGGCACCACCGAGGCGGCCCGCGTCGCGGCCGAGGCCGTCAACGTCGCGCAGACCACCACCGCGACCATCACGACGCTGGGCGACTCCTCCCGCGAGATCGGTGCCGTCATCAAGACGATCACCGCGATCGCGGAGCAGACGAACCTGCTGGCCCTGAACGCGACCATCGAGGCCGCCCGGGCCGGGGACGCGGGCAAGGGGTTCGCGGTCGTCGCCGGCGAGGTCAAGGAGCTCGCGCAGCAGACGGCGCGCGCCACCGAGGACATCTCCCGCCGGGTGCAGAGCATCCAGGGCGACTCCGCGGGTGCGGTGCTGGCCATCGAGGAGATCTCCACGATCATCGCCCGCATCAACGACTTCCAGCTGACGATCTCCTCGGCCGTCGAGGAGCAGACCGCCACGACCGCGGAGATGAACCGCAACGTGTCCGCCGCGGCGGCGTCCTCGGGCGACATCGCGACGAACATCGCGGGCGTGGCCGACGCGGCCGCCAGCACGGCGCAGGCCGTCACCGAGTCGCACCAGGCCACGAGCGACCTGGCCCGCACCTCGGTCGAGCTCAGCAGCCTGGTGTCGCGGTTCCGCGTCTGACAACGGTGCTGCCGCAGGGGTTCCCGTCCGCGCTCAGGCGTGGGCGGGAACGGCCTGCGGGAACGAGAGCACGCCGCCGGGGTCCACGGCGGTCCTGACCCTGCGCAACCGCGGCAGGTTCGCCCCCCAGCAGGCGGTGGCGAACTCCGGTTGCGCGGGGTCGGCGTGGTTCAGGTAGGCGGCGCTCGACGTCCACGGGGCGAGTGCCGTGCGGGTCGAGGCCACGACGCGGTCGAACGCCGCGGCGTCGCGGCCCGCGCCGGACCAGGTCGCCGTGTGCTGCACGGTCGCGAGCGCCTGCCGCCACGGGAACGCGGTCGCGTCCGCCGCCACGTCGCCCACCGCGCCGCCGAGCGCGTCGAAGGACGCCCCGGCCTCCACGAGCCCCGCAGGCGGGGCCTCGCCGACGGCCGCGACCGCGGCGACGAGCGCCGCGACGCCCTCCTCGGGCAGCGGGGCGGCGAGCATCGAGGAGGTCGCGGCGAACGGCTGCCGGTGCTCCGCGTCGAGGGCCCGCGCCGTGCAGGCGGTCGCGTCGAGGCCCGCGCACCCCGCCTCCCAGGCCATCGCCGCGGCGCAGCTCAGCGCGCGGCGGGTCGTGCCCGCGGGCGGTGGCAGCTCCCGCAGCAACCCGCGCAGCGGGCCGTCGAGCGGGGCCGTGCCGGTCCACGCCCCGGACACCTGCACGCGGGCCCCGGCCGGCCCCGTGAGCACCTTGGCCGTCGACCACAGCTCGCGCGGCGCGCTGGGCGCCCACCGCTGCCAGGCCGCGAGGACGGCGGCCGCCTGCTCGAAGCCCCAGCGCAGGGAGAACACCGTGACGGCGGGCGCGGGGGTGGTGCGCACCGTCCAGCCCGTCACCACGGCCAGGCTGCCGCCCCCGCCGCGCAGCGCCCAGAACAGGTCGGCGTCGGCGTCGGAGTCGGGGTCGGCGTCGACCGTGCGCCGCCGCCCGTCGGCGGTCACGACGTCGGCGGCCACGACCTGGTCGCACGTCAGTCCGGTCGTGCGCGCGAAGACGCCGACACCCCCGCCGAGCGCGAGGCCGCTGAACCCGACCGTCGGGCAGGAGCCGGCCCCGACGGCGGCGCCGGCCACCCCGAGCGCCGCGTAGACGTCGGCGAGCAGCGCACCGGCGCCGATCCGCACGGTCCCGGCCGCCGGGTCGACGTGGACGCCGGCCATCGGGGAGAGGTCCGCGACCAGGCCGTCCCCGCTCGAGAAGCCGCCGTAGGAGTGCCCGCCCGCCCGGACCCGCAGACCGGTGCCGGTCTCCGCCGCGAACCGCACGCACGCGGCGACGTCCTCGGCGCTGCGGCACGCCGCGATCCCCTGCGGTGCCGACGCCCCCGCGAACCGCGGGTTGTACAGCAGCCGGCCGGCGTCGTACCCCGCGCCGCCGGGCACGGCCACGCCGCCGGACACCTGGCGCGCGAGCGCCTCGAGGGTGGGGGC
>NZ_JAAALN010000460.1 GCF_009906795.1 Kineococcus siccus
CTGCCTACGCTGACGGCATGTGCCGGAACATCCGCCAGCTGCACAACTTCGCCCCGCCCGCCTCGGGGGAGGAGGTGCACGCCGCGGCCCTGCAGTACGTCCGCAAGGTCTCGGGCGCCACCGCCCCCTCGCAGCGCAACGCCGAGGCCTTCGAGCGGGCCGTGGCCGACGTCGCCCGCGCCACGGAGGAGCTCCTCGCGTCCCTCGTGACGTCCGCGCCGCCGCGCGACCGGGAGGTCGAGGCCGCCCGGGCGCGGGAGCGGTCGGCCCGGCGCTTCGGCTGAGGGGTCGGGGTCCGGGCGAGGGGTCGTGTCGTACCCGGGTGGCAGCGTCCGCGGCGCTGCCCCGTGCGGACCACGGGGTTGACCGCCACGGCTGCACCGGTGGTACAACTGCGGAGTCGGATCGAACGTCCGTTCGAACCGGCACCCCGAGCTGGAGGTCTCTGCACGTGAGCGCCACCGCCCTCGCCCCACTGCCCCTCGTCCCG
>NZ_JAAALN010000461.1 GCF_009906795.1 Kineococcus siccus
CGGTCATGCCGAGAAGCGAGCGGTCAGCGACGCGGGTGCAACGCCCGCGCGGCTCGACCAGCCACCACCGCAGCCTGCAACAGCACCCCCACCACGGCGACGTAGCTGACCCCGAAAGCCGTCACGGTCGCCACCTCGCCCCACGAACGCCCGGAGCCCACCACGGCGAGCACCACGCACACCACCACAGCCACCGCCGCGACCCAGCCGGCACGACGCAGACCCGGCTCCGCCGCCCGGTGAGCGAGTCGCCAGCACTCATCGCAGTGCATGGTCGCCTTGGTACGCACACCCATCAGGCCGTTGCGCTCTAGCCCCCCGGAGTGGACGGCCCGGGCCATAACCAGCAGCAGCCCCGCGAGCACCACCAAGCCCCACGCGGCCGAGACGACAGCTCCTACCGGCACGCTCGCACCCCTTCCAGCACCGTGGATCGACAAGCCTCAGCCTG
>NZ_JAAALN010000462.1 GCF_009906795.1 Kineococcus siccus
GGCACCTTCAGCGCGGCCGAGCGCTCCCGCGCCGCCCGCCAGGCCGTCCTCGTCGCCTTCGGCGTCATCATCGCCTTCGCCCTCTTCGGCCAGCGCATCCTCGACTACCTGCACATCAGCCTGCCCGCCCTGCAGGCCGCCGGCGGCCTGCTGCTGCTGCTCATCGCCCTGGAGCTGCTCACCGGCAAGGGCGACGAGCCGACGAGCACCGTCGGCGTCAACGTGGCGATGGTGCCGCTGGGCACCCCGCTGCTCGCGGGGCCCGGCGCGATCGTGGCCACCATGGTCTTCGTGCAGCAGGCCGAGGGCTGGGACGACCGCGTCGCCGTCGCCGCCGGGGTCGTGGCGGTGCACGTGACGCTGTGGCTGGCGATGCGCTTCGCCGGGGTGGTGCACCGCCTGCTGGGCGACTCCGGCGTCCTGCTCGTCACCCGCGTCGCCGGTCTGCTGC
>NZ_JAAALN010000463.1 GCF_009906795.1 Kineococcus siccus
GCTCGACCGCCCACACCGCTGATCGTCGACTTCATCGATCAGAACAAGGACGACCTCGGAGTCGAGCCGGTCTGTGAGCAGTTGCAGATCGCCCCGAGCACCTACTACGCCGCGAAGTCCCGGCCACCCTCGGCACGGTCGCTGTCCGATGAGGCTGCGCTGGCCGAGATCGATGCCGTCCACAAAGACAACATGCGCGTGTACGGGGCGCGGAAGCTGCACGCGGCGATCAACCGGCGCCGCGTGCAACGAGCACCGGCCGGGCAGTCGGTCTCGAGGATCGCCCGTTGCACGGTGGAGCGGTTGATGAGAGCGGCTGGTCTGCACGGTGTGCGCCGTAACGGCAAGCCGCCGCGTACGACGATCCCCGGACCACCGGACCACCGCCCCGACTTGGTCGAGCGCCACTTCCGCGCCGAGCGGCCCGACCGGTTGTGGGT
>NZ_JAAALN010000464.1 GCF_009906795.1 Kineococcus siccus
CCACCCCCGAGGTGGCGCCCGCGGCCGGGGCGAGTCCCTTCGCGGCCGTCGCGGCCGACCCCTTCGCCGTCGAGGCCCCGGCCTCGGTGCCCCTCGCGGACCCCGTCCGCCAGCGCTCCGAACTGGCCGCCGAGGCCGCCGCGGACGCGGGCCGGGAGCCGGGCTTCACCCCCGCCACGGGCGACGGCCTCCAGCCGCTGGTCCGTCGCGAGGCGGGCGCGACCGCGCCCGCCGTCACCCCCGTCCGGCAGACGGCCGCCTCGCGGCAGCGCCGGGCCCCCGCCGACGTGCGGTCGATGCTGTCCGGCTTCCAGGCCGGGGTGTCGCGCGGCCGCACCGAGCAGGGCTCCGACGAGGCGGCCGAGAGCGCGAGCGTCGGCAGCGGGGACAGCGCCGATGACTGAGCCCACCGCGTCCGCCACGCCGACCGGCCCCCGGTC
>NZ_JAAALN010000465.1 GCF_009906795.1 Kineococcus siccus
ACCAGGACGGTGGACAGCCACGCGGCAGCGAGTGCGGCCGCGCTCTTCGAGGCCGGTCGAAGCGGCTGGTCGTCCATGAGGCCATTCTCGCCTGGTCAGCCCGCCCCACAGTGATGGGTGCGCCCGCTTCTCGTCATGACGGTGGCTTCGCCGACCGCCCACGACCAGGCGCTGAGCGCGGCCCGCCGGGCGTCCCGCTCTGCGGTGCGACCGCGTTGAGCAGCCCCCCTGCGAAGGGGTCCGCTGGGGTGTCTCTCATCGAAGATCACGCGGTGAGCGAGGCGGGCTGGCACTGTGGTTCGGGTGAGGGTGCTCTTCGACGGCGAGGTGTGGCTGAGCTACTCGCAGATGTACCTCGTCGGGTTGGACGACGAGCCGGGGTACACCGAGGCGTTCGAGGGACAGAGGAACGCGCTGCTCGGCGCTGGCCTGCCTGGC
>NZ_JAAALN010000466.1 GCF_009906795.1 Kineococcus siccus
GTGCAGCGGCAGCGGGGCGGGCGGGGTGGACCCGCCCGGGCCGGCGGGCGGCGCGGCCGCGGCCGGCGTCGCCACGACCGGCGGCGCCGGCGCGAGCGCGGACGGTGCGGTCGCGGGCGGTGCGGTCGCGGGCGGTGCGGTCGAGGAGGCAGCGGTCGCGGGCGCAGCGGTCGAGGGCGCAGCGGTCGCGGGCGCAGCGGTCGAGGAGCCGAGGCCCGGGGTGGTGGCGTCGGTGGCCGGCCGCGGCTGCGGGGCCGTCGCGACGGGCGACGCGGTGGGCGACGGGGCGGCACTCCCGGGCGTCGTCGGGACCGCACCCGGCTGCGCCGCAGCGGCCTGACCCGAACCCGGCTGACCCGATCCCGGCTGACCCGATCCCGGCTGACCCGATCCCGGCTGACCCGAACCCGGCTGACCCGAACCCGGCTGACCCGAAC
>NZ_JAAALN010000467.1 GCF_009906795.1 Kineococcus siccus
GCGCTGGTGGCCTCCTGGTGACCGAAGCGCTTCGCGGCGAAGGAGCGCCCGATGACCATGAGGAAGGCGACGAGACCGCCGAAGACGTGGATGCCGTGGAAGCCGGTGGCCAGGATGAAGACCGAGCCGTAGGCGTTGGTCGCGATGGTCAGGCCCTCGTGGGCCAGCTCCGCGTACTCGAACACCTGACCGGCGACGAAGATCCCGCCGAAGATGTAGGTGAGGACGAACCACTCCTGCATGCCCCACTTGGAGAGCTCCCAGAGGCGGCCGAGGCGGCGCGGCTGGAAGCGCTCGGCGGCGAAGACGCCGAACTGGCACCAGAACGACGAGATCACCAGGATCGTCGTGTTCACGCTCGAGAACGGGACGTTGAGCAGCTCCGGGCCGGTCTCCCACAGCTGGGGCGCCACGGAGCGGATCGTGAAGTACAT
>NZ_JAAALN010000468.1 GCF_009906795.1 Kineococcus siccus
ACCTGACGCCGCCCCGGGCGCCGCCCGTCCTCCGGCGGCGCCCGGGGCGGCGTCAGGTGGCGGCCGGGTCCAGCCGCGCCACGGCCGTCCCGTCCAGCGTGCGCACCTCCACCGACGCGATCTGCGCGCGCGGCAGCGCGGTGGCCCCGGTCAGGCGCGCGTCGTGCCCCGGCACCGCGGTCCACGTCCCGATCTGCTCCACCGCGCCCGCGCGGTCGGTCACGACGAGGGCGTAGTCGTAGGACGTCCCCGCGCTGACGGGTGCGTAGGCGCACGTGATCTCCACCTGCGTGCCCCAGTCGACGCCGGTCAGGCGGGCCGTGATGGTCAGCGGCGTGGGCAGCAGCGGTCGCAGCGGGCTGGACAGGCCCTCCGCCGGCGGGGACGACGGGACCGGGGACGACGGGCCGGACGACGACGGGGCGGGGAGG
>NZ_JAAALN010000469.1 GCF_009906795.1 Kineococcus siccus
GTCCGGGTGCGGGTAGCCGCCGGACTCGTCGTAGGTCGTCATCACGTGCGGGCGGAACTCGCGCACGACGTGCACGAGCGCGTCGATGGTGAACTCCTCCGGCGTCAGCGCGAAGCAGCCCGGCGGCAGCGGCGGCAGCGGGTCGCCCTCCGGCAGGCCCGAGTCGACGTAGCCCAGCCAGCGGTGCCGGACGCCGAGGATGCGCGCGGCCTCGGCCATCTCGCGCCGGCGGTACTCGCCCATGTCGCGCCGCAGCGTCGCGTCGTCCTTGAGCCGGGGGTTGAGCACGTCGCCGCGCTCGCCGCCGATGCAGGAGACCACGAGGACCTCCACGCCCTCCTGGACGTACTTCGCCATCGTCGCGGCGCCCTTGCTGGACTCGTCGTCCGGGTGGGCGTGCACGGCCATCAGCCGCAGCGTCTC
>NZ_JAAALN010000046.1 GCF_009906795.1 Kineococcus siccus
CGGCGGGGGTCGCAGCCGCGGGCGCGGCGGGGGTCGCAGCCGCGGTGAGCTCGGCCGTGAGGACGAACACCTTGCCGGTGATGGTCGCGGTGAGTCCCGTGGACGCCCCGCTCACGCTGCCCGTGCCGGCGGTCAGCCCGACGGTGTCGATGAGGAAGAACCGCGTCGAGTCGGCCTGCAGCTGCTCGAGGTAGAGCTGCACCTCGCCGAACGTGCCGGCGACCGTGACGACGACGGGGACGCTCACGACGCCGGGCGCCGTGGTCGCCGAGGGGTCGTAGGCGGTGGGCTTGCCCGGGACCACGGACGTCAGGGTGACGGAGGAGTTCAGCGCGGAGGACTCCAGCTGCCGCAGCAGCTGCGGGAGCTGGGCGTCGCCCGGCATGCTCGCGACGATCGCGGCGAGCCGCGCCTTCTGCTCGGGCAGCTGCTCGAGCTGGCTCTGCAGCTGCGCCTGGTTCAGCGCCAGCTGGTCGTTCTGCTGCGCCACGAAGTTCCGCTGGGTCGCGAGGTCCGCGGCCGCCGCCCGCTGGGGGCCGAGCAGCAGGAACCACGCGCCCACGAGGAGCAGCACGGCGATCACCGCGGTCGCGAGCGCCCACAGGGTGGACTTGCGCATCGTCATGGTCTGCACTCCGTCTCGGGCCGCGTCACTGCTGGTTCAGCAGGGCGTCGGGCGTGATGGTGGCCGTCGTCGTGTACGACACCCCGGCGGTGCCGGCGGCCGCGGTCGACGACGACACGAGGGGGTGCGCGAGCCCGGGGACCCGCGCCAGCCCCTCGAGGAGGGACGCGACGGCGTCCTGGGACGGGGCGGTGCCGACGACGGTCACCCCGCCGACCCCGGGCACGCCCAGCGGGTCGGCGGCGGGGACGATCCCCGCACCGCCGGGAGCGGTCGCGGCGGGGTCCAGCGTGAGCGTCATCGTGGTGACGGAGGTCGCGGCCGGGGTGTTCGCGGCGACGGCGTCGAGCATGCCGAACCAGCTGACGTCGAAGGCGGTGACGGCGCGCTGCGCGGAGCGGGCGGCGTCGAGCTGCTCGGCCACGACGGGCACCTCGCGGTACGCCGCCTGCTGGCGCTGCAGCTGCAGGGTGCGCGTCTGCTCGGCGGCCAGGGCGTCCTCCGCGGCGCGCACGTGGCCCGCGCCGATGACGGCGGCGAGCCCCACGAGGCCCACGACCGCGAGCAGGCCGGCGCCGAGGCCGAGCTGCACGCGCCGGAACCGGCGGGCGTCGTCGAAACCCTCCGGCAGGAGGTCGACCCGGGCGACGACGGACTGCGTCGCCACGGCTTCCAGGGTGGCGAAGCTCATGACACGACTCCGAGGGCGAGGCCGACGGGAACGGCGGCGAGGGGTTGCAGGAGCAGCAGCTGCTCCTCGTCGAGGCCGGTGCGGCCGAGGTGCAGCGGGGAGATCGGGTCGCCCGCGCGGGCGGGGATGCGGGTGGCCTCCTCGAGCCGCGCCGCGATCCCGGGCAGCAGCGAACCGCCGCCGGTCAGCACGATCCGCTCGGGCCGGTACTGCGGGTTCGAGGCGGAGAAGTAGTCGATGGACGAGCGGATCTCGTCGACGAACGCCTCGAGCATGAGGTCGACGGCGCTGCCGGTGAGTTCCAGGTCCTGCGGCGTCGCGTCCTCGGCGCCGTAGCGCTTGATGGCCTCGGCGAGGTCGAGGGGTACGCCGAGCCGTTCCGCGATGGCGTCGGTGACGTCCTGGCCGCCCATGAGCAGCACGCGCACGAAGCGGGGCACGCCACCGGAGTGCACGACGAGGTTGGAGACGCGGGAGCCGACGTCGATGAGGGCCTCGGTGGCCACCTCGCTGTGCGGGCGGCCCACGGACCGCAGCACCGCGAACGAGCTCAGGTCGACGGACGTGGCGCGCAGGCCCGCGGCCTCCACGGCGCGCACGTTGGACATCACCATGTCGCGGGCCGCGGCCACGAGGAGGCCGCGCAGCACGCGGGCGCCCCCGGAGTGCAGCTCCTCGGTGACGTGGAAGTCGATGACGCTGTCGGCGACCGGCATGGGCAGGTAGTCCTGCACCTGCAGCGGCAGCGACTGCTTGAGCTCCGCGGCGGGGACCCAGGGCAGGTCGACCTGGCGGACGACCACGCGCTGGTTGGCGACCCCGAGGGCGACCTTGCGGCTGCCGAACCGGCTGCCCTTCCAGAGCGCCTTGAGGGCGTCCACGACGACGGCCTGCTCGACGACCTCGCCGTCCTTCACGGCTCCCGGCGGGATCGCGACCTGGCCGAACTTCTCCAGCGTGGTCCCGCCCGAGCCGAAGGACAGCTCCGCCGCGCGCACTCCCGACGTCCCGATGTCGAGGCCGATCGCGGTACGTCGGGGCACGTCGTCTCCTCGGGGTGCGGTCCGCGCGTGCGGTCCGGCGGGGGTGGTGGCCCCTCAGTGATCGGTCCCCGGCGGCGCGGGCTTGAGCGTTCGGCGACGCGCAGTGACGCCGCAGGGGCCCGGCTGGGCCGGACGGGGCCGGGGCCGGCTCAGGCGGTGGGCCCGAGCCCGACCAGCGCGAGGTACCAGCCCGACAGGGGGGCCGCCACGACGAGGGCTGCCAGGGCGGCCGCGAGCATCGAGGGCCCGAAGGGGATGGCCGTGCGGCGACCGGCCCGGCCGCTGAGCAGCAGCGGCAGGCTCACGAGCCCGCCCAGCACGAACGCGAGGAAACCCCCGACCGCGAGGGCGTCCCAGCCCCACCAGCCGAGGTAGAGCCCGAGGACCCCCGCGAGCTTCACGTCGCCGAGACCCATGCCGCCCGGCCGGACGAACCACAGGACGGCGTAGAGGCCGAACAGCGCCCCGGCGCCGGCGAGCGCACGCAGGAACGCGGCCCCGTCGGCGCCCAGGAGGCTCGCCGCGCCGAGGAGCACGAGCGCCACGGGGTAGGACGGCAGGACGATCGCGTCGGGGAGGCGGTGCACGTCGACGTCGATGAGGGCCAGGGCCACGGCGATCGCCGCGAGGTAGAGGTAGGCGGGCAGCGCCCAGGACGGCCCCACGACGACGGCGACGCCGGCGAACAGCAGCCCGGTGCCGAGCTCCACCGCGGGGTAGCGCCGGCTGATGCGCGCCCCGCAGTCGCGGCAGCGACCGCGCAGCAGCAGCCACGAGAGCACCGGGACGTTGTCGCGGCCGCGGATCGCGTGGCCGCAGCCCGGGCACGCGCTGCGCGGGTGCACGACCGACTCCCCGCGCGGCACGCGGTGCACGACGACGTTGAGGAACGAGCCGATGAGCAGGCCCACGACGCCGCACAGGACGGCCAGCGCGAGGCCCGGGTCAGGGCTGGTCATACGTCGTCTCGCGGGTCCCGGTCAGGCCCGTCTTCTGCCCGCTCGCCGGGGCGTTCCACTTCTGCTCGGACCCGCCCGTGCAGGCGGCCGCGACGATGGTGGACCACTTGACGCCGACGACGCTGGGTTCCTTCTTCGGGCCGAGCGACAGGCAGCGCCCCCAGGTGTCGGTGAAGGTGTAGCTCGACGTGTAGCTGCCCGGCACCGCGTAGGTGCGGACGATCTGCTGGCGCGGCTCGGTCGCCGAGCAGGCGCTCGTGAAGGTCACGTCCCCGTCGACGACCGTCTGCGCCGGCACCTGCAGGCAGTACGTCCCCCCGTTCGTGACCGTGATGCGCTGGGGTGCCGTGGTCGACTGCCCCGCAGCCGGTTCGACGTAGGACCACTTGTGGTTCCAGGACAGCTTGGTCCCCCCGCTGGGGTCCTGCTTGCAGGGGTAGACGATCATGTAGGCGTAGGAGAGGTCCCCCTTCGTCACGTCCATGCACCGGCCGAACTCGAGGTAGTTGACGATCTGCTGGGTCTCGACCGACGCCGCACCCGCCCCCACGCTGGGATCGGGGCTGAAGGAGCCGTGCTCGGTGTCCGAGGAGCAGGTGCCCGACTGCAGCCGCGCCCCCTGGAGCTTCGTCGCGTCGGTCGTGGACGCCGTGAGGCAGTAGGCCCCGTAGTCGGAGGAGTTCTTGGTGCCGTTGCCGGCGGCGGCCTTCTGGCCCCTGAAGCGGGCGCCTCCCTCGTAGCTCCACTGCTGCTTGAGGTCTCCCACCGCACACGTCTGCAGCGTCGCGTCGACGCCCGAGGCCAGCGGCGCGGAGATGCACAGGGGGGTGCCGGTGAGCGTGCTCGCCAGCTTCAGGGCGTAGTCCTTGTCGTAGACCCAGGAGGTCAGGGCGCCGCCGGTCGGGCAGCCGGCCGCGGCGGTGTACGTGACCGTGACGCCGACCGCGGGCGAGGCGACCGTGAGGCAGAACTTCTGGTTGACCGAGAACATCCGGCCACCGGGGACGTTCTCGTTGGAGATCTCGAAGGCGTACAGCGACTCCATCGACCGGTCGCCGCTGTCGGCCGTCCGGCCCGCCAGAGGCTTCCCGCTCGCGGCGGAGGACAGCACGGCGAAGCTGGGGACGAGGGCCCCCGTGCCCTGCCCGGGGGTGCAGGTGATGTCGCGCAGGGCGCGCTCGTCGCGGGTCAGCGTGCTGGGGTTGGTGTCGAAGTAGCTGATCGTGACGCGGAAGGCGGCCCCGTCGGCGTTGTCGCCCACCGTTCCCGTCACCTCGCACGGCAGCTTCGTCGGGTCGCCGACGCGGCCCACCACCGTCGCGGTCCCCTCCGCCGTCCGGATCTGCGCGAGGGCGGCGTCCACGCCCGCCTGCGCCGCCGCGACGGTGCGCGTGGTCTTCTGCTGCATCTGGGTCGGCTGCACCTGCGAGAGCACGACACCGAGCACGAGCAGGCTCAGGGTCGCGGCGATCGCCATCGTCATGAGCACGAGGAGGAGGGCGACGCCCTCGTCGCCGCCGCGCGCGAGGCCGGCACGGCGCTCCCGCAGGAGCGTCCGCGCTCTGGTCGGCGTCATCACTGCCTCACGTCCTCGTCGTCGGGGCGCCGCAGACCGGTGAGTCGCTGACGCCGTCCTTGTTGTCGTCGCGGTTGCCGGGTGAGTCGGGGCCCGTGTTGGCCGCGACGAACGTCGTGGCCAGCTGCTCGTTGCGGCCGGCGCTGCGGGCGCTGCCGATGTCGACGGTCAGCCGGGCGCGCGTGCGGCTGAAGGCGACGTCGCCGGTGGCCGTGACCGTCGCCTCCCCCGCCGCGCCCAGCGTGAACGGGACCGCCTTGGGCGACACCGCGTCGACGTCGGTCCGCAGCCCCGTGGCCGTCGTGGTCCACGTCGAGGCGGGGGCACCGGAGGTGGGCCACGTGCGGTAGGCGAGGGTTCCCGTCGCCACGGAGTAGCGCCACTGGTAGCAGGCCGCCGGCACCTCGGCGGTCCCGGCGGTCCGGAACTCCACGAAGTAGCGCCCGTTGCTGGCCCCGGGCCGGTTGACGGCGTCGGCGGAGCGGACCTGCCGGTCGAGGACCGTGAACGACTTCCGCAGGGCGTCCGCGGAGGCGCCGACCTTCTGCACCCGGTTGGTGCCGGAGGACATGACGAGCAGCCCGGACATGAAGACCCCGAGCACGACGGCGAAGATGCTCATCGCGACCAGGAGTTCCGCGAGCGAGTACCCGGCGTCGCCGCGTCGCTCGGGGGCCGTGGGGCGCGGCATCAGGACACCGTCACGGTGATGGTCGTCTCGTCCGACGTCAACCCGCTGGTCGCCGTCGTGTTCCCCCGCGCCTGGTACTTCCAGGTGCACTTGCCCGCCGCGCCGGCCGTGAAGGTCAGGGTGCCGTTCGCGGTCCAGCTGGTCGCGCTGCAGGCGCCCGACGCCTGGCTGAAGGACCTCACGACGACCTTGTCGCCGTAGGTGGCCGGCACGTCGTTGGCCCCGAAGTCGAGCGTGCCCTTCGCCCCCGCCGCCACGCTCCCCGCGTCGGCGAGGACGTTGGGGACCACCGCGATGGTCAGCGTCGTGACCTCGGACGCCTGGCCGTCCGGGTTCCGCAGGGTGTACGTGAGGCTGTAGCTGCCCACGTCGTTCGCCAGGGGCGTGTAGGTGAGCTTCTTGCCGCTGCGGACGCCCTTGGCCGCGTCGTAGGCCACGCCGTCGACGAGGAGCTTGCCGCGGCTCACACCGCTGGACTGGATGGTGAAGCGGGTGCCGTCGCTGACGTTGCGGCCGGCGGTGACGATCTGCAGGTCCACGGCCACGGGTGCGGCGGCGGACTGCGCGGGCACGCGTCGCGGCGTCAGGCTGCCCACCGGCGGGGACGACACGATCCAGCGCTGGTCGGTCGTCGGGTCGACGAGCGTGGAGGCGCGGTAGGTGCACACGCCGGCCGCGCAGCCGGCGCCGCGGCCGGCGGTCCGCCAGGTGACCTCGACGACGACGCGGTACAGCTTCACGTAGCCGGGATCGGCCACGCCCGCCGCCGACCCGCCCGCGCGCGTGCAGGGGGCGCTGGCCGCCCCGGCGGCAGCGCGGTCGCGGTAGCAGTGCCCGATCAGGGTCGACGTCGAGTAGAGCTGGTTCGACACCGTGGCGCTGCCGGCGAGCGGCACCGCCTGCGCCACCGGCACCGCGGGCGCCGTGGGTGCGGGGCCGGTGCTCGCGCGCCACGTCAGCGCGAGGTCGGGAGCCGTGGACGCGCCCCACTGCGCGTCGACCGCCGCGGCGTAGCGCCCCTTGAGGAGGTTCGCGGGGCTCACGGAGCGGGCCAGCTCCAGGTGCTGCGTCGCCACGCCCACGGCGGCCTGCTGGCGCTGCAGCCCGGTGGCGGAGCTCGCACCGCGGATGAAGAACGTGAGCGTGGCGGCCGCCACGAGGGCGAGCAGGGCGAGGGCCACGATGACCTCGACGAGGGTGAACCCCTCGTCGTCCCCGGCCGGCCGCCAGCGGTTGCGCACGTCGTCTCCTGGCGTCGGGTGGTGGCGCCGGTGCGGCGCGGGTTCACCTGGTGGATCGGTCGTCGAGCGGGACCTCTTGAGATGAGGGGGACTCACGACCGCTGTGCGTTCTCTCGGACACAACGCAGGGCCGCGCCGCGGACGGCACGGCCCTGCGGTGGAGAAGGACGTCAGGGGGTCGCGGTCGCGGGGCCGCAGCTCGTCGTGCCCTTGGCCTGCAGGCCACCCTTGGCGCTGTTGAAGACCCACGCGGTCTGGGTACCCGGGGACTGGTCGGCGACCCGGGTGGCGATGACGCAGTAGGAGCCCGTGACCGTCGCCGTGCCGAGGGAGACCGTGTTGCCGGTCGAGATGTTGGTGGTCTGACTCGGCGACCCGGCGGCGCCCGAGAGCGTGACGGTCGTGCCGGAGACCGCCACGGTGCTCGGATAGGCCTGGTTGTCGACCGCGTAGAGCTCCATGGCCTGGGCGACCGTGTTCAGGTCGGACTTCAGGGCGGAGTCGACGGCCGACTTGCGCTGGTTGAGGAACACCGGGATCGCGATGGCCGCGAGGATGCCGATGATGATCATGACGACGAGGAGCTCGATCAGGGTGAAGCCCTGGTCCTTCTCGTCCATGGACTTGCGGAAGCGAGCGAGCATCAGGTGCTCCCCTTCGGTGAGTTGACTGAGCCGCTCGCACTGCGCGACCCGGCTGTGCACCGGTCGCGGCTCCTTACCCCGTGGTTCTCGGCCGATCGCGTTGAGGGCTTGAGCACCTGTTCGCCACGTCACCCGGGAGGCCCAACGCGGACGGCCGAGACGCACGACGGCCCGTGAGCGGAGCGCTCACGGGCCGGCGGGGCGGGTCCTCACTGGATGAGTTCGAAGACCCCGAAGATCGGCATGTACATCGCGATGATCATCGCGCCGATGATGCCGCCCAGGAAGGCGATCATCAGCGGCTCGATGAGGCTCGTCAGGGCCTCCGTCGTCGCCTCGACCTCCTGGTCGTAGAAGTCGGAGATCTTGTGCAGCATCTCGTCGAGGGCGCCCGTGTCCTCCCCGACCGTCATCATCTGCACGACCATGGGGGGGAACACCTTGTGCTCCGCGAGCGGCGCGGCCAGGGACCGACCCTGGCGGACGCTCTCCATGACGTCGCTCGCCGCGCGCTCGATGACGACGTTGCCGCTCGCGCTGCCCACGATCTCGAGGCTCTGCAGGATCGGCACACCCGAGCGCAGCATGGTCCCGAGGTTCCGGCTGAACCGGCTGAGCGCGATCTTCTGGACGAGGAGCCCGAAGATGGGTGCCCTGAGCAGCAGCGGCTCGACCACGTTGCGGACCGCGGCCCGGTTCTTCACCCGGCGCCAGACCAGCGGCACGACGACCGCGAGCACCGCGAGGACCGGGGCACCGACGCGCATCCCCGCCGAGAGGGTCACGAGGATCTGCGTCGGCAGGGGCAGGTCGCCACCCAGGTCGGTGAACATCGTCGCGAAGATCGGGACGATGAACAGCAGCATGCCGACCACGGCGGCGATCGCGATGACGAACACCACGACGGGGTAGGTCATGGCCGACTTCACCTTCGCCCGCAGCTTCACCTCGGCCTCGAAGTTCTCCGCGAGCTGGACGAGCACCTGGTCGAGGAAGCCGCCGACCTCGCCCGCCCGGACCATGTTGATCATGAGTGGCGGGAAGATGCCCGGGTGCTTCGCCAGAGCGGTCGACAGCGACACGCCGGTCTCGACCTCGCCGCGGACGTGCTGCAGCGTCGAGGCGAGCTTCCTGCTCGCGGTCTGGTCGGCGAGGATCGACAGGGCCTTCAGCAGCGACAGCCCGGACGACACCATGGTCGCGAACTGCCGCGACATGAGGGCCAGGTCCTTGAGGGTGACGCGCGTCGACCCCGGCATCGTGATCTCGACGTTGAGGCCGCGGCCGACCTTCGACTCCTGGACCGAGACCGGCGCCATGCCCTGGCTGCGGAGCCGGGCCACCACGGCCGTGGCGTCGTTGGCCTCCAGGCTGCCCTTGACGAGCTTGCCCGTGCGGTCGCGCACGGCGTAGTCGAACGTCTTCAGCTTGCTGTTCCTGGGCGGGGTCCTGGTGGCGGCGGCCATGGCGCTCAGTCCTCTCAGCGGCCCGTGAGGCGGCGGAACTCGTCGGCGGCGTGGCACTTCTCCAGGCCGTGCTCGAACGTGATCTGGCGGGTGCGGACGAGTTCGGCGAGGTGCTGGTCGAGGGTGTGCATCCCGAACTGCCCGCCGCTCTGCATGGCGGAACCGATCTGGTGGGTCTTGCCCTCGCGGATGAGGTTGCGGATCGCCGGCGTGGCGACGAGCACCTCGGTGGCGACGACGCGGCCGCGGCCGTCGGCGCGCTTGCACAGCGTCTGGCACACGACGCCCTGCAGCGCACCGGCGAGCTGGACGCGGATCTGCTGCTGCTGGTGCGGCGGGAACACGTCGATGACCCGGTCGATGGTCTGGGCCGCGTCCTGCGTGTGCAGCGTCCCGAACACGAGGTGCCCCGTCTCGGCCGCGGTCAGGGCGACGGAGATGGTCTCGAGGTCGCGCATCTCGCCGACCATGATGATGTCGGGGTCCTGGCGCAGGACGTGCTTGAGCGCGGAGCTGAAGGACTTCGTGTCCTCGCCCACCTCGCGCTGGTTCACGAGGCAGGACTTGTGCCGGTGGAGGAACTCGATCGGGTCCTCGACCGTCATGATGTGGTCCTTGCGGGTGCGGTTCGCGAGGTCCACGATCGAGGCCAGCGTCGTCGACTTGCCGGAACCCGTCGGGCCCGTGACGAGGACGAAACCCCGCTGCAGGCCCGCGAAGCTGCCCACGACGGGCGGGACGCCGAGGTCCTCGAGCGGCTTGATCTCGTAGGGGATGCGCCGGAACGCCACGCCCACGGACTCGCGCTGCCGGTAGACGTTGACGCGGAACCGCGAGTGCCCGGGGACCTGGTAGGCGAAGTCGAGCTCGAGGTTCGCCTCGAAGGTCTCCCGCTGCTTCTGCGTGAGGATCGCGTAGACCATGCGGTGCAGGTCGAGGGCGGCGAGCTTGGCGAAGCCCTCCATGGCGGTCAGCTCACCGGAGAGCCGGACGGTCGGCTGCGCCCCGGTGGTCAGGTGCACGTCGGAGGCGCCGAGCCGCAGGGCGGCGATGAGGACGTCGTTGACCTTCAGCGGCGGCGCCGTCACCGCGGCGTCGGCCGGCGCGCTGCCCGGGGCGGCCGGCCGGTGCTCGAGGGGGTCTGGGGCGAGGAGGGAGGCCACGTCGCGGCGCACCGCCTGCACGGGCACCCCGCCCGGCTCGGCGGCTCGCACGGCGGCCGGCCCGGTGTCCACCGGGCTGCTGCCCTGGCCCGCGTCGTCCATCTCGCTCCCCTCGACGGCGCCGCTGGTCGCGAGCGCTCCGAGGGACTGCATCGACCGCCGCGCACCCCGCCTTGAGCCGATCAGCGGCGCCGCCGCGGGGGGTGGACCCGCTCAGGCCTGGGCGCGGGCGCGCAGGGCCGCGAGACCCGCGGCCCGCATGGCCTCGACGGGCGGCGTGCGGCCCGTCATCAGCTGCACCTGGGCCGCGGCCTGGTGCAGCAACATCTCGAAGCCGCCGACGGCGACCCCGCCCCACGCCGCCGCCAGCGGCGTCGGCCACGGCGCGTAGACGACGTCGAGCAGGACGGGCCACCACACGGGCCGGAAGGGGCCGAGCAGCGCCTCCGTCATCGCGGGCGAGGCCCCGATGGGCACCGTGGACACCACGACGTCCGCGGTGAGGGCCACCGGGAGCTCCGCCCAGTCGCGCACGTCGAGCTCACCGCCGAGCCGGGCGGCGACGGCGCGCAGCTCCGCCGCCCGCGCCGGACTGCGCACGACGACGACGGGACGGGCGCAGCCGGCCTGCAGCAGGGCGACGACGGCCGAGCGCGCCGTGGCTCCCCCACCCAGCACGACCCCCCGCGCGACGCGCTCGGCGCCGGCCTCGGCGAGCGCGGTGACCAGGCCGATGACGTCGGTGTTCTCGGCGCGCAGCCGCACCCCGCGCCGGCCGGGCACGCCGCGGCGGTCCAGCCGCGGCTGCACGACGACGGTGTTGACGGAACCCACGGCCCGCGCGAAGTCGCTGACCTCGTCGACGAGCCCGACGATCGCCTGCTTCAGGGGCATCGTGAGCGACAGGCCCGCCCACGTGGCGTCCAGCGCGTCGACGACCTGCGGCAGCCGCTCCTCGTCGACCTCGAGGAGGTCGTACTCCCAGCCGTCCAGCTCGAGCGCCGCGTAGGCGGCGCGGTGCAGGGCCGGGGACAGGGAGTGCTGGATCGGTGAGCCGCAGACCGCCGCCCTCACGGCCGGGGCCCGGAGTCGGTGCGCGGAGCGCTCACCCCTGCGGGTTCTCCCTCAGGTACTGCCGGAACAGCTGCACGTTGGCGGCGTGCTCGGCGTCGGTCGTGGCGAAGCGGGTCTCCCCCGTCGCCAGGTTCACCGTCACGAAGTACAGCCAGGGGCCCGGCTCCGGGTTGATGGCGGCCCGCAGGGCGTCCTCGCCCGGGTTGCTGATCGGGCCCACCGGCAGGCCGGGGTTGCGGTAGGTGTTGTACGGCGAGTCCGTGGCGCGCTCGGCCTCGGTCGTGGTGACCGTGCTGCCGTTCACCGCGTAGCTCACGGTGGAGTCCAGCTGCAGCGGGCGGTCCGCCGCGAGGCGGTTGTCGAGCACCGTCACGACCTTGGCCATGTCCTCGGGCGTGCGCGCCTCCTTCTGGGCGATGCTCGCCTTGACCACGACGTCGTGCACCGCGTCGGCGGGGACGCCCAGCTCGGCCAGCGCCTGGTTCGTGCGCGCCACCATGCTCGACAGCAGCTGCACCGCCGTCTCGTCGGGGTTCACGTCCCACGTCGCCGGGAAGAGGTAGCCCTCCACGGCGCCGTTCGCCGCGGGCGGGAGCCCCAGCGCCGCCGGGTCCTGCAGGGCGGCGTCGAGGTCGGCGCGCGTGATGGGCGTCTGCTCCGCGATGCGGTCGAGCACCTGGGTGGCGCGCAACCCCTCGGGGATCGTCAGCTTCGTGGTGATGCGGGCGGCCGGGTCGAGCAGCAGCGCCACCGCGGCCGCGCCGGACATCTCCTTCTTCAGCCGGTAGGTGCCCGGCTGGATGCCCGCCGTGTCCGGCTGCGCCGTGGCCGCCTTGACGAAGGCGCTCTGCGACTTCACGACGCCCGCCGCGGCCAGGGTCGCACCGATCCTCGTGCCCGTGTCCCCGGCGGCGACCCGGACGTCGACCTGGCCCGTGCCGGCGCCCTCGTAATCGTCGCTCGCGGTGACGCTCGCGACGAGCGGGCCCAGGGTGCCCCACGCGGCCCACGTGCCGCCGCCCAGCAGGGCGAGGGCCACCAGGACGACGACGAGGGTGCGGCGCCGGCGCACGCGGCGCCGCTGGCGCCGGCCGTGGCCGTCGGGGCGCGAGGACCCCGGCAGGTCCGTCAGGTCCATCACGCGTCCCGCCCTCCCTCGGCGTCGGTGCGCGCCGGGGTCGTGCCCGGCGCGGTCCCCGACGTGCTCGCCGACGTGCTCGCCGACGTGGCCGCCGGTGTCGTGTCCGCGCCAGCCTGCCGCCGCGCGGTCCGCGGCTTGCGGTTCCCGGTGCCGACCACCCGTCCGGGCGCACGTCCCGTGCTGCGCTCGACGTCCAGCGCGGCCTGCAGCAGCACGACGGCCGCGACCTGGTCGACCACCGCGCGGAACGACCGTTCGCGACGGCCCGCGGCGTGCAGCACGCGGTGGGCGTCGACGGTGCTGAGCCGCTCGTCCACCATCCGCACGGGGACCGGGGCGACGGCGCGGGCGAGCCGCCCCGCGTAGTCCAGGGCCCGGTGCGCCGCCGGCCCCTCGGAGCCGTCCATGGACAGGGGCAGACCGACGAGGACCTCGACGGCGCCGCGGCCGGCCGCCTCGCGGGCGACCTCCGCGACGTCCTCGTCGTGCGCGTCGTCGCGCACGAGCGTCCGCAGGGGGGTGGCGAGCATCGCAGCAGGGTCGCACGTCGCGACGCCGACGCGGACGCTGCCCACGTCGACGGCGAGTCGCACGCCCTGCCGGATGCCCTGCGTCACAGGTCAGGCGCTCCCGGTGACGCGCTGGCCCACGGCGTGCTCGATGCCCGCGAGCGCCTCGCCGACCTTGGCCGCGTCCTGGCCGCCGCCCTGGGCGACGTCGTCCTTGCCGCCCCCGCCGCCGCCGAGGGTCTTCGCGGCGCCGCGCACGAGCTCACCGGCCTTGACGCCCCAGCGGCGCGCCTCCTCGTTGGTCGCCACGACCACGACGGGCCGGTCCTTGGCGACGCCCGCGACGGCGACGACCGAGGGCCGGTCGTTGCCCAGGCGCGCGCGGACGTCGAGCACGAGGGTGCGCAGGTCGTCCGCCGAGGCGGCTCCCGCGTCGTGCACGACGACGGAGACGCCGAAGGTGTCCTTCGCCGCGGCCGCGACCTGCGGGGCCGCCGCGAGAGCCTGCCCCGCGCGCAGCTTCGCGATCTCCTTCTCCGCGTCGCGCAGGCGGGTCATGAGCGCGCCGATGCGGTCCGGCAGCTCCTCCGGGCGCGCCTTGACGACGTCGGTGAGCTGGTTGACCAGCACGTGCTCGCGGGAGAGGAAGGCGTACGCGTCGTCGCCCACGAGGGCCTCGATGCGCCGCGCGCCCGAGCCGATGGAGGACTCCGAGACGATCGAGACCAGCCCGACCTGCGCGGACGTGAGCGTGTGCGTCCCCCCGCACAGCTCCTTCGACCAGTCCCCGCCGATCGACACCACGCGCACCCGGTCGCCGTACTTCTCGCCGAACAGCGCCATGGCGCCCGAGTTCAGCGCCGACTCGCGGTCCATCACGTCGGCGCGGACCTCGAGGTCGTCGGTGACGCGGCCGTTGACCACGGCCTCGATGTCCTGCACGACCTGCGGGGCGACCGAGGAGGTGGCGGAGTAGTCGAACCGCAGCCGCCCGGGCGCGTTCTCCGACCCCGCCTGCGTGGCGGTGTCGCCCAGGTGCTCGCGCAGCACCTGGTGCACGAGGTGGGTCGCGGTGTGGGCGCGGCTGATCGAGCGCCGGCGGGTCGCGTCGACCTCGGCGTGCACGGCGTCCCCCGCGGTCAGCTCCCCGCTCGTGACGGTGCCCTTGTGCACGTACAGCCCGCGCACGGGCTGCTGCACGTCGTGCACCTCCACGACCGCGCCGGAGGCGGAGACGATGCGGCCGTGGTCGGCGAGCTGGCCACCGCCCTCGGCGTAGAACGGGGTGCGGTCCAGGACCACCTCGACGTCCTCGCCCGCCCGCACCGCGGGGGTCGAGGCGCCCGCGACGAGGAGCACGGACACCCGGGCCTCCGACGACGGCTCCTCGTAGCCCGTGAAGAGCACCGGCGCGGACAGGCTCTCCAGCAGCGCGCGGTAGCCCGAGAGGTCGACGCCACCGGCCCGCTTGGCGCGCGCGTCGGCCTTCGCGCGGTCGCGCTGCTCGGCCATGAGGCGCCGGAAGCCCGCCTCGTCGACGGAGACGCCCTGCTCCGCGGCCATCTCCAGCGTCAGGTCGATCGGGAAGCCGAACGTGTCGTGCAGCGCGAACGCGCGCTCACCCGACAGCGACGTCGCGCCCGCGGACTTCGCCTGGCGGACCGCGGTCTCGAACAGCGTGGTGCCCGAGACGAGGGTGCGGCGGAACGCGTCCTCCTCGGCGTAGGCGACCGCCGCGATGCGCTCGAAGTCGCGGCGCAGCTCCGGGTAGGACGCGCTCATGACCTCCATCGACGCGGGCAGGAGGTGCGGCAGCGCCTCCTCCTCGACGCCCAGCAGGCGCATGGCGCGCACCGCCCGGCGGATGAGCCGCCTCAGCACGTAGCCGGGGCCCTCGTTGCCGGGGGTCACGCCGTCGCCGATGAGCATGAGGGCGCTGCGGACGTGGTCCGCCACGACGCGCAGGCGGACGTCGTCGTCGTGCACCGCGCCGTAGCGCTTGCCCGACAGCTGCGCCGCGCGGTCCAGCACGGGCCGGACCTCGTCGATCTCGTACATGTTCTCGACGCCCTGCAGCAGGAACGCGACGCGCTCCAGCCCCATGCCGGTGTCGATGTTCTTCGCGGGCAGCTCACCCTCGACGTCGAAGTCCGTCTTGGAGCGGACCGCGGAGAGCTGGTACTGCATGAACACGAGGTTCCAGATCTCGATGTAGCGGTCCTCGTCGGCCTCCGGACCGCCCTCGGCGCCGAACGCGGGCCCGCGGTCGTAGTAGATCTCCGAGCAGGGCCCGCCGGGGCCGGGCTGACCGGTGTGCCAGTAGTTGTCGGCCTTGTCGCGGCGCTGGATGCGCTCCGCCGGAACGCCGATGCCGCGCCACAGGGCCTCGGCCTCGTCGTCGTCGAGGTAGACCGTGACCCACAGCCGCTCCGGCTCGAACCCCAGCCCCCCGTCGGCCTGCGGGGTGGTCAGCAGCGCCCACGCGAAGTCGATGGCCTCGCGCTTGAAGTAGTCGCCGAAGGAGAAGTTGCCGTTCATCTGGAAGAACGTGCCGTGCCGCGTGGTCTTGCCGACCTCCTCGATGTCGAGCGTCCGCAGGCACTTCTGCACGCTCGTGGCCCGCTGGTACGGCGCGGGCACCTGGGCGGTGAGGTACGGGATGAAGGGCACCATCCCGGCCACCGTGAACATGAGGCTGGGGTCGGTGGAGACCAGCGAGGCGCTGGGCACGACGGTGTGGCCCTTGCTCTCGAAGAACTCCAGCCAGCGGCGACGGATCTCTGCCGTCTGCATCGGATGATGCCTCCTGCTCGTGGTTCGGGGGTGCTGCTCGTGGTCCTGCGGTGGTCGTGCGGGTCCTGCGGCCCTAGGGGAGGTCCGGGTGCGACCCGGTGGGCTCCTGCACCAGTCTGCGCGCTGCCTCGACCGGCACGCCGCCCGCGTCGAGGCCCAGGGCGAGCCGCAGCTCCGCCTCGCGCTGCGCCGCGGCCTCGGTGACGGCCCCCGCGAAGGCCGCGAGCGAGCCGTGGCGGCGGCGCACCAGGACGGCCGCGGCGGCCACCACCGCGAGCGCTCCGCCGGCCAGCTGCCGGCTCGTCACGACCGCGCCCGGCCGCGCCGCAGCGCCGACCGCACGCCGTAGCTGAAGGCGGCCACCTTCACGACGGGCGTGCCCAGCGTGGCGGCGAACAGCCCCGTGAGGGCCGAGACGTTGGTGCTGACCTGCGCGGCGCTCGTGGTCACGGTGTCCACCTTCGCCAGCTGCGCGTTGGTCGTCGACACCGCCTCCGTCACCGACGCCAGGAGCGGTCCGGTGCTGTCGGAGATCTGCTTCACGGTCGCCCGGGTCTCGTCCAGGACGCGGCCCAGCTTCACGAGCGGGACGGCGAGGACGGCCACGAGGGCCACGAAGGCCAGCGCCGCGATCAGTCCCGCCCAGTCTCCTACCGACACGGCCTGCGACCCTACCCTGCGCGACCGCACCGCCGCCCCGCCGGACGCGGGGACCCGGCCCGCCGCCGGGAGGGGTCCCCTACCAGCCGTTGACCCGCCGGGCCTGCGCCACCACCTCGTCGAAGCGGTCCCGCGGCAGCGCGGCCCCCTCGCGGCGCACGTCCGCGGGCGAGACCGTGAGCACGCGGTCGACGCGGACCTCGCTGGGCCGGCCCTGCCGGTCCCAGGCCCCGGTGCCGACGTCGACCCAGCTGCGGCCGTCGGCGGGACGTCCGTCGTGGTCCCTGCTCGTCAGCATGAGCCCGACGAGGTCCGCGCCCGCGCGACCCACGACGAGGACGGGGCGGTCCTTGCCGCGCCCGTCGTCCTCCTCGTAGGGCACCCAGGTCCAGACGACCTCGCCCGGGTCGGGGGAGCCGTCGGCCCGCGGCGCGTACTCGACCTGCACGCCCCCCGCGGCGGCCGCGGCGCCCCCGCGCCGGGGCCGCGGGCGCTCCCGGCCCGCGGCGACGGTGTCGGGGGTCCGGCGGGGCGCCGCACTGCGGCGCTCGAGCTCGGCCAGGGCGGCGCGGCCGCCGACGGCGAGCAGCCGGGTGAGGGTGGATCGCAGACCGGGCACGCCCGGACCCTAGTTCCGCGGGTGGTGGCGCGTCAGCGGCCGCGGGTCGTGGCGCGTCAGCGGCCGCGGACGATGCGGCGCAGCCGGGTCAGGCGCTCGCGGACCTGCGCCTCGAACCCCCGGTCGGTGGGGACGTAGTAGTCCCTGCCCACGAGCTCGTCGGGCGCGTACTGCTGCTCGGCGACGCCGGCGGGGGCGTCGTGGGAGTACTGGTAGCCCTTGCCGTGGCCGAGGCGGGCCGCGCCGGAGTAGTGGGCGTCGCGCAGGTGCGGCGGGACGGTGCCCGCGAGGCCGCCGCGGACGTCGGCGATGGCCGCGCCGATGCCGGTGTAGACCGCGTTGGACTTGGGCGCGACGGCGTTGTGCACGACGGCCTGGGCCAGGACGATGCGCGCCTCGGGCATCCCGATCTGGGCGACGGCGTGCAGGGCCGCGACGGCCGTCTGCAGGGCGCTGGGGTCGGCCATGCCGACGTCCTCGGACGCCGCGATGACGATGCGGCGGGCGATGAACCGCGGGTCCTCCCCCGCCTCCAGCATCCGCGCCAGGTAGTGCAGCGCCGCGTCGACGTCGCTGCCCCGCATGGACTTGATGAGCGCGCTCGCGACGTCGTAGTGCTGGTCGCCCGCGCGGTCGTAGCGGACGGCCGCGCGGTCGAGGGCGGTCTCCGCGTGCACCAGGGTGATGCGCGGCGCACCGGCGGAGGCGTCGTCGAACGCGGTGCCCGCGGCGGCCTCCAACGCGGTGAGCGCCCGCCGCGCGTCGCCGTCCGCGAGCCGCACGAGGTGGGCGAGCGCCTCCTCCGACAGCTCCACCTCCCCCGCCAGCCCCCGCGGGTCCGCGACGGCCCGCTCGAGCAGGCCGCGGACGTCGTCGACGTCCAGCGGCTGCAGCGTCAGCAGCAGCGACCGGGACAGCAGCGGTGTCACGACGGAGAAGTTCGGGTTCTCGGTCGTCGCGGCCACCAGGACGACCCACCGGTTCTCGACCCCCGGCAGCAGCGCGTCCTGCTGGGCCTTGGTGAAGCGGTGGATCTCGTCGAGGAACAGCACGGTCTGGCGGCGGTAGAGGTCGCGGCCGTCGCGGGCCTCCTCCATGACCTTGCGGACGTCCTTGACGCCCGCGGTGACGGCGGACAGCTCGGCGAAGCGACGCCCGCCGGAGCGGGCCAGCACGTGGGCCAGGGTCGTCTTCCCCGTCCCGGGCGGGCCCCAGAGGATCACCGACGCCGGGCCGGCCCGGCCCAGGTCCTCCTCCGACGCCAGGCGCCGCAGCGGCGAGCCGGGGCCGAGCAGGTGCTGCTGGCCGACCACCTCGTCGATCGTGCGCGGGCGCATCCGGACGGCGAGCGGGGCCCCCGCGAGGACGGTGGGGACGTCGGGGCCGGCGCCGGGCTCGTCGTCGAGCCCGGGGCTGGAGAACAGGTCGGCCACGGCGTCACGGTAGCCGCCGGCGGCGCCGGTACCGGCGCGGCGCCGCGGTGCCAGCAGACCCACAGCCGGCACCGGACCCGTCCTCACGTCGCCGGTCGAGGCTCGTCGCGACCGCGGGAGCACCCGCCGGGGCACCCCGCCAGGCCACCGACCGAGGAGACCGCCGTGACCACCACCGCCACGACCAGCACCACCGACGACGTCCGCATCCGGCTCGTGAGCTGCGCCGGGGGCACGGCCCCGCGCGGCGCCGACCTGCCCTCCGCGGCGGCCCTCCTGCCCTCCACCGCCCTGCCCTCCACCACCCTGCCTTCCACGTCCTCGTCCTCGTCCTCCCTGTCTCAGAACGCCCTGCCCCAGAACGCCGGCGACGCGCAGGTGCCCCCGTCCAGCGTCACGACCCGCCGGCGCGGCGACGTCCTCGAGGTCGTCCTGCGCGGCGACGTCGACGTGCTGCTGACCGCGCGCCTGGACGAGGTCCTGGTCGAGGCCGAGACGCACTGCCACGGCCGCGAGCACCCCCGCGTCCGCCTGGACGTGCGCGCCGTGACCGGGGTGGACACCACGGCGGTGCGGTTCGTGGAGCAGCTCGACCGCTGCACCGCGCGGGCCGGTGGCTCGTGCGTGCACTCCCCCGCGCGCACGGCCGTCCAGCGCGTGCTCGCGCTGGCGCGGGCCGTCCCGACGGACCGGCTCGCCGCCTCCTGACGGTGCCGCGGGTCCCCGCCGCCGGGGCAACGAGCACTCACAGGTCCAGCACAGGGCTTCTCGGGACAGACCGCAGCATCGGGCCGGATGATCGAGGCATGACCGCGCCGACCGCCGCCCGCCGCACGGAGCTCTCCCGCCTCGACGGCACCGCCCTGCGAGTGCTCGTGGTCGACGACGAGTCGACGCTGTCCGAGCTGCTCAGCATGACCCTGCGCTACGAGGGCTGGGAGGTGCAGACCGCCGGCAACGGCCTGGAGGCCGTCCGGGCCGCCCGCACCTTCCGCCCCGACGCGGTGGTCCTGGACATCATGCTGCCGGACATCGACGGACTCGAGGTGCTGCGCCGCCTGCGGGCCGACGCGACCGACGTGCCGGTGCTGTTCCTCACGGCCAAGGACGCCGTCGAGGACCGCGTCGCGGGGCTCACGGCGGGCGGCGACGACTACGTCACGAAGCCGTTCAGCCTGGAGGAGGTCGTCGCCCGGTTGCGCAGCCTGCTGCGCCGCTCGGGCCTCGCGGCCGCGAAGCAGGAACCCGTGCTCGCCGTGGGCGACCTGGTGCTCGACGAGGACAGCCACGAGGTGACCCGCGCGGGCACCGAGATCCGCCTCACGGCCACCGAGTTCGAACTGCTGCGCTACCTCATGCGCAACCCGCGGCGCGTCCTGTCGAAGGCGCAGATCCTCGACCGGGTGTGGAACTACGACTTCGGCGGTCAGGCGAACATCGTCGAGCTGTACATCTCCTACCTGCGCCGGAAGATCGACTCCGGCCGGAACCCGATGATCCACACGGTGCGCGGTGCGGGGTACGTGCTGAAGCCGGCGGACGCCGCACCGCCCGCGTGAGCCCCCTGCGGACCCGGCTGACGCCGCAGACGCTGCGCAGCCGGTTGCTGGTGACGACGATCGCGCTGCTCCTGGGGGTGGGTCTCGTCATCGGTGCGGTCACGACGATCGCGTTGCGGCACACGCTGAACGGTCAGCTCAACGCGCAGGTCGACGAGACCGCGGGCCGGACCGAACGCCTCGTCGAGGGGCAGTTCCGCGGCGGCGGGCCGCCGGGCGGGGGGCCGCCCGGCCCCGGCGACACCACCACCGCGTGCCCGGCTGGCACCACCCGGGCGTTCGTCGGCCTGGGCCAGGTCGACGGCACGCTGTACGCGCAGTTCGCGGGCGGCCGGGTGGACCTCGCCGACTCCGGGGTCCTCGAGACCGACGCGGAGCAGGCCTGCAGCGTGCCCCTCACGGCGGCCCAGGCCGCGCCGCTGGGCGCCGTCGCCCGAAGCGGGCACACCACCGTCGACCTGCCCGGACTCGGGGCCTACCGCCTCACGGCGCGGGAGCGACCCGACGGTTCCGTGGCCGTCACCGGGCTGCCGGTCGCCGGGGTCGACCGGACCGTGCGCAACGTCCTGGCCGTCGAGGCCCTCGCCCTGCTCGTCGGTGTCGGCGCCGCCGCGGTCCTCGGCTCGCTGCTCATCCGCCGCGACCTCCTCCCCCTGCAGCGCGTCGCGGCGACGGCCGCCCGCGTCTCGGAGCTGCAGCTGGACCGCGGTGACGTGGGCCTGGAGGACCGGGTCCCCATGGCCGACACCGACGAGCGGACCGAGGTCGGTCGCGTCGGCCTCGCGCTGAACCGGATGCTCGACCACGTCCGCAGCGCGCTGGAGTCCCGCCACGACTCCGAGCTGCAGGTGCGGCAGTTCGTCGCGGACGCCTCGCACGAGCTCCGGACGCCGCTCGCGGCGATCCGCGGGTACTCGGAGCTGACCCGGCGCAGCCGCGACGCCGTGCCCGCCGACGTGCTGCACGCCATGGGACGCGTCGAGTCCGAGGCCGTGCGGATGACCGGCCTGGTCGAGGACCTGCTGCTGCTGGCCCGCCTCGACGCGGGCCGCCCCCTCGAGCGCGACCCCGTCGACCTCACGATGATCGTGCTCGACGCGGTCAGCGACGCCCGGGTCGCCGGGCGCGACCACACGTGGCGCCTGGACCTGCCCGAGGAGGCCGTCGAGGTCGTCGGCGACCAGGGCCGCCTGCACCAGGTGCTGGCCAACCTGCTTGCCAACGCCCGGACCCACACGCCCCCGGGCACCACCGTCACCGTCGGCATCCACCGCGCGGCCGGTGCGGCGCACCTCGAGGTCGTCGACGACGGGCCGGGCATCCCCCCGCAGACGCTGCCGCACGTCTTCGAGCGGTTCGCGCGCGGCGACTCCTCGCGTTCGCGGGAGGCCGGCAGCACGGGCCTCGGCCTGGCGATCGTCGACGCCGTCGTCGCCTCCCACCACGGTTCCGTCTCGGTCGCCAGCGCCCCGGGCCGCACGGCGTTCCGCGTGAGCCTGCCGACCGCGTGAACCGGCCGACCGCCTGACGCACCGCCCGACCCGGGTTCGGGTGGGCCACGGGCCCACAGGCCCACCACAGCGCCGCCCCACACCCCGTGGAGGTCGGCGGCCGACAGTCCTCCCATGACAGCGACGACGATCCCGCCCGCCCGGGCGGGCACCCCCCGACCGCGTCCC
>NZ_JAAALN010000470.1 GCF_009906795.1 Kineococcus siccus
CTCCCAGGTGACGGCGGGCAGCGTCGTCGCGTTGTGCCGGGCGGTGCGCGCCACCTCCCCCGGCGCGAGCGCCCAGCGGGCGAGGACCCGGGCCAGCTCGCGGTCGTCGCGGGCGAGCCGGCCCTCCACGCCGTCCTCGACGAACTCCGCGAGCCCGCTGCCCGCCATCCCGGCCACCGGCAGCCCCGCGCAGCGGGCCTCCAGCGCGGCGAGGCCGAACGACTCCCAGACGGCGGGGGCGACGTAGGCGTCGGCGTCGGCGAAGCAGCGCGCGAGCCCCTCGCGCGTGGTCCGGCCGGGCAGCTCGACCCAGCCGGCGAGGCCGAGGCGCGCGACGGCGGTGGCCACGGCGGCCCGCTGCGGCCCGTCGCCCACCAGCACCGCGCGCAGCGGCACGTGCGCGGGCACCCGGGCGCGCAC
>NZ_JAAALN010000471.1 GCF_009906795.1 Kineococcus siccus
GTGCTCCAGATGCGCCTGGGCGTCCAGGACGACGTCCAGGCCGTCGAGCAGCTCCAGCGCCCGGGTCATCAGCCGCGCCGCGGCACCGGCGCCCCGGGAGGCCGGCGCGGTGGCGACCCGGCCGATGCGGCCGCGGCCGTCGGGGTCGCGCAGCACCCGCAGCACGGCCGCGACCGTGCCGTCGGGGGCCTGCGCCCACACGTGGAGGCAGTCGGGTTCCAGGTCGCGGCCGTCGAGCTCGGGGTAGGCGCACTCCTGCTCGACGACGAACACGTCCACGCGCAGCCGCAGCAGGGCGTACAGCACCGCGGGCGGGAGGTCGGCGAGCGCCGCCTCCCGCAGCTCCAGGGCGCTCACCCCAGCAGGTCGTGCCGCACGACGGTCTGCTCGCGGTCCGGGCCGACGC
>NZ_JAAALN010000472.1 GCF_009906795.1 Kineococcus siccus
GTACGGCGCCAGGCGCACCTTGCCCTGCAGGTCCGCGCACGTACGCCATCCGCCAGGTCCCCTCGTACTCACCCACCCCGCCGATCAGGCCGTAGCCGTCCGCGGCCAGCTGCTGCAGGAGCGCGTCGAGGTCGTCGACCTCGAAGGCCACGTTGCGCAGCCCCAGCTCGGTGGCCATCGCCCCGGGTGATCCCGGCTGGTGCCGGGGCTGCTCGAAGGTGGACAGCTCCAGCAGGGTGGCGCCGTCGGGGGCGGCGAGCATGAGGATGCGGGTGCGGGAGTCGGGGATGCCGATGACGGTGTCCAGGAAGTCGCCTTCGACGACCACGGGGCCGGCCTTCACCTGCAGGCCCAGGCCGACGAAGAAGGCGCCCACCTGTTCCAGGTCGGCGACGGTGATGCCG
>NZ_JAAALN010000473.1 GCF_009906795.1 Kineococcus siccus
CCAGCCGACGGCGCCCGCGGCGGCGCCGGCGGTCGCGGTCGCGGCGAGCGGCAGGGCCCCGGCGGCGACGCCCGCGCCGGTGCCCAGGGCGGCGACGACCGCGGCCCCTGCCGCGGCGGCCGTGACGAGGCTGCGCAACGCCCCGCGGCCGAGGACCGCGCGCGCCGGGAACGCTCCGCGCAGCAGGAACTCGACCTCCGGCGCCGACGTGCGGAGCACCCCCGCGCGCCGGGCCCCCGCCGCCGCCACGAGCGCCACGACGGCCGTCGCGGCGGCCAGGAGGACCAGCGGGTCGGTGCCGCCGAGGACCGGCAGCAGCGCCCGCCCGCCCGCGACCGCGGCCCGCCAGGCCGCGGGCGCGTACAGCGTGGCCAGGAGCAGGGCCACGTACGCGGAGTACCCG
>NZ_JAAALN010000474.1 GCF_009906795.1 Kineococcus siccus
GGCCCTCTCCTCCTGCACCTGGGTGGGCTGCGCGGACGGCTGCGTGGCCTGCTCGGCCTGCTGGCGGGCGCTCTCGCGCACCGCGACCTCGTCGGCCAGCGACTCCTCGGCCTTCGGCTCGTCCTGCGCCTCGGGCGCCGGGACCGCCGCCGCGGGCGCCGACTCCTGGGGCGCCGACTCCTGGGGGGCGGACGGCTGTGCCGCACCGTCGCCGATGCGGGCGAGGTCGGTGCCGACCTCGACGGTCTCGTCCTCGCCGACGAGGATCTCCTGCAGCGTCCCCGCCACGGGGGAGGGGATCTCGGTGTCGACCTTGTCGGTGGACACCTCGAGCAGGGGCTCGTCGACGTCGACGGTGTCGCCGACGGCCTTGAGCCAGCGGGTGACGGTGCCC
>NZ_JAAALN010000475.1 GCF_009906795.1 Kineococcus siccus
CATCTGCTCGGCGACCTTGGCCAGGTCCGCACCGCCCAGGCCGTAGCCCATGAGGCGCACCGCCATCTGGTCCCAGCAGTCGGCGTTCACCGAGCGCGGCGACTGGCTGATGAGCATCCAGCCGATGCCGAACTTGCGGGTGTCGCGGAAGTAGCCGGCCAGGTCGGCCGACAGGGCCTTGATCTCCTCGTCGGTGGCCAGGTGCAGCGGCGGGGCGTAGCGCCACGCCTGGTCGAAGACGACCATCGTGTTGAGGGTCTCGCCCAGGCGGAAGGCGGCCTCGGAGGCCTCCTTCAGCGTGCGGCAGGCCTTGCGCAGGATCGCGGCCTTGATGGAGTCCTGGTCCAGCACGCGCAGCGCCTCCACCGCGCCGGCCTGCTCGCCGGGCCCGAGC
>NZ_JAAALN010000476.1 GCF_009906795.1 Kineococcus siccus
GGGCCGCCCCGACGCGCCCCCGGGCGCCGGGCCGGCCCTGCTGCTCACCGACGACGACGAGCTGGCCGACGCCGTGAGCCGGCTGGCCGCGGCCGCCGGGTGCGCGCTGCGCCGCGACAGCGGCCCCCCGGCCGAGCACGGCGAGCCGCCGCTGCTCCTGCTCGCCGGGGCCGACGTCCCCGCGGCCGAGGTCGTGCGGGCGCGGGCGGAGGCGGCCGAGACCGTCCTCGTCGGGCTCGCGCCCGTCGACGCCGACTGGTGGCGGCGCGCCGCCGAGGTCGACGCCGACCACGCCGCCCTGCTGCCCGAGGCCGAGAGCTGGCTGCTGGAGCGCCTCGCCGACGCCGGGGAGGGTGCGGCGAGCCGGGGCGGCGTCGTCGGCGTGCTCGGGGGG
>NZ_JAAALN010000477.1 GCF_009906795.1 Kineococcus siccus
GCTGCCACTGCATCGAGCACGTCCTTTGTGATCTCTGCAGGTTCCCTCTTCCAAGAGTGGGGCTCGTGTCGCATAGCGTCGATGTATGCCCACTCGGCAGTCCATCGCTCTCGGAAGCGCTCCATTGCCTTGAGTTCAGCGCTCACTCGCTCACCTGCGACAGTGGTACGCCTGCGGGCATCAGGTCGCTACCGGAGTTGGCCGGGAAGGCCAGCCACAGCTCGGTACTGATGCGGTAGTCGTCTTCGTGGTGGCAGCTGGGGCACTCGTAGTGAATGATGTCCACGTCACTGCTTTGGGTATCGAATTCTCCAGAGCCAACCCATGAGCGCTTGCAACCGGTACAGGTCCACTGCACAGCGTTGACGGTCACTCGATGCCGTCTTGGT
>NZ_JAAALN010000478.1 GCF_009906795.1 Kineococcus siccus
CCTGCGGTGGGACAGGTCGCGTGCGACGTCTGGCGGCCTACTTGTCTCATCCAACCTGTCCTAGTCGAAGATCGTTAGGACCCGCCGGGGGAGGGGAGCGGGGTGTCCACGACCGCGCGGATCGCGGGATGACCGCGAACTCGTAGCGCCGGTAATCCAACCGACCAGTCTCGGTGGTGTCTGGCCTCGATGAAGTGTGTCAAGGCCCGGGTTTGATGGAGGGCGTGAAGCCACGCGGGTCAGGCACCAGCCGCGATGGGGTGAGTGCTGAACTGGGCCTCGTACTCCACGGGAGGGATCATTCCGAGCTCCCCGTGTAGCCGGCGGTGGTTGTACCAGTCGATGTACTCGGCGACGGCGATCTCGACGTCGTCGATGCCGCGC
>NZ_JAAALN010000479.1 GCF_009906795.1 Kineococcus siccus
CGTACGCCACGTCCCGCGTGTCGGCCGGCACGCGGGACGTGGCGTACGTGCCCACGAACGCCTGGCGCGCCGAGGCCGGCACGACCGCGGCCCCGTCGGCGGCGACCCGGGCGACGCCCAGGTCGCCCGCCTCGATGCGCTGCCCCGGGAGGATGTCCCGGCTCGCGACCAGGACGTCGACGCGGTCGCCGCTGCGGTGGACGACCAGCGCGCTGCCGAGGGCTCCCCCGACGATCAGCAGCAGACCCAGGGCCGCCACCGCGGGCCGGCGCTCGCGGACGGGCGAGGGGAGCCGGCGCCCGGGGGTCGACCCGGTGCCGGTGCGGGCACCGGCGGGCGGGAGAGCGGTCTGAGCGGGCATGCGGGCTCCCGGGGCTGCGGGG
>NZ_JAAALN010000047.1 GCF_009906795.1 Kineococcus siccus
GTGGGGGCCCGTAGCCTGAGGTCGTGGAGCGGCTAGCGGCTGGCAGCTAGCGGGGGTGGGCTGGAGGAGTGCCATGGACACGCTGCAGGTGCAGGGTCGGGTCCGCGTGGAAGACCTGCCGGAGGACACTGCCTGGCCCAAGCACGAGATCATCGACGGGAGTCTGCTGGTGACGCCGTGGGCGGGGACGACCCACCAGGCGGTGGTGGGGGACGTCTACTTCGCGTTGCGCAGTGCTGCGCCGGGCACGGTGACGGTGTACCCGGGGGCCAACGTGCGTCACACGGTGCAGGGGGAGAGCGACCTGCTCATCCCGGACGTGGTGGTGGCCGGGGCCGACGCGGGCGGCGGGACGTACCTGGACTCCGTCGAGGTGGTGCTGGTGGTGGAGGTCATCTCCCCCTCGACGCGGTTGACGGACACGGTGACCAAGCGGGCGGTGTACGCGGAGTGGGGCATCCCGGTCTACGTGGTCATCGACCCGGTGACCCGCACCAGTTCCTGGCACGGTGACCTGGCGGGTGTGCAGTGGGCCAGGGAGGCACTGGACGTGGTCCTCCCGCCGGCCTGAGCAGTGCACGCCGACCCCGACGGCAGTACCCCGACACCACCACGCTGATGGCGCACCACCGACGACGTCGAGGGAGCCCGACCCGGTTCCCCGTACGGGTGGGTGACTCGACCAGGTCGCAGCAGTCGCCGCGGCGTGACCGGCTTCGTGCTCGACGGAACTGAGGTCGCCGATGCCGGCGAGGGCGTGGGACGCCTCGTTCGTCCCCCCACGTCGTGGGAAGGGTGCCTCGCTGCCCGTCTCGGCGACCAGCGGCGGGCGGGCGTCCTGGCGGACCTCGGAGTGCGTGCCTACTACGAGAGTCCCGCTGGGTGGACCGGTCGGCGACGAGCGGAGGGGCTGTCGCAGTGCGTTCTCGACGAGCTCGACACCCTGAACGCTGGACTGCTCGAGCTGCTGAGGCCGATCCCGGCGAAGGCCCGGCGGGCGAGACCGTCGCCGTCGGCGCCGCCTCGTTCCGCGGGAGCCGCTCGTTCGTCGCGGCCCGGACCTCTCCCGCGGACGAGGGTTCGACACCTCACCCCTGAACGCGCCGAGGTGAGCGCCTGACGACCGGCGCCCCGGGCGCTCGAGCGGGCGCAGGCCCCGGCGGCTCGGCGGAGCCACGACACTGACGCGCACGGCGCGTCAGCCGTTCGGCGGCCGCCAGGGCTTCCCGTCGCCGGCAGCCGAGAGGACGCGACGGGTGATGGCCCGGAGTCGAGCGTGCTGGGCCTTCGTCAAGGGTTCCAGCACGAACCTGCGGACGATGGCGACGTGCCCGGGCGTGGCACCGGCGACCTCGTCGTGCCCGGCGTCGGTGAGCGTGGCGAGGGTGTAGCGGCCGTCGTCCGGGTCGACGGCGCGCTGGACCCACTGCCGCCGTTCCAGGCGGGTCACGGCGCGGGACAGCCGGGTCAGCGTGCTGTTGGCGTAGCCGGCCAGGACGCTCATCCGCAGCGTCCGGTCGGGGGCGTCCCCGAGCGCGAACAGGAGACCGAACTCGAAGTGCGCCAGATCGGCGTCCTGCTGCAGCTGGGCGTCGAGCAGGGCGCGCAACCACTCCAGGAGGGCTCGCCGAGGCCCGCGGAGTTCCGGAGGCCGACGTGAAGGCGGCCATCGCCGAGCGGAACACCACCTCGCTGGTCCAGCGGTTCCTCGAGCCGGCCGAGATCGCGTCCCTGGCGACCTACCTGGCGAGCCCGCTCTCCGCCGCCACGAACGGCAGCGCGCTGCGCGCCGACGGCGGCACCCTCGTCCACGTCTGAGGACCAGGACCAGGACCGGCGGCCGGTCCGTGCCGATCCTCGGCCAGAGGCGTTGCGCGGCCGCCGATCCGCCGCCCGGTGGAGCGGCTCGGCAGCGGACACCGGGTCACGCGAACGCGTGGCGGTGGTCGCGGACGTAGGCGGCCAGGTCGGTCGGGGCCCGCCCGAGGAGGTCACCCAGGTCACCGGACGTGGTCCGCACGCCGTCGAGCCCGTGCCGGACTACCGCGGCGAACTGGGCCACGAGGCCGCGCGCCGCCCAGGAGGAACTCCCCGCGGCCCGCAGGCCCAGGAGCAGCACCGGGCCGGGGAGGTGGACGTAGCGCACCCGGTGGCCGAGCTCGGCGGTGAGGGCGGCGGCGACGTCGGGGAACGAGAGCGGTGGCGTCCCGGTGAGCCGGTACTCGCGTCCGTCCCGGCCGGTGCCGCCCCGGGTCTCCGGGTCGCGCAGCACGCGGGCCGCAGCCGCGGCGACGTCCCGGTCGTCGATCCAGGGGGTGGCCCCGCGTCCGCTGGTGCCCGGCAGGACGCCTCGTCGGACGAGCGGGGCCACGGGCAGCAGGTTGCTCATGAAGCAGGCCGGGCTCAGGACCGTCCACGCCAGTCCGCTGGCCCGCAGGTGAGCGTCGGCGCGTGCGTGGTCGGCGGCCCACGGCACGGGGGAGCCGGGGGCTGCGTCGGAGGCGGAGACCTTCACGACGTGGTGGACTCCGGCCTCGCGGGCCGCGTCGATCGCGCCGATCGCCTGCTCGCCCATGCCGGGCCCCGCCGGCGGCAGGAGGAACAGCTGCTCGCACCCGGACAGGGCGGCCCGGACGCCGGCCGGGTCGGTGAGGTCACCCCGCACGGCCTCGATGCCGTTCGCGGTGAACTCGTCGACCTGCTCGGGTCGGCGGCACATGACCCGGAAGGGGACGCCGGCCTCGACCAGCGACCGGGTCAACGTCCGCCCGATCGTCCCGGTCGCACCGGTCACCAGCGTCGTGGGGGTGTTCGGGGGCATGCGGGATCACCTCTCGTGGTGGGCAGGCGGAGCGGTCCGTCGCGGTGACGGCCGTCGGGGAGAGCGGGGTGCCCCGCTCAGCGGGGCCGCTGGTCTGGGCGCAGGGCCGGGAGGAGGACGCCGTCGATGAGGTCGACGAAGAAGTCGCGGTCCACGGGTTCACGTTCCACCAGCAGGCGGTAGGACGTCATCGACGGCACGACGCGGGCCAGGGTCTCGGCGCGGTCGGTGGCGGCTTCACCCCGGGCGACGGCACGCTCGATGATCCGACGGCAGACGGCGATCCAGGGGTCCATGACGACGGCGCTGGCCGCGTCGGTCAGCTCGGGTTCGTGGCCCACGAGGGAGGACAGTCCGGCGAGGAGCCGCAGCTTGCGCCGGCCCTCCTCCCGCGAGTACACGAGCGTGAGGGCCATCAGGTCCTCCCGCAGCGAGCCGGTGTCCGGCAGGCGGTCGAGGTCGGTCTCGGGTTCCTGGAGCCGCACGATCGCGTCGAGCACCAGCGCACCCTTCGACGACCAGCGCCGGTACATCGCGGACTTCGTGGTCCCCGCGCGCGCGGCGACCAGGTCCATCGTCGTGCGGTCGTAGCCGAGTTCCGCCACGACCTCGACGGCGGCGTCCAGGAGGGCCGCGTCCTTCGAGCGGTCCGGCCGGCGTCCCGGCCGCCGCGCGACGGTCGTCGTGGTCGCGTCCGCCGGTGTCGTGGGGTCGACGGTTGAGCCTCGGTCCGACGTCATGGCCTTAACGCTACCAGGTCGTTGCGCAACTCACCGGTCGCGTCATCGCGGTTCGCCCGTGGGCGGCCGGAGGTTCACAGGACGGCGCGGACCTCGCGCTCGAACCGCGTGACGTGCTCGGCGGCCAGGCGCGCGGCGTCCTCGGCGCGGCCGTCGACGATGGCCCGCAGCAGCTCGACGTGCTCGCCGACGTGGCCGCCGAAGCGCGGCAACCGGTCCAGCACGAGGCACCAGATGCGCGTCGCGAGGTTGTCGTGGCGCACGAGGACGTCCTCGAGGAAGGGGTTCCCGCACGCGCGGTAGACGCCGCGGTGCACGGCCACGTCGTGCCGCATGAGGGTCCGCGCGTCGAGGACGGCCGGGTCCAGCGCCTCGATCGTCGCGGCCAGGCCCCGCAGCTCCGCGCGCGCCGCGGCGGAGGCCCGGCGGGCGGCACCCTCGGCGGCCAGCGGCTCCAGCGTGCGGCGGATCTCGGAGAGGTGGGCGAGGTCGGTGATGTCGACGGCCGTGGCGAAGGTGCCGCGCCGCGGGTAGGCGACGACGAGCCGGTCGGCCTCCAGGCGCTTCAGCGCCTCGCGCACGGGGGTGCGCCCGACGCCGAGCTCGCGCGCCAGCGCCTCGTCGTTCAGCGGGTCGCCGGGGCGGATGTCGAGGACGAGCAGGGCGTCGCGCAGCGCCTCGTAGGCGCGGTCGGCCATCGTGGCGGGGGCCCGCTCGGCCGTGGTGCCTTCGGCCGTGCCGTCGTCCCCGAGCGTCTCGAGCGCTGCGCCCACTGCTCCTCCTTGACCCTGGTTCGTTCCCGACCCTACAGTCGCGAACTGACATATCAGTCCATTGAGCAGGTCGGAGGACTCGGTGAGCACAGCACCCGCGACGGGCGTGCCGGAGCACCCGTCCTTCCTCTGGCGCAACCCGGACCCGAAGCCGTCCTACGACGTCGTGATCGTCGGCGGCGGCGGCCACGGCCTCGCGACGGCGCACTACCTGGCGAAAAACCACGGCATCACCAACGTGGCGGTGCTGGAGAAGGGGTGGCTCGCGGGCGGCAACATGGCCCGCAACACCACCCTCATCCGCTCCAACTACCTGTGGGACGAGAGCGCCGCGATCTACGAGCACTCCCTGAAGCTGTGGGAGACGCTCGAGGAGGACCTCGACTACCCCATCCTGTTCAGCCAGCGCGGCGTGCTGAACCTCGCCCACACGCTGCAGGACGTGCGCGACTCCGTGCGCCGCGTCGGCGCCAACGTGCTGAACGGCGTGGACGCCGAGTGGGTCGACACGGCCGGCGTCGCCGAGCTCTGCCCCATCGTCAACACCTCGCCGGACATCCGCTACCCCGTCCTCGGCGCGACGTACCAGCCGCGGGCCGGCATCGCCAAGCACGACTACGTCGCGTGGGGCCTGGCCCGGCGCGCGGACGAGGCCGGGATCGACCTCATCCAGGACTGCGAGGTCCTGGGGTTCACCACCGACGGTGACCGCGTCACGGGCGTGCGGACCTCGCGCGGGGACATCGCGTGCGGAACCCTGGCCCTCTGCGCCGCGGGCCGCACCTCGACCCTCACCGACGAGCTGGGGTTCCGCGTCCCGCTGCAGAGCCACCCCCTGCAGGCGCTCGTGTCAGAACTGCTGGAACCGGTGCACCCGACGGTCGTCATGTCGAACGCCGTGCACGTCTACGTCTCGCAGGCCCACAAGGGCGAACTCGTCATGGGCGCGGGCGTGGACAGCTACAACGGCTACGGCCAGCGCGGCTCGTTCCACATCGTCGAGCGGCAGATGGCCGCGGCCGTCGAGCTGTTCCCGGTGTTCGCCCGGGCCCACGTGCTGCGGACCTGGGGCGGCGTCGTCGACGTCACGCCCGACGCGTCCCCGATCGTCGGGCGCACGCCGTACGAGAACGTCTACCTCAACTGCGGCTGGGGGACGGGCGGTTTCAAGGCCACCCCCGGGGTGGGCTGGTGCCTCGCGCACACCGTCGCGACCGGGGAACCCCACCCCTACAACGCCCCCTTCACCCTCGACCGCTTCGTCTCGGGGCGGCTCGTCGACGAGCACGGCGCCGCCGCCGTGGCGCACTGAGAAACCCCACCGAGAACGACAGGACGACGCCGTGCAGCTCATCGAGTGCCCCTGGTGCGGGCCCCGCGAGGAGGTCGAGTTCTCCTACGGCGGGCAGGCCCACGTGCCCTACCCCGCGGACCCCGCCGCCCTGGGCGACGAGGAGTGGGCCCACTACGTGTTCTTCCGCGACAACACGGCGGGCGTGTGGGCCGAGCGCTGGATGCACGCCACGGCGTGCCGCCGCTGGTTCAACGCGCTGCGCGACACCCGCACCCACGCGTTCCTCACGACCTACCGGCCCGGGGACCCCGTCCCCTCGCCCGACCCGCACCCGACGCCCACCCCCGAGGGAGCAGCGAATGGCTGAGCGCGTCGAGGGCCGCGGCCGGCTGGACCGCTCGCGCGAGCTGCGGTTCACCTTCGACGGCCGCGAGTTCACGGGCCACCCGGGGGACACCCTCGCCTCGGCGCTGCTGGCGGCGGGGGAGCTCACCGTCGCCCGCAGCTCGGCGCGCGGGCGGCCGCGCGGCGTCCTCGCGGCCGGCGCCGAGGAACCCAACGCGCTGGTGCAGGTCGAGCACCCCTTCCCCGACCCGATGCAGCTGGCCACGACGCTGGAGCTGTTCGACGGGCTCGTGGCCCGCGGCCTCGCGGGGCGCGGCCGCCTGGCCGACGTCCCCGACCCGGCGCGCTACGACACCCGGCACGCGCACGCCGACGTCGTCGTCGTCGGGGCCGGCCCGGCCGGCCTCGTCGCGGCCCTGACCGCGGCGCGCGCGGGGGCCCGCGTCGTGCTGGTCGACGAGAACCCCGAACCCGGGGGCTCGCTGCTGGGGGCGGACGACGTCCTCGACGGCCGGCCGGCGCTGGACTGGGTCGCCGCCGCGCGCGCGGAGCTGGCGGGGCACGAGGACGTCCTGCAGCTGCAGCGGACGACGGCCGTGGGCAGCTACGACGACGGGCTCGTCCTGGCGCTCGAGAAGCGCACCGACCACCTGGGGGCGGCCGCACCGCGCACCCTCGCGCGGCAGCGGGTGTGGCGGATCCGCGCCCGGCACGTCGTCACCGCGACCGGCGCCTACGAGCGGCCGGTCGTGTTCCCGGACGACGACCGCCCGGGGATCCTCCTGGCGTCCGCGGCCCGCACCTACCTGCACCGCTACGGCGTCCTCGCCGGCCGCGACGTCGTAGTCTTCACGTGCGACGACGCCGCCTACGCGGCGGCGCTGGACCTCGCGGCCGCCGGTGCCGCCGTCCGCGTGCTGGACGCGCGGCCCGCGGCCCCCGCGGCGTGGGCGTCGCGCTGCACGGCCGCCGGCGTGCCCGTGCGGGCGGCCGCGGTGGTCACCGCGGCCCTGGGCGACGACCGCGTGCGCGGCGTGCGGGTCGCCGACTTCGCGGGCGGCGTCGTCGGCACGGGCGGGGAGGTCGCGTGCGACCTGCTCCTCGTCAGCGGCGGCTGGAACCCCGCCGTGCAGCTGTTCAGCCAGTCGGGCGGGTCCCTGCGCTACGACGGCGACCTCGGGAGCTTCGTCCCCGGCGCCCCGCTGCGCACGGTGCACGTCGCGGGGGCCGCGCGCGGGGAGCTGACCCTGGCGCAGGCGCTGCGCGACGGGGAGCGCAGCGCCGTCGACGTCCTCACCGCCCTCGGCCGACCGGCGCCCGCCTCGTCGCTGCCGGACGCCGCGCCGGCGCCGGAGCGCTCGCCCGGTCTGCTGCTCTGGCGGGTCCCCGTCGAGGGCGACGGCCGGGACGAGTTCGTCGACCTTCAGCGCGACGCCACGGTCGCCGACGTGCGCCGCGCGGTCGGCGCCGGCCTGCGCAGCGTCGAGCACGTCAAGCGCTACACGACGATCGGCACCGCGCACGACCAGGGCCGCACGTCGGGCGTCATCACCTCCGGGCTCGTCGCGGAGCTCCTCGGCCGCAGCGTCGCGGAGATGGGCGTCACGAAGCACCGGCCCCCGACCGTCCCCGTGGCGTTCGCGGCCCTGGCCGGCCGCAACCGCGGCGACCTGTACGACCCGGTGCGCCGCACCGCCGTGCACGCCTGGCACGAGGCCCACGGCGCGGTGTTCGAGGACGTCGGGACGTGGAAGCGGCCGCGGTACTACCCGCGGCGCAGCGCCGACGGGTCGGTCGAGGAGATGGACGCGGCCGTGCTGCGCGAGTGCGCCGCGGTGCGGACGGGCGTCGGGATCATGGACGGCTCCACGCTGGGCGGGATCTCCGTGCGGGGCCCGGACGCGGGGGTCCTGCTGGACCTGCTCTACACCGGCGTGATGAGCAGCCTGCGCGTCGGCTCGGTGCGCTACGGCGTGATGTGCGGCGTCGACGGGACCGTCCTGGACGACGGCACCGTGCTGCGCCTGGACGAGGAGGAGTTCCTCGTCTCGACGACGACGGGCGGCGCCGCGAAGGTGCTGGACTGGATGGAGGAGTGGCTGCAGACGGAGTGGCCGCACCTGCGCGTGCACCTCACCTCGGTGACCGACCAGTGGGCCGTGTTCCCCGTCGTCGGCCCGCTCTCGCGCGCCGTCGTCGGGGCCTTCGCCCCGGACGTCGACGTGTCCGCCGAGGCGTTCGGGTTCATGACGTGGCGCGCCACCGAGGTCGGCGACGTGCCCGTGCTGCTGTCCCGCGTCAGCTTCTCGGGTGAGCTCGCGTTCGAGGTGATGGTCGACTCGCGCTGGGCCGCAGCGGTCTGGGAGCGCCTCGTGGCGATCGGCGAACCGCACCGCATCACGCCCTACGGCACGGAGACCATGCACGTCCTGCGGGCCGAGAAGGGGTACCCGATCATCGGTCAGGACACCGACGGCACGGTCACGCCCCAGGACCTCGGGCTCGGGTGGGCCGTGTCGAGGAAGAAGGCCGACTTCGTGGGCAAGCGGTCGTTCGCCCGCCCCGCGAACCTCGATCCGTCGCGGCGCCAGCTCGTCGGCCTCCTCCCGCTCGACCCCGACCTGCGGCTGCCCGAGGGCAGCCAGCTCGTGGCCGCGGCGGAACTGCCCCCGCCCCCCGTGCCCATGCTGGGTTTCGTCACCTCCAGCTACCGCAGCGCCGCCCTCGGCCGGACGTTCGCCCTCGCGCTCGTCGCGGGCGGCCGCGACCGGCTCGGCGAGGAGGTGTTCGCCGTCGTCGACGGCCGCACCGTCGCCGCCCGCATCACCTCCTCCGTCCTGCTCGACCCCGAAGGAGCCCGCCGTGACGGCTGAACTGCTGCGTCCCGCCGCCCTGCCCCGGCTCGCGCCGCGCGGACCGCTGGCCGCCTGGGCCGACCGCCTCGCCGCCCTGCCCCCGGGCCTCTCGGCGTCCGAGGACTCCACCTGGCAGCAGCTCGGGGTGCGCCTCGACCCGGCCTCCCCGGGGGCGCGCGCCGTCGAGGCCCTGCTCGGCGCCGCGCTGCCGACGACCCCCTCGACGAGCGCGGCCACGCGCGAGGGCGACGTCGTCTGGCTCGGTCCCGACGAGTGGCTGGTCCTCGCGCCCGGCGCGCGGCCCGTGCCGGTGCCCGCGCTGGCCGACGCCGTCCGCGCCTCCGGCGGCAGCGTCGTCGACGTCTCGGCCCAGCGCACGACGCTGCGCCTGACCGGGCCCGCCGTGCCCGACCTGCTGCGCGGCGGGTGCGCGGTCGACCTGCACCGCAGCGTGTTCGCCCCCGGGACCGCGGTGCAGACGAGCATCGCGCAGATCGGCGTCCTGCTGCTCGCCCGCGCTCCCGGCGGGACGGACGTCACCGTCCTGGTGCGGTCGACGTTCGCGGGTGCGCTCGCCGACTGGATCCTCGACGCGGCCGTGGAGGCGTCGGCTCCGGGCCCGCTCGACGACGGGCAGGGGGGCGCGTGAGCGCCACCGGCACGCCCCGCGTCGTCGTCATCGGCGCGGGCATCGTCGGCGCCAACCTGGCCGACGAGCTCACCGAGCGCGGCTGGAGCGACGTCACCGTCCTGGACGCCGGGCCGCTGCCCCTGCCGGGAGGCTCGACCTCGCACGCCCCCGGGCTGGTGTTCCAGACCAACCCGTCGAAGACGATGGCCGAGTTCGCGCAGTACACCGTGCGCAAGCTCTCGAGCCTCGACGTCGACGGTGCGCGGTGCTTCGACCCCGTGGGCGGGCTGGAGGTCGCCACCACGGCGGAGCGGCTGCACGACCTGCAGCGCAAGATCGGCTGGGCGCAGTCCTGGGGCGTCGAGGGAGCGCGCCTCGTCGACCCGGACGAGGTGGTGTGGCTGCACCCCCTCGTCGACCGCGACCGCGTCCTGGGTGGTCTGCACGTCAGCACCGACGGCCTGGCCACGGCGACGCGGGCCGTCGTCGCGCTGCAGCGCCGGGCGGAGTCGCGCGGGGCGCGGTTCGTCGGGTCGACGCGCGTGACGGGCGTCGAGTCGGCGCACGGCCGCGTCACGGGCGTGCGCACAGCGAGTGGGGTCGTCCCGGCCGACGTCGTCGTCTCCTGCGCGGGCTTCTGGGGCCCGGCCGTGGGCGACCTGGTGGGGATGACGGTGCCGCTGCTGCCGCTGGCGCACCAGTACGCGCGGACGGGGCAGGTGCGCTCCCTGGTGGGCCGCACCGCGGGGACCGCCGAGGCGCGCCTGCCGATCCTGCGTCACCAGGACGCCGACCTGTACTTCCGCGAGCACGGCGACCGCCTCGGCATCGGCTCCTACGCCCACCGCCCGATGCCCGTCGACCTCGCCGACCTGGACGACTCCGCGGGCGCGACGCCGGCGTCGATGCCGTCGATGCTCCCCTTCACCGAGGAGGACTTCGCGCCCTCGTGGGCGGACGCCGTGGCCCTGCTGCCCGACCTCGCCGAGACCAAGGTCGAGGAGGCGTTCAACGGCATCTTCTCCTTCACGCCCGACGGCGGGTCGCTGGTCGGGGAGAGCCCTGACGTGCGGGGGTTCTTCGTCGCCGAGGCCGTCTGGGTCACGCACTCCGCGGGGGTCGCCCGGGCCGTGGCGCAGCTGCTGGTCGACGGCGGCAGCGACACCGACCTGCACGAGCTGGAGGTCAGCCGCTTCGAGGCCGTGCAGACCACCCCGGAGTACGTGCGCGAGACCTCGCAGCAGAACTTCGTCGAGATCTACGACGTGCTGCACCCGCTGCAGCCGCGCACGTCCCCGCGGGGCCTGCGGGTCTCCCCGTTCCACGCCCGCCAGCAGGAGCTCGGGGCGGTGTTCACCGAGGGCGGCGGCTGGGAGCGGCCCCTGTGGTACGAGGCGAACGCCGCACTGCTGGAGGAGGTCCCGCCCGCGTGGCGCGAACCCGAGCGCGAGCCGTGGGCCGCGCGGTTCCACTCCCCGGTCGTCGCGGTCGAGGCCTGGAGGACGCGCACGGCGGTCGCGCTGTACGACATGACGCCGCTGCGCCGGCTGCGCGTGGACGGCCCCGGTGCGCTCGCGCTGCTGCAGGGGCTGACCAGCAACCAGCTGGACCGCAAGCCCGGGTCCGTCACCTACACGCTCGCGCTGGACGCCGCGGGCGGCGTCCGCTCGGACTGGACGGTCGCACGGCTCGCCGCCGCGGAGTTCCAGGTCGGCGTGAACTCCGGGATCGACGAGGACCTCCTGCGCCGCGCGGCCCGCGAGCAGGGCGAGCGGCACCCGGAGCTCGGTGCGGTCGACGTCCGCGACGTCACGGGCGGGACCTGCTGCGTCGGGGTCTGGGGACCTCTGGCCCGCGACCTCGTCCAGCCGCTGACGCGCGACGACTTCTCGCACGCGGGCTTCCGCTACTTCGGCGCCCGCCGCGCGGTCGTGGCCGGGGTCCCGGTGACCGCCCTGCGCGTCTCCTACGTCGGGGAGCTCGGGTGGGAGCTGTACGCGTCCGCGGAGCACGGCGCCGCCCTGTGGGACGCCCTGTTCGCGGCGGGCCGGCCGCTGGGGGCCGTCGCCGCCGGGCGGGCCGCCTTCTCGAGCCTGCGGCTGGAGAAGGGCTACCGGCTCTCCGGCGGCGACGTCACCACCGAGCACGACCCCTACGAGGCCGGCCTCGGCTTCGCGGTGAAGCTCGACGCGGGCGACTTCGTCGGGCGCGACGCCCTGCTGAGGAAGGCGGGCACGTCGCCGCGGCGGCGCCTGTGCGCGCTGACCGTCGACGACCGCCGCTCCGTGGTGCTCGGCCGGGAACCCGTCTTCGTGGCCGGGGGCGCCGACGCGGTGGGGTACGTCACCTCCGCGGCGTGGAGCCACACCCTGGGGACGCCCGTCGCGACGGCCTGGCTGCCCACCGACGCGGCCGAGGTCGGCACGGCCGTCGAGGTGGAGTACTTCGGCCGCCGGATCGCCGCCACCGTGGCCGCGGAACCGCTCGTCGACCCGGGCATGGAGCGCCTGCGGCGCTGACTCTTCGCACGCCGGGGCACCGCACCGCCCGCCCGTCCTTCAGGCGGCGGCGCCCACCTCGAACGCCAGCCACCGGAACTCACCGTGCGGGACAGGGAGGTCGGAGTAGAGCTGCCAGTCCGCGGTGTACGTGCCCTGGAGCGTCACGTCGTTCGGCTCGTGGTCGCCGTCGCCCCAGACCAGCTGTCCGCTGATCTGGCGTCCTTGGTGGATCCGGAACGCTCGGTCCCTCGTCGGACGGTCCGCGGATGTCGCCCAGAGCGTTCGCGCGTTGCTCAGCAGCAGGCTGATGCCGTTGCGTCGCGGACCGCTCCACTGCTCGAGGCGGTGGACGTCCCGCACGACTCCCAGGCGCACGAGGTCGTCGGCCGCGTGCGACCGGAGGTCGAAGTGCTCCCCCGTCAGGGGATCGTCCACCTGCAGCCGTTGCGTGAAGTACTTGAGCTCGACCGCGGTGCTCAGCCCCGTCGCCGCGTCCGAGACCAGCAGGTCCAGGTAGGTGGAGCGCTCGTCGCGGAACGGCACTTCCAGGCGGATCCTCAGTGACGGATCGGCCCGCGCGACCATCATGGCGAAGGCGTGCTGCAGGTCGGCCTCGGAGTGGAAGAGCGATCGCTCGGCGCGCAACCTCTCGACGACCTCGGTCAGGTCTGCTCGGCCGGCCAGGACGCTCATCCCCGCAGTCTGGCACCGAGGCCGGAGCCGTGGAACGGCTCCGAGGCCGTCAGCCCTGTCCGCAGCCGGTGGGCATACTGGCCGCATGAGCGCGCTCCCGGACGACGCCCGGGGCGTCCGGTCCAGCCCCGTCCAGTCGGTCGACCGCGCGATCACCATCCTCGAGGTCCTCGCGGAGCTGGGGGAGGCGGGGGTCACGGAGATCGCCGTGCGCCTCGACGTGCACAAGTCCACGGCGTTCCGGCTCGTGACGGCGCTGGAGGGCCGTGGGCTCGTCGAGCAGATCGGCGACCGCGGGAAGTACCGCCTGGGCATGGGGGTCGTGCGCCTCGCGGGAGCCGTCGCCGACCAGCTCGAGGTGACCCGCCGCGCCCGGCCCGCCTGCGAGGAGCTCGCGGCGCTGGTCGGGGAGACCGTGAACGTGGCCGTGGCCGACGGCGACGCGGTCATCAACGTCGACCAGGTGCGCGGCGCGTCGTCCGTCGTCACGCACAACTGGGTGGGCGAGCGGACGCCGCTGCACGCCACCTCCAGCGGCAAGGTGCTGCTGGCCTTCTGCCCGCCCGTGCGGCGCACGGGGCTGCCCCTGCGCCCGGCCCGGCTCACCGCGCGCACGCTCGTGCGGCGCAAGGACCTCGACGCGGAGCTCGACCGCGTCGAGGCCGCCGGGTACGCGACGACGTTCGAGGAGCTGGAGCTGGGCCTCAACGCGGTCGCCGCGCCGGTCCGGGGCCCGGACGGCGTCGTCGTGGCGGCCCTCAGCGTCTCGGGGCCCGCCTACCGCCTCAGCGAGGAGCGCGTCCACGAGGTCGCGCCCGCCGTGGTCGCCGCGGCCGAGGCGGCGTCGGCGGCCCTGGGCTGGCGCGGGTCGCGCTAGGCCGCGGCCGTCCTCAGCTGCGCGGCGTCCCGACGTGGACGACGACGTCACCGTCGACGACCGACACGGCGTGGGTGCGGACGGGCACGACGGCCGGCGGGCCCGACGGGGCACCCGTGCGCAGGTCGAACGTCGCGGCGTGCAGCGGGCACTCCACCTGGCAGTCCTCGACCCAGCCCTCCGACAGGGAGGCGTCCTGGTGCGTGCACGTGTCGTCCAGGGCGTACAGCTCGCCCTCGACGTTGAAGACCACCACCGGGACGTCGAGGTCCAGGCGGACCGCTTCCCCGTCGGGCAGGTCGCTCAGGGGACAGGCGACGACGTCGTTCGACACGCTGGGTTCCTCTCGTGGTGGGCGGGCTCGTCAGGAGATCGTGCCGCACACGGCGCGTCGGCGCCCCGCCGGGCGGGCCGGGTCACCGGCCGTGGGCGTGTTGCGGGCGTGTGACGTCCTGGACCAGGTCATTGCGCGTGCCGCAACGCGGTTCGTACAGTGCAACACTCACGGCCGACAACCGGTTGCACCTCGCGAACGACTCCCGTGGAGGACACGTGCCCGAGCTCTTCGTGGACGGCGAGTGGCGTGCCGCGGCCGACGGCGGCACCCGCGACCTCGTCGACCCCGGCACCGGCCGGGTGTTCTGCACGGTCGACGAGGCGGGCGCGACCGACGCGGAGGCCGCCGTGCTCGCGGCCCGGCGGTGCTTCGACGAGGGCTCGTGGCCCGCGACCCCGGTGGCCGAGCGCGCCGCGCTGCTGCACCGCACGGCCGACCTCCTGCAGCGCGACCGCGAGGAGATCGCGCACACCGAGACGACCGACACCGGCAAGACGCTGGCGGAGAGCCGCATCGACGTCGACGACGTCACCGCGGTGTTCCGCTACTACGCCGAGCAGGCCCTCGTGGAGGTCGACCGCACCGTCGACGTGGGCCGCGACGACGTCGTCAGCCGGGTCGTCCACCTGCCCGTCGGGGTGTGCACGCTGATCGCCCCCTGGAACTACCCGCTGCTGCAGATGTCGTGGAAGGTGGCGCCCGCGCTGGCCGCGGGGAACACCGTCGTGCTGAAGCCCAGCGAGGTCACCCCGCTCACCACCGTGCTCCTCGTGCGGCTGCTGGCGGAGGCCGGGGCCCCGGCCGGCGCGGTCAACCTGATCCTGGGCGGCGGAGCCGCCGTCGGGCCGACGCTGACGACCCACCCGGCCGTGGACCTGGTCTCGTTCACGGGCGGGCTCGTCACGGGGCGCGGGATCCTCGAGGCGGCCGCGCCGACCGTCAAGCGGGTCACGGTCGAGCTGGGAGGCAAGAACCCGAACATCGTCTTCGCCGACGTCGACCTCGACACGGCCGTCGACGTCGTCCTCACGGGTGTGTTCCTGCACTCGGGGCAGGTCTGCTCCTCCGGCACCCGGCTCATCGTCGAGGACTCCATCGCCGACGCCCTCGTGGCCGGTGTCGCCGAGCGCGCGCCGCGCATCCGCTTCGGCCACGGGATGGCCGAGGGCGTGGAGTCGGGCCCGCTCGTGTCCGCAGCCCACCGCGAGAAGGTCGAGAGCTACGTCGCGATCGGCCTCGCCGAGGGGGCGCGGCTCGTCACGGGCGGGAAGCGTCCCGACGACCCCGCCCTGCAGGACGGCTTCTTCTTCGAGCCCACCGTGTTCGACCACTGCGACCGGTCCATGCGGGTCGTGCGGGAGGAGAACTTCGGGCCGATCCTCACGGTCGAGCGCTTCACCACCGAGGCCGAGGCGATCGAGCTCGCCAACGACACCGAGTACGGCCTCGCGGGGGGCGTGCAGACGGCGGACGTAGCGCGCGGCGAGCGCGTCGCGGCCGCCCTGCGCCACGGCACCGTGTGGATCAACGACTTCGGGCCGTACGTCCCCCAGGCGGAGTGGGGCGGCATGAAGATGTCCGGCAACGGCCGCGAGCTGGGCCCCGCCGGTCTCGCGGAGTACCGCGAGACCAAGCACGTGTGGCGCAACACCACCCCTGCAGTCGCAGGGTGGTTCAAGGGCTGACACTCCCCACGGAGGGCACCATGGACGACAGCTCGGCAACGGGTTCACCGACGGCGCCCAGCGGGGCCGCGGACTCCCACGGCCTCGACGAGTACGGCTACAAGCCCGGGCTGGAACGCAGCATCGGGTCCTTCGCCAGCTTCGCCGCCGGCGTCAGCTACATCTCCATCCTCACGGGCACGTTCCAGCTGTTCTACTTCGGCTACGGCACCGGCGGGCCGTCCTACCTGTGGTCGTGGCCCCTGGTGTTCGTCGGCCAGCTCATGGTGGCCCTGTGCTTCGCGGAGCTCTCCAGCCGGTACGCGGTGGCCGGGTCGCTCTACAACTGGACCAAGCGCCTCGCCTCGCCCACCGTGGCGTGGGCCGCGGGGTGGACGATGCTGGTCGCCTCCATCGTGACGCTCGCGGCCGTCGTGCTCGCGGTGCAGCTGACGCTGCCGCAGCTCTGGTCGGGGTTCCAGTTCGTGGACACCGGGGACCCGACCCGCGACTACGCGCTCAACGCCGTCCTCCTCGGCACGGTCGTCGTCGTGTTCACGACCCTCGTCAACGCCTTCGGCGTCAAGCTGATGTCGCGCATCAACTCCTCCGGCGTGTTCATCGAGCTCATCGCCGCCGTCGTCATCATCGTGCTCCTGGCGGTGCACGTGACCCGCGGGCCGGACGTCGTGCTGGACAACCGCGGCGTGGGCACCGACCACGTGGGCGGCTACCTCGGGGCCTTCCTCGTCGCGGCCCTCGCCTCGGGCTACGTCATGTACGGCTTCGACACCGCGAGCTCGCTGGGCGAGGAGACGAAGGACCCGCGCCGCACCGCACCGCGCGCCGTCCTGCGGGCCGTCATCGCCTCGTTCGTCCTCGGTGGGCTCATCCTGCTGCTGGGCCTCATGGCCGTGCCGGACCTCGACGACCCGAACCTGTCCAGCGCGTCGGGCGGCCTGCAGCACCTCGTCCTGACCACGGTCGGTTCCGGCTTCGGCATCCCGTTCCTCGCCTGCGTCGTCGTGGCCGTGCTGGTCTGCTCGCTCGCGGTGCACACCGCCACGATCCGGATGATGTTCGCCATGGCGCGCGACAACAACCTCCCGGCGGGGGAGCGCCTGGCGCGCATCAGCCCCCGGCACCACACGCCGGTCGTGCCCGCCGTCGTCATCGGCGTGCTGGCGATCCTCGTGCTCGTCGTGAACGTGGGGCAGCCCGCCATCTTCCTCGTCCTCACCAGCCTCGCCGTCGGGATGATCTACCTGGCCTACCTGCTGGTGACCGTGCCCCTGCTCGTCGCGCGCCTGCGGGGCCGGTGGCCCGTGGACATGCCCGAGGGGGGCAGGGCGCCGTTCAGCCTCGGCCGCTGGGGGCTGCCGATCAACGTCCTCGCCGTGCTCTGGGGCGTCGGGATGATGGTGAACCTGCTGTGGCCGCGCCGCGAGGTCTACAACCCCGAGCCCGCCGAGGCGCACTGGTACCTGCAGTACGGTGCCGTGCTGTTCATCGCCGTCGTCGTCGGAGGAGGACTCCTGTACTACCGCGCGAAGCTCCGGCACACGTCGGGCACCCTGGAGAGCCACCGCTGCGAGGTGCCGCGGTGAGCGAGTTCCTCGGCGAACGCTCCCTCGACGAGTTCGACTACGTGATCGCCGGCGGGGGCACCGCGGGGTGCGTCGTCGCGGCCCGCCTCTCGGAGGACCCCGACGTCACCGTCTGCCTGCTCGAGGCCGGCCCGAGCGACGTGGGGGACGAGAACATCCTCGTCCTGGCCGACTGGATGCACCTGCTCGACTCCGGCTACGACTGGGACTACCCCGTCGAGCCGCAGGAGAACGGCAACAGCTTCCTGCGCCACGCGCGCGCCAAGGTGCTCGGCGGCTGCTCGTCGCACAACTCCTGCATCGCGTTCCACCCGCCGCGCGAGGGCCTCGACGCGTGGGAGGCCGCGGGCTGCACGGGCTGGGGCGCCGACGACGTGCTGCCCCTGGTGCGCAGGCTGGAGGACAACGCCGCGCGCGGGCCGCACCACGGGACCGACGGGCCGGTGCGCCTGCGCGACATCCCTCCCGTCGACCCGTGCGGGGTCGCGCTGCTGCAGGCCGCCGCCGCGGCGGGCCTGCCGACGGTCCAGTTCAACCGCGGTGAGACGGTCCTCAACGGGGCCGGGTGGTTCCAGATCAACGCGGGCGAGGCGGGCGACCGCATGTCGACCTCCCACGCCTACCTGCACCCCGTGATGGACCGGCGGCCGAACCTCGAGGTCCGCACGGGCCACTGGGTCGAGCGGATCGTCGTGGAACCCGGACCCGACGGGGCCCTGCGCGCGACCGGCGTGGAGTTCCTCGCCCCGGACCTCGTGCACCACGGCCGGGTCACGGCGCGGCGCGAGGTGGTCCTCTCCGCCGGGTCGATCGACACGCCCAAGCTGCTCATGCTGTCGGGCATCGGCCCCGCCGCCCAGCTGAAGGAGTTCGGCCTCGACGTGCTCGTCGACGCACCCGGGGTGGGGGAGAACCTGGACGACCACGTCGAGGGGCTGGTGTTCTGGGACGCCCTGCAGCCCATGGTGACGGCGTCGTCCCAGTGGTGGGAGATCGGCGTGTTCGCGACGACCGGGCCGGGGCTGACCGTGCCGGACCTGATGATGCACTACGGCTCCGTCCCGTTCGACATGAACACCGTCCGGTGGGGCTACCCGACGACGGACAACGGGTTCTGCCTCACGCCCAACGTCACGCAGGGCCGCTCGCGCGGCACCGTGAAGCTGCGCTCGCGCGACTTCCGCGACCGCCCCCGGGTCGACCCCCGCTACTTCACCGACCCCGAGGGCCACGACCTGCGGGTGATGACGGCGGGGGTCCGGCTCGCCCGCACGATCGTCGAGCAGTCGCCCATGGCGGCCTGGGCGGGGGTCGAGCTGGCCCCGGGGCCGGACGTGGTGACCGACGACGAGATCGCCGACTACGTCACCAAGACCCACAACACCGTCTACCACCCCAGCTGCACCGCGAAGATGGGCGCCGACGACGACCTGATGGCGGTCTGCGACCCCCGGCTGCGAGTCCGCGGCGTCGCGGGGCTGCGCATCGCGGACGGCTCGATCATGCCGTTCCTCGGGGCCGTCAACCCGAACATCACGACGATGGCGATCGGTGAGAAGTGCGCCGACATGATCGCGGAGGACGCCCGGGTCTGACCCCGCGACGCCCCTCGCCGTCCCGCGGCCCGCACGGCCGGGCCGCGGGATCGTCGACGACCCCCGGTTGCAACGTTGTACTCCCTGGTGTTCCCTGTCCTCACGCGCACGACGACCGTCCGCCGCGACCCTGCGGCGGAGCAGCTCGACGACGAGCAGGAGGACGACACGTGGGACTCACGATGCGACGCGCAGGCCGGCGGGTGCCGGCCGCGGCCGTGCTGGGGCTGGCGCTGGTGGCGGGCTCCGCGACCGCGGCCGACGCCGGGCCGCGGGGCCACGGCAAGCCCCTCAGCGGCAAGCTGGCCATGACGGGCGACGTCGGCAACTACGTCGCCGGGGTGGTCGACGACCCGGTGCACGACCCGACGCTGTTCCTGGACGGGAAGACGCCGTACGTCTTCTCGACCGGCGTGCTGAACCCCGACGACCCGGGCGGGATCTTCGCCCGCCGCTCCACCGGCACGCTCGCCGGTCCCTGGCAGTCGCTGGGCGAGATCCCCCTGCCCGCGTGGACGCGGGCCTACGGCGTGCAGCACCTGTGGGCGCCCCACGTCGTCGAGCGGGGCGGCGTGTTCCACCTGTACTACTCGGCGTCGTCCTTCGGCACCAACAAGTCCGCGATCGGGCTCGCGACGACCCGCACGCCGGGCGACCTGGACAGCTGGGTGGACCAGGGCCCGATCCTGACCTCGCAGCCCGGCGACGACTTCAACGCCATCGACCCGGACGTGTACCAGGCCGGCGGGACGTGGTACATCGCCTTCGGCTCCTTCTGGTCGGGCATCAAGGTCCAGGAGCTCGAGGACATGCGCACCCCCGTCGGCCCGCGCACGTCGCTGGCCAGCAACCCCGTGGTCCCGCCCAACGCGATCGAGAACCCGCAGGTGTTCCGCCACGGCGGCTGGTGGTACCTCACGGCGTCGTGGGACTTCTGCTGCCAGGGCGTGAACAGCACGTACAAGACGGTCGTCGGCCGGTCCAAGAGCCCGACCGGGCCGTTCGTCGACCGCAGCGGCGACCCGATGACCGAGGGCGGTGGCGACGTGCTGCTCTCCCGGCGCGGCAACCAGGTCGGCACGGGGGCGCTGGACGTGGTGGAGCAGCGCGGCCGCACCTACGCGGTGCACCACTACTACGACGCCGACGCCGGGGGGATCACGCGCATGCAGGTGCGCGAGGTCGAGTGGGACGCGCAGGGCTGGCCGTTCTTCTCCTACGGCCCCGGCGACGGGCAGCCCCCGGCCTGACCCGTCCGGGGCCTGGCCACCGTGGTCCGGCCGAGTGGATGGTGTGACCGTGTCCGCGGTCTGGCCGGGGTCCGCCCCGGTCAGGCCGCGGTGGTCTGCTTGAGCAGCTGCCGCCGCCACTTCGTGAAGGTCCGCGAGCTCGACAGCCCGAGCACGGCCGTCGGGACGCCCTCGCGCTCCCACACGACGACGAACCGGTCCTCGCCCGGGCCGCCCTCGACGAACACGGGCGCGTCGCCGTCCTCGCGGTGGCCGGCGAACTGCAGCCGCTCCCCGTACAGGTCGGACCAGACGTAGGGGACGCCGGTGAAGCGGTCCTCGGCCGTGCCTCCCGACAGCAGCGTCCGCACCGCCACGGCGGGCCGCTCCGACGCCGTCGTCCAGTGCTCGTGCCGCACGGCGCCCCCGGCGGGGTCGACGACCGTGGCGCAGTCGCCCACGGCGACGACGTGCGGCGAGCTGGTGGCGCCGCGGTCGTCGGTGCGGACGCCGTCGAGGAGCTCGAGACCGCTGCCCGCCAGCCACTCGACGTTCGGGTGAGCGCCGACGGCGACGAGGACGACGTCCGCCGGCACCACCTCGCCCCCCGCCAGCTCCACGCCCGTCACGCGGGGCCCGCCGTCGGCGTCCGGGGTGCTCGTGAACCCGGTCACCGCGACCCCGCCCCGCAGGGTCGTCCCGCCGCGGGCGTGCAGCGCGCCGACGAGCGCGCCGACCTCCTCGCCGAACTGCCGCACGAAGGGCCGCGCGCCCCGCTCCAGCACCGTGACCTCGACGTCGCGGCTGCGGGCGGCGGCCGCCACCTCGCTGCCGAGGAACCCGCCGCCCACCACGACGAGCCGCCGGCCGGCCCGCAGCTCCCCGCCCAGCGCGGCGGCGTCGTCGAGGGTCCGCAGCACGTGCACCCCCGCGGTCGCGTCCGCCCCGGGCAGCCGGCGGGCGCGGGCGCCGGTGGCCACGACGAAGCCGTCGGCGGTCAGCTCCGTGCCGTCGGCGAGGGTGAGCGTGCGGGTGGCGAGGTCGAGCCCGACCGCCGGCACGCCGAGGAGCCACCGCGCGTCCAGGCCCTCGTCGGCGGTCTCCAGGGCCAGCTGCCCGGTGGTCCAGGTGCCCAGCAGGAGCTGCTTGGACAGGGGCGGTCGGTCGTAGGGGCGGTGCACCTCGTCCCCCACCACGACGACCTCGCCGTCGAAGCCCTCGGCCCGCAGCGCGCGGACGGCGCCCAGCCCGGCGAGCGAGGCGCCCACCACCACGATGCGGCGCACGTCGGTCACGCGGCCAGCATCGACGGCCCCCGGGCGGGCGGTCAAGCGGGCCGCGGGTGTTTCGCGGCCGTCAGGTCTTCGTTGCGGTCGTGTGTCGGGTGTTGCCCATGACGGAACGGAGTTCGTATCGTGCAACGAGCACCGTCGCTGTGAACCACGTCACCAC
>NZ_JAAALN010000480.1 GCF_009906795.1 Kineococcus siccus
TCGTCGACGTGTTCCGCCGGCCCGACCAGCTCGGGGCCGTGCTCGACGAGGCGATCGAGGTGGGCGCCCGCGCGCTCTGGCTGCAGCTCGGCCTCTACGACGAGGACGTCGCGCGCCGCGGCACCGAGGCCGGCCTCGACGTGGTCATGAACCGCTGCCTCAAGATCGAGCACGCCCGCTTCCACGGGGGCCTGCACTTCGCGGGGTTCGACACCGGCGTCATCAGCTCGCGGCGCCGCGGGCGCTGAGGCGGCTGCTCCGGACGGGCGGGACGTCCCGGAGCAGCCCGTCGCGCCCGCTCGCGCTCCGTAGCATGGGGACGTGGACCCGTTCTACGCCCGCCAGCGGGAACTGCTCAGCGAACTCCTCGAGGCCCTGCTG
>NZ_JAAALN010000481.1 GCF_009906795.1 Kineococcus siccus
CGCCGCGGCCGAGGCCCCGGCGCAGGCACCCGTCGCGACGGGCAGCGGCGGGGAGGCCGAGACGGTCCGGCGGCTGTGGACCGACGTCCTCGGCGCCCTGTACGCGCTCAAGCGCGGCACCTGGACGCTCGTCTCGGACAACGCCACGGTCCTCGAGCACCGCGGGGGCGTCCTGCGGCTGCAGTTCACGACGGCCGGTCTGGCGACCGCCTTCAGCCGGGGCAACCACCCCGCCTTCGTCGCCGAGGCGCTGCTGGAGGTGACGGGCATCGAGGCCAAGGTGGAGGCCGTCGCCGCCGGCGGCAGCGGGCCCTCCGGGCGCGGGCCCGCCCCGGCCGCGGCCCGCGGCCGGCCGTCGACGGCGGAGTGGTCCTCCCC
>NZ_JAAALN010000482.1 GCF_009906795.1 Kineococcus siccus
CGTCCAGGCGCCGGTGCCAGGTCGCACGCTCCTGTCGTCCGGTCACGGTGCGCTCCCTCCGTCGTGCGAGCACTCAGAGTGTCAGTCAGATGGCTCTACGTCGATGTGGAGCGCGGTCCAGCCGGTCTCGCGCCCGCCCGCCCCCGGGACCGGGGCGACGGGTGGAGAGAGCGGTGACCGGGCCGACGGCAGCCTAACTGCGTGACCGCCCGCTCACGCGCCGCACCCGGAGATTGCCGACGCGTCGCGGGTCCACCGGGCTCAAGGACGGCCCCGCGGGCGCCGACGTCCCGGGCGTGGGGATCCCGTCGGTGCGCGCGGCGCTGCTGCGCGGGCTGGCCCTCGCCGTGCTCGTCCCCGCCGCCGCCT
>NZ_JAAALN010000483.1 GCF_009906795.1 Kineococcus siccus
CGGCTACTTGTGTACTGGACCCACGACAACGGCCCGGCCAGGCTGTGTCGAGGTGTCCGACACGACGCTCTTCCTAGCGGCTGCCCACCAGGTGGATCGGTGTGGCTCTCTCATGGCGTGCGAAGGGACGATGGCTATCGTGCAGTTGCGTCATGACACCGAGGGCCGGGCCTACTTCGACCGCAAGAAGGCGCAGGGCAAGTCGTCGATGGAAGCGTTACGGGCGCTCAAGCGGCGCCTGTCCGATGTCGTCTACCGGCAGATGATCGCTGACGACCAGCTGCGCCAGGCCGGCTTGCAGCCGCCCTCGGGGCCTGCTGCTGACGACGTGCCGGAGGTCGTCGAGGAGCAGGAGCCCGTCGTCCTGG
>NZ_JAAALN010000484.1 GCF_009906795.1 Kineococcus siccus
GCGAGCGTCGCGCAGGGCGGCACGAACGTCTCGGGCGGGCAGCGCCAGCGGCTCGCGATCGCCCGCGTGCTGGTGCTGCGGCCCGAGGTCTACGTCTTCGACGACGCGTTCTCCGCGCTGGACACCGCGACGGACGCACGGGTGCGCGCCGCGCTCGCCGCGGAGGTCGCCGACGCCACGCTCGTCGTGGTCGCGCAGCGCGTGTCCACCATCGTGGGCGCCGACCGGATCGTCGTCCTCGACGGCGGCGCCGTCGTCGGGCAGGGCCGGCACGAGGAGCTGCTCGCGACGTGCCCGACCTACGCCGAGATCGTCTCCTCCCAG
>NZ_JAAALN010000485.1 GCF_009906795.1 Kineococcus siccus
GGCTCCTCCTCGTCTCTGGTGGGAGCTCGTGGTGGCAGTGGGTGACTGGGGCCGCTTGGACGTGCCTGGCCATCAGCTACTCCGTCTCGTGGCGCTTGTGGCGGCCTGAGTGGGACGACGCGAGGGGCTGAGCCAACAGCACGGTCATCCCGCGTTGTGCGCGCTGTCCTCGCGACCCACGACGTCACGGTCTTGCCGAATTGAGGACGTTCGAGGACTCGTCCCTCATGATCGGGAACTCGGTCACGGCTGCGGGCATAGGGGGATGTGAACGAGATGGCGGACCGAGCCGCGCCCAGCGACGGGGAGCTGTGGCGGCAGGC
>NZ_JAAALN010000486.1 GCF_009906795.1 Kineococcus siccus
GTGGTCGTGTCGAGGGTCGTGGTCGTGTCGCCGTCCGCGCGGAGCGCGGGGGTGGGCAGGAGGATCGGTTCCGGTGGGGTCAGCAACGCCATCGAGGCCTCGGAGAGGTAGCGGCGCTCCCCGGACTGCCACTCGTCGTGGGCTTCGATGAGAACGCAGCCGGCCAGGCGCAGCAGCGCCTGGCGTTGGGGAAGATCCCGACCACGTCGGTGCGGCGCTTGACCTCGCGGTTGAGGCGCTCGATCGGGTTGGTCGACCAGATCTTGCGCCAGTGTGCCTCGGGGAACACCGCGAAAGCGGTCACGTCG
>NZ_JAAALN010000487.1 GCF_009906795.1 Kineococcus siccus
TCTCGATGTCTCCCTCGATCATGCAGCTGTGACGGGCTGACTGTCGCGGTGGTTCCTGTCGCACAGACGGGCGTCAAGCTGGCAACTTGAGAGCCAGGGCCTAGTAGCAGCCACACGCCTTTCGGCATGACCGGGCGCCAGTGGCAGCAACGGTCGCGCGACCAGCGGCTACTTGTGTACTGGACCCACGACAACGGCCCGGCCAGGCTGTGTCGAGGTGTCCGACACGACGCTCTTCCTAGCGGCTGCCCACCAGGTGGATCGGTGTGGCTCTCTCATGGCG
>NZ_JAAALN010000488.1 GCF_009906795.1 Kineococcus siccus
CGTCCAGGGCCAGTTCGGTGCGCAGGTGGGTCGCGACCTGCCAGCCCACGACCCGGCGGGTGCACACGTCGGTCACGAACGCGGCGTACACCCACCCCGAGCAGGTCCGGATGTAGGTGATGTCCGCAACCCACAACCGGTCGGGCCGCTCGGCGCGGAAGTGGCGCTCGACCAAGTCGGGGCGGTGGTCCGGTGGTCCGGGGATCGTCGTACGCGGCGGCTTGCCGTTACGGCGCACACCGTGCAGACCAGCCG
>NZ_JAAALN010000489.1 GCF_009906795.1 Kineococcus siccus
CCGACGTGTGCACCCGCCGGGTCGTGGGCTGGCAGGTCGCGACCCACCTGCGCACCGAACTGGCCCTGGACGCTCTGCAGATGGCGTTCTGGGGCCGCGGCCGCGAGGGCGTCGACCTGACCGGATTCACGCATCACTCGGATGAGGGAGTTCAATACGTTGCGGTGAAGTACAGCGAGCGACTCGCCGCCGAGGGTGCGGTCGCGTCGGTCGGCTCAACCGGTGATTCCTACGACAACGCGATGGCCGAAGCGT